>JAITDJ010000072.1 GCA_031282635.1 Clostridiales bacterium
TGACGGCCTACACCGACGCTAACCACGAAAACGTTCCGTATAAAAGCCCGTCAAACGAACTTATAAAAATAACCGGTACGGTAACAGAGGATTTGAATTCCGTACGCGCCGTATTAAGCGATTCCGCCGACAATACTGAAGACGCGTATCTGGATGAAAACGGGGATGTCCAGGGCGCTTATCTGACGCTTGAAGGCGACGCGCAGAAAGCACACAGAGAAATATTTTTAGATCAGCCGCAGGCCAATTACCTTAACAGCATAGGCGTATGCACCGCTATTAATATGAACGGCTGGCGTTCGTGGGGGAACAATACTTCTATATATCCGGCTTCCACGGATATAAAGGATAGATATATTCCCGTGCGCCGCATGTTTAATTGGTGGGGGAATACGTTTATTCTGACCTATTTTCAACTGGTTGACGATTCAATAAACCTGCGTCTGATTGATGCGGTCGTCGACAGCGAGAATATCCGGGCAAACGGAATGCAGGCAAAGGGCATGATCGCGTCCGGCAGGATTGAATTCGACGCCGACGAGAATCCGATAACCGATATTCTTAACGGGCAGATTCATTTCAGGCAGAAGCTGGCGTTTTTCCCGCCCGCGGAGGCTATTATAAACACACTCATATTCGATCCAACTGCCTTAAAAAATTACCTGGCGGGAGGCGACAACAGCAATGGCTAATCTAGTGCCGCAGCCGGAAGGCCTGCATTCGTATAATGTTTACGATGTCACCGAAAAGATTATCGGCGTGGCGAACAATGTTAAATTGCCTAATTTCGAGGCTATGACGGAAACGATTACCGGCGCGGGCATCCTCGGCAGCCGGGATGTACCGATGACCGGGCATTTCACCGATTTAACCATTGAGTTTAATTTTCGTACGCTTGAATCGGCGGTAATGACGCTGATGCGCGAGACCAGCGACATACTCTATCTGCGCGGCGGGCAGCAATATTATGAACACTCGTCGGGTAAGGCCGTATACCACGGGATTAAAATTACGCTGCGCAGACGGCCCAAGGCCCTTGATTTAGGGAAACTGGAGCAGGCTAAGGCGATGGAATCCAAGGTTACTTTGTCCGTATATTATATTAAAATTGAATCCGACGGAAAGATTTTAATAGAATATGATCCATACAATTTTGTTTATATCGTTAACGACGTCGATCTACTGGCTGATTTAAGGACGATGATTTGACGGCGCACCCTTTTTTACACTCAGAAACCTGACGCCTTATGCGCTCTTTGCGGGCGCTTATTTTTATGAGGGTTAACAAAATGTCCGATTATGTATTAAAACTCAAAAAGCCTATGATATTTGAGGGTACGGAATATAAGGAAATTGATTTTTCAGGCTTGGAGACGTTAAACACACGGCAGTTAAAAGAAGCCGATAAAATGGTAAGCAGAAACGTCACTTCGCTTACGATGAAAGAAGTTACGCTTGAATACGCGTGTATAATCGCGTATTTGGTGACAAACCTCCCGCTTGAGTTTTTCGACGGATTGGGCGCGCAAGACGGCGTCGCCCTGCGTATTTTTATCATGAACTATTTTTTCGAGTAGGAGTAAGGCCCGGCGACGGACGGCAGGCCCAAAGGCTGGCCGTTCATTTTGCCGGGGCTGTAAGCGCCGACCTCGAATTTCTTCTCAATCTGCCGTTGATTGAGCTTTATGAGCTGATAGACGATTGGAACAATAGAGACGGCGGCGGTAAAGGAAGCATATCGATGTAGGGATTGATTGAATGCCGGAACAGAGCAGTAATAAATACAGCATGTTATTTGAGCTTGGCGCCAAAATTGAAAATTCTTTCAATCAGTCGTTTAATCAAGCTCAAACAAAATTGGATTCTATCGAAAAAGAACTTGGCGACGTGGAGCAGTCAGCTAACAAAGCGGAAAGCGCGTTCGGTGATATTCTCCCGAATATCACGATGCTTGCCGGCGCTTTTATAGGCTTGGACGCCATTAAAGATTTTTTCGGCGGCAGTTTTGAGAAGGCGAAAAATTTTGAATCCGCTATGGCGGATGTCGCAAAGGTTGTGGACGGGCTTAAGACCCCCGCAGGTGAAACCACATCGGCTTATGCTGAAATGTCCGACGAGATATTAAATATGTCCGCCCGTATACCTATGGCGGCGGACGAGATCACTAAACTTATAGCGGCCGCCGGTCAAAGCGGTATAGCCGCGGAAGAATTAACGAGGTTCGCGGAAGACGCCGCTAAAATGGGCGTGGCCTTTGATTTATCGGCGGAACAGGCCGGTGAAACGGCGGCGATTATACGCAGCTCGCTGCGCATGTCGCAGGAGGAATTCGTCGTACTGGCGGACAAGGTGAATTATTTTGGCAATACGACTACGCAAAGCGCGGATAAGCTGATTCAGGTTGTGCAGGATACCGGGTTAATTGGCAGATCCGCAGGCGTCGCGGCGGATCAGATCGCGGCTATGGCGGCTGCTTTAAACGGTATGGACGCGGCTAACATGGGTACCGCATTGTCCAATATATACGGTTCGCTTATGCAGGGTGAGGGCGCGACGAAAAAGGCGCAAAAGGCGTGGGAAAAATTGGGCTTTACCGCCTCGCAGGTATCCAAAGATATGCTCAACGACGCTGAAGGCACGATGCTGAAAGTGTTTAAGGCGATGAAAGATAATATCAATCCGGAAGAGCTGTCTGCAACCGTCGGCGCTATTTTTGGAAATAATAAATCGACGCAGCAAGCCATTGCGGCATTTACAGAAAATATTGACGTTCTTAAAAATAATTTTGACGCGCTGGGTGATTCGACGCTTTACGCCGGCAGTATGCAAGCGGAGTTTGACTCACGCGCGTCCGCTACCGAGAATTCGATTCAATTAATGAATAACGCTTTCGACGCGCTGCAAATATCTATCGGCAGTATCGCATTGCCTTATGCGGCGGAAGGCGCGGAATTCCTTACGGAACGGCTCAAGGATCTTTCGGGCCGCATTCCTGCGCTGGCCCAAAAATTCGAGACGCTTGCGGGCGCTGTGCTGAACGTATTTAAATTTCTTGTCTCAAACAGTTCTGCAATTATTAATTTAGTAAAGGTCGTCGGCGCCGGTTTCGCCGGCTGGAATGTCGCCACTAAAATATTGCCGAATGTTAAAAAAGGGCTGGACGGAATCCTTAGTGTAAGCGGAGCTGTGAGCAGCGCTTTCGCGACAAACCCTTTCGGCGTATGGTTAGCCGGAATAGGCGTGCTCACGGGGTTAGTCATTACGCTCCATCAGAAATTTAAAGAAAGTAAAGCTGCGGCGGAAGAATACATGCTGAATACCGGCGACAGAATTCAGCGCGCGGCGGACAGCCTTGGCGAACTGGTAGACAGGCAGCAGAATATCAACCAACTAAAAGAGCGATTCGACAGCTTAAACCAGCAAATTGAAAGCGGCGTACTGTCCACGGAGGATCTAACAAGGGCGGAAAATGAATTAAAATCCGTTAAGGAGTCATTGATAAGTCTATCCGGCGGAATGATTTCGTCATTGGAATTGGAAAGCGGCGCCGCCGATGACGCTTTCCAGAAAATTGATGAACTGTTAGGCAAAGAACGCGAATTAGCCATGTCGGAATTGAGTATGAAATTAAGCGAAACCAGCGCGGACGAGTTAACGCGCGTACGCGATAGTCTGATAAGCGTTAACGATTCACTGGCCGATCATATTATCGAACGTCAAAGGGAAAAAGTCGCGTTATATTTGCTGAACGCCGATTATGAAAAATACAGAGGGCAATTAAAGTCGTCGGCGATAACCCAGGACGAGTATAATCAAAAAATTGCAGATTTAGCCGGTAAGTCGGGTATAGCCGCTCACAATCTTCCGAGTTTACAAAAGGAAATCAAAAGAACCGAGAAAGAACTTGAAGGCCTTAACGGTCAATATTCTGAGAATAAAGATAAACTGTCAGCCGCGAATGAAAATCTTGAAACCTATATCGTTAATCAGGACCGATACGAACAGCTAACGGGGGAAACAACAGATCGAATAGCCGAGCAAACCGACGCTCTGGATGAAAACGCGGACGCTATAGAAAATCAAGGTGAAGCCGCTCAATATGCGGCTGAGATGTCTGATGAAGCATTTAAGAAAATGCAAAAGGACATTGAAAATTATTTAAAAGCGGTTGAAGGTTTAACCGCTAATATTACCAAGGCATACGATGAATTGAGCAAGGACCTGCCTAAAGGCGCGAAGCCTGAGCTTGACAGCATGATTAAATACTACGAAGATCATGCGGCGGCAATGGAAAAATGGGCTAACAATATAACCGAACTTGCGTCAAGGCAATTCGCCGACGGCAGCGGGTTAGCCGAAGGACTAATGCAGCAGTTAAAGGACGCCGGGCCGGCATCCGCCGACTTGGTTCAGCAGCTTGTAGACGCCAGCGATAATAAGCTGAAAGAACTGAGCGCGGTATTTGAGAAGGACGTCGACGCCGCGATGCAAGCGGAAAACGCCATATTAACAGATAACGCCGACGTTTTCCCGAGTTATATTGAAGATATGATAGTTTTAACCGAAGAGAAGCAGCCCGACATGGAGAACGCGGGCGCGCAGTTAATGCTTGCGCTCGTAAGCGGCATAGAAAGCAGTGAATACATGCTTGATAAGGCCGTGCAGAACGTTCAAAGCAAGCTTACGGCAATGGCTTCAATCAGCGTTCCCAATGTTTCGGCCAGCGTTTCGGCCAATATTTCGTCCGGCGCTTCGGCGCCCAAAACATCCGGCGCCCCAGCTAAACGCGCCGTTAAAACGACGCCGATGGCGGAGGGCGGCGTTGCGACAGGCCCGACATTCGCGTTAATAGGCGAAGGGCGTGAAAATGAAGCCGTACTGCCGTTGTCCAAGCTCGATGACATGTTACAGGCATTCAGGGATAGTATGCCGTTCAGCGATAAATCGCCGGAAATACCGAGCCTTGCGGCCGGCGGAATAGCGACCTCGCCCACCCTTGCGATTATCGGCGAGGGACGGGAAGACGAAGCCGTAATGCCGTTATCTGAATTAAATAATTTTCTTAATACTTTTTCGGCGCCCGCGTCAAGCAATTTTTATGCCGGGCCGAATGTCTCATCTGATAATTTGTTTGAGCAAAACCGTATACTAAACGAATCATACACGACGCCTAATCCAACAGGCGGCAGCCGCGGAAGCGCAACCGAACCTGTATCCAGACTTGATAAATTATTAAACTCTCTTTCACAGCCGGCGCAAACCAATACGCAAATCGGAGCGCCCAATATTACGGTTTACGTAACAGTACAGGGTAACGCCGACGCTGAAACCGTAAAGAAGGGTGTTAATCAGGGCGTGCAGGAGGCTTTGTCTCAATCCGGCTGGAACCGGATGGCGTCCCAGTACGCGCAGAATCGGCGAAGGACGGCGTTTTCTCAATGAAAGCTTACACAACCATATCGGGCGACGTTTGGGACGTTATAGCAAAAAAAGTATATGGCAGCGAGCTGCTGGCGGATCTGCTTATGGCAAATAACTTCGATTTGCTTGATATACTGGTATTCCCTTCCGGCATGACGATAAATATTCCCGATAAGCCGCCTGACGCGGATATGGATTTACCTCCGTGGCGCAGATAGTGGTTAAGGAGAGCCATGCGCAAGACGACCCGCGTCACCGGGCGCGGCCAGATGTACTTTGTGAATAAGTTTTTGAACATGGAAACTGCGGCGCAATAAGCCGGTATGTATATTAAAAGCGTCCCTTGCGGGCGCTTTTTGTTGGTGATTTTATGAAGTCCAGACGAACCGATATTTCAATCATCTATCAGGGTAAAAACATCACAACCGACTTAAAACCTTATCTTAAAGGCTTTACATATACCGACTGCGCGTCCGGCGAGGCTGACACCATATCGCTTGATATATCAGATATTTATAAAAAGTGGATTGACGCATGGTTTCCAACAAAAACGGACAGTATCTCGGCGGCTATCGAAGTCGCCGACTGGAACCGCGAAGGCGATAACTGGACGCTGGACTGCGGCCAGTTCACCGTCGACGGCATAAGCTTCAGCGGACCGCCGGTATCATTGAAGCTGGATGCTATATCTACGCCGGTATCCGAAAGCTTTGACTGCCGGAACAATACAAAAACGTGGGAAAAAACCACGCTGCAGGCCATAGCCGCGAAGATAGCCGGCGACGCGGGCGTATCTCTGTCATACGAAGCGTCGGCGATAACAATAAAAGTGCTGGAACAATCCGAAGAGACGGACATGAGTTTTTTGGATAAGCTTTGCAGAGATTATGGTCTCGCGATGAAAGTCTACGGTAAGAAAATAATTATTTTCGACGAGGAAGCATACGAAGCCAAAGCCAGCGTACGAACATTAAGCGAGCTGGACGTCATAAGCTGGAGCGGTAAAACGACGCTTACAGGTATCGCCGACGGCGCCGTAATAAAATATAGGGACCCGAAATCGGGAAAGGATATGTCTTATACATACAACGCGCCTAAAAGCAATAACCGCCCTACGCATAAACTGCAGGAATCCAACCAAAAGGCGGACAGCCTTGACGACGCGCGGAAAAAGGCAAAGGCTATGGTAAGGGACGCCAATAAGGACGAGACTACCATGTCGTTAAAGCTTGACGCGCATAAGGGGCTTGTATCGACGCAGAACGTCGATATTAAAAATTTCGGCAAGTTCGACGGAAAGTATTTTATTGAAAAGATAACGCATAACATCGGCGGCGGCTATACGATGGATTTGGAGGCGCGGCGCGTTGAGTAAAACACCTGATACTATCCGGCAGGGCGTTGTATCCAGTGTTAATTATGATACCGGCCGCGTGCGCGTCTTGTATGAGGACAAAAATAACGCCGTAACCGCCGAATTGCCGCTGCTTACGTTTGAGTATGACATGCCGAAAGTCGGCGAACAGGTCTATGTCGCCCATCAATCCAACGGCGTTGAAAACGGCGTCGTGCTTTGCAGATATTGGCGGGACGGCGAAACGCCGGTAGAATCCGGCCCGCAATTGTGGCGGAAGGAATTACGCGACGATTCCGGCAGTCATATCAAGTTCGACAGGGACACTCATACGCTGTTTGTGGATGTCGCTGATTCGCCGGATGTTTCCGTTAGTATCAAGGCGGCGGGCGACGTAGCAGTGAAGACCGCTAAAAACGTATCAATCGAAGCGGAATACATTAAAATCAAGGGCAAGATTGAGCATGAAGGCGATTACGAGAGTACCGGCAAGGTCAAGGCCGTTCAAGGCGAATTCGGCCCGGACGGGCAGACCGTCACCATTACGACGCATAAGCACAAAGGCGTTACTACTGGCACGAGCAATACGAGCGAACCGGTTAGACCATCGTAAAGAAGGCGATTTATGGGCGAAATTGGTCAATTCGGCGACATTATATTTGAGGTGAGCGGCGATAAAATAATCACTTTTAATGGTTTCAAACGGGAGACATCCAGTAAATACGAGAATCACGAATTGATTGCTCAAAAGCCGCGCACTGAATTTATAGCGCCGGGGTTGGATACGGTATCGTTTACCGTGACGCTTAACTTTCGATTCGGCGTTTCACCGCGTGACGAAATGAACCGCTGGATCGAACACGCCCGAAGCGGCGACGCCGAACGGCTAGTCGTCGGCGGCAAGGCGATAGGCGTGGATAAATGGATTATTACGTCCGTGTCGCAGGCGTGGGACGTTATTTATGACGGCGGCGTGCTGGCGTTCGGCAAAGTCGACGTGAGTTTACAGGAATACTGCAGCGAGATGTGGACGGTCAGCGGGTATGAATCCGGCAAGAAATCGCAGTCTAAAACGGCTGATACGATAGCGCAGCTTGAAAAAGACAATAGTTCTCAACTTACCCCTGATAATCCGTTTGCATCGATGCTGCCGGAATTAGAAGATTGGAAATGATCATGATTACTCCGATTGATTACATGAATACACAAATTGTCTTCGATTTCCGCGCCAAAGACGAACTGGACATTTATCAATGCTTGATAACGCTTTTTACAACGCCTGCGGGAACCGTCCCGCTTTACCGTGATTTCGGAATCGACATAACCATACTGGATCAGCCCTTAAACATCGCCCGGAATAAGTACAGCGTAGAACTGACGGAAAAGGTTCAGCGGTATGAGCCGCGCGTAAAAATAAAAGCGTTCACTTTTGAGTATGAGGAATTGAGCGGCGGAATGTATCCCAAAGTAGTGGTGAGTCGTGCCCAATATTGAAGAATTCAGAAATATACCAGATATAAATTTTATAGACGGCGTCACGCTTGAAAACTTGCGGAATGAAGCCGTCGCCGACTATGAATCTGAATATGAACGGATAACCGGCGAAAGCAAGACGCTTTACCCCGCCGATCCCATAAGGATACTGCTTTATACATACACGTTGAAGTTGTATCAGCTTTATCAATATGTTGACAGATCCGGCAAACAGGACTTGCTGAAATACAGCCGCGGCGGTTTCCTGGACAACATTGCCGCGCTGCGGAGTGTAGCCCGCCTGCCCATCCAGGCCGCTCAAACGCTGCTTACATTTACACTGTCCGCTCCGCTTGAATACGCGGCGCTAATTCCGATGGGTAAGGAAGTAACTGGCGGTGATAACGTATTTTTCAGGGTAACGCGAACCGGTGAAATACCTATAGGCGAAATTGAAGTAACATTACCCGCTGTCTGCACACAGTCCGGGTCGGTTGGTAACCAATATCCTATTGGCATATTAAACACAATTGTTCAGCCGCTGCCATTCACACCGTCTGTTAGAAATATAAGCCCCGCTTCCGGCGGGGTTGATGAAGAGTCCGATCAGTCACTGGCTGAACGGACTTTTTTAGCGCCCAGCGGTTTTTCCGTCGCCGGCCCGGACGAGGCTTATATCTTTTGGGTAAAAACATACAGCCAGGCCATTACAGACGTGAATGTTTTTATGCCGGAACCGGGGACGGTCGATATCCGCATTTTGCTGAATGATGGGGAACTGCCCGGCCAGGGCTTTATAGAGGGGCTTTTTGCCTTCTTAAAGGAAAACAAGGTGCGGCCGCTCACCGATAAGGTACTGATAGCGCCGCCTGATTTAGTAGACTACAGTATCGAGCTTATCTATTACATATCAACAAAAGACAGGAATACAGCCGGCACAATACAGGAACGCGTATCGCTGGCGCTTAAATATTATTCAGCGTGGCAGAACCAAAAGATTGGCAGGGACATAAACCCGGACACTTTACGGCAGCTATTCCGCGAAGCGGGCGCAAAAAGATTAGACTTAAGATCACCGGATTTTACATTGCTCACCGGCGTGCAGCTGGCGCGTTTGGTTAATACACATGTGGTTTATGGGGGCCTTGAGGATGACTAATCTTCCGGCAGGCCGCACGTTCGATTTATTGCCGCCGACATATGGGATAAAAAGCGATCCGCGTGTTCGGGCGTTTTGCTATGCCGTGGACAGGTCGGAACAACGGCTGATTGACAGAACGTACAAAACGCGTATTTGGTCACAATTGATGAGTATGCCCGAAGATGTGATCGACTTTTTGGCGGCGGAACTGCGAACGCCATTTTACGATAAGGTAAAAATTCTTGGCAAGAAGCGCGAAGTCGTCGCGGCGACAATGGAATGGTACGCGCATTTGGGCGCTTATGAAACTGTCGTTGATATTCTCAGGATTATATACGGAGACGCGGAGATTCACGAATGGTATGAATACGGCAGGCAGCCTTACACATTCAGGGCGAGGGTGAATTATATTCTTGACGGATGGGCAGAGGTTGAGGACTTTGTAATGCTGCTGATGTGGATCAAGAATACGCGCTCCTGGCTGGAGCGCCTGATAATGGTTCAAAGTTGGGAAAAACACCTATGGCATATGGAATACGGCGCCGGATACGCGCTATTGGATCTGAAACTGGAATATATCAAAGATAAATATATAAAAAACTTATGTCATTTTGAATACAGTACAGGGTATGTAAGATTTGAATTAAAGCCGGAAACGGCAAAAGGACAGTACGCGACGCCTTTGTATTGCGGGGAAACGTCCGCCGTATATGAACGCTTGGAACTGAGGTGATTAGTTGGCTAATTTTGAAAACAATGTATTAACGGATAACGGACTCAGGTTATTAACGCGTTCCGCTTCCGGAAACGCGCCCGACGCTTTAAAGCTGACTAAAATGGCTATTGGGCGCGGGATTATACCGGAAACAACGGATGTTCGTACGATGACTGATTTATACCAGCGCATAGAATCGATCAGCGCTTCCGGCTTTCTGGATATTATTCGTTTTGACATAACCGGTCTGAGCGTATCGCAAGTTACATGCTTGATAACAAACGACGCTATTACCGAACAGATACCAATCTTTCAGGTTGGCGTATATGCGTTCGATTCAGAAAGCGACGCCGATGTTTTATATGAAATAGCCTATACGCGTTCGACGCCCGCAATAATTGATCCGCCGCGTCCGACGCCTTTTTCCGTTGAATTAAGTCTGGTTACTATTATCAGCGAGGCTGAAAACGTACACGCGGATATTGTGTTTCCTATGTATGCTGGCAGCATTCGATACGACAACAACAAGTCTAAGCTTGCAGCCAGAGACGTCCAGAATGCTATGGATGAGCTCAAAGAAATTTCGGACGGTATCCAAAATGTCATAATTAACATGAATGACAGCGCCGTTACCACGGCAGGCGTTGCACTGTCAAAGAGCGGGAACACACTTAATCATCAGAATTACGGCGTCGCCGGAACTTACGCTAAAGTAACTACAAACGCGCAAGGGCATGTAGTCAGCGGACAGGCCGAATTAAACAGCGGCGATATCGCGGATGTGGCATGGAGCAAAGTAACCGGTAAGCCAACTACCATATCAGGTTACGGCATTACCGACGCCGCGCCGAAATCCCACGTGGGGACTGCCGGTATTAGCCAGCATCCGTTAGGCAATGGCACAGCGGCGGGGTTCAGCACAAATGATTTTACCGCTGAACTAAAAACAAAACTGGAAAGCGTAGTAGTAGACGCGACAAAAGTAAATGTTGTAGATAGTTTAACTTCTATCTCAACTACAGATGCGTTAAGCGCCGCGCAAGGTAAGACGCTGAATGATAACAAACTGGATTTATCCGGCGGCACAATGACAGGTGAACTGATTAGTCAAGATATTAATATCGCGGATGGCGCTGTACTCAAATATGATGGGACAACTATTATAAGCGACGATGGCGTAATAAGGTCATTATATAACAACGACATCGCGGAATTATTTCCGCGCGGCGATGATGAAATAGAGCCGGGGGATGTACTTGCATACGACTGGCGAACAGATTCCGTTATGAGAGCACGGAAAGAGGATAAAGTCATAGTCGGGGTATGCTCCGATACATATGGCTTCCTGCTGGGTGGGGATAAAAGTAACCGTGATAAATGCTTGGCTGTAGCTCTGGCAGGGCGTGTTGACGTAAAGGTAACAGGACATGTAGATCCCGGGAATATACTGACAATATCAGGTATCAGCGGCGTAGCCGCGCGAAAAGGAAAAGGCGGCTGTGTTATAGGCAAAGCTTTAGCGCCGCATGACGGGGATACTATTGATAGAATATCAATGCTGGTGGTGATGTAACCTGTAACGACGATTCAAAATGGAGCAGTAAGGGGGCTCTTATGCCTAAAGCGTCAAGATTGGGAATTCTAAATAAAAATAATTTTGATGAGAAGCAAATATATTCTTCCGGTGTCCTTGATGAGATTCAAGGTATAACCGTAGAAGAACACATGAATGACGAAAATATACATATCAGCGCGGACGATTTTTCCCGCGTTGCCTTTACAGGCGATTACGACGATTTAAACAACACTCCGGATATCCCGAAAATTATATCCAATTCCTTTATAGACGGAGGTTCATTTTAATGGCGAATACAATTCAATTAAAACGCGGGAATAAAGCTAATTTCGGCTCCGCGGCATTATTACAGGGCGAGCCCGCATTCACGCTGGACGACGGCAAGCTTTATATAGGCGACGGCACAAACAAGATCGTTATTAACGATGCTGCCTCGCGTTTCGGCACATGCGCGACGGCGGCGGCGACGGCGGCAAAAACGGTAACCGTGGATCGTTTCGCTCTTGCCGTGGGCGAATGGCTTTTTGTGATTTTTTCTAACGCAAATACAGCTGCAAACCCCACTCTTAATATAAACGCGACGGGCGCAAAGCCTATTTATTACAAAAACGCTGCGATTACAGCGGCCTCCTTGACCGCTAACCGTCCTTTTCTACTTGTTTATGATGGAGCACAGTTTGAACTTTTAGGTGATATTGACACCAACACTACATACAGTATTTTAACCACGGCGCTGATCCAGGCGGGCACGGAAACAACAGGGAAACTTGTAAGTGCAAAGGTTTTAGGCGACTGGCTTGCGGGTTTAACAGGGACGGGCACAAATGCAGGAAATCTTGTGCTGCTCGGCGCAGACGGTAAGATAAACCCCAGCCTTATACCGCACGAAGCCATTACGGAAGTTTTTGTTAAAACATCTCAGGCGGATATGCTTGCTATACCAACCGCCCACCCCGGCGACGTGTGCGTACGCACGGATATTTTAAAGAATTATATATTGCAGGCCACGCCCGCCACAACACTAGCCAATTGGGTAGAGCTTGCCGCAGTTAACATTCCGGTAACCAGCGTTGCAGGGAAAACTGGAGCGGTAACACTGATTGTAAGTGACGTTGGAGCCTTGACAGGGCTGGGAACTGGAACCAATGCGGTGATCGCGGCGGCTGATACGCTGATTGCCGCGCTTGCCAAGCTGCAAGCCCAGGTTACCGCAAGAGCGCCGCTCGCGAGCCCTGCGTTGAAGGACACACCGACCGCGCC
Organism: Clostridiales bacterium; assembly: GCA_031282635.1. Taxonomy (GTDB): domain Bacteria; phylum Bacillota; class Clostridia; order Lachnospirales; family WQUN01; genus JAISZF01. The sequence continues at coordinate 12,941 of JAITDJ010000072.1, forward strand.
AACAGCGGCGGTGGGGACAACTACAACACAAATAGCGAC
>JAITDJ010000155.1 GCA_031282635.1 Clostridiales bacterium
GATTACTCATCGCAATAAGCTGACGCAGTTTGACAATAAGCCGCTCGACCTCCTCATTTTTTCTATATTCAAGCGCCCGCTCAAAGTACGCCGCCGCCTTTTCCGGCTCTCTCAGGGTCACATAAGCCTTGCCCAGCAACACGTTAGGGATATGGTAATAATAGTCGGGGTTGCGCTGCCCCGGTATGTCCGTTCGCAGGAAAGTCCCCTTGCGCCGCAGGGCTTGTTTATACAGTTCACAGGCTTTTTCAGGGTTATTCAGGCAGTCCGCGTAAAAAAGGCCCAGGCAGCAAAAATATTCTGATTTATCTTCCATCAGCCGCTCGTTGTCTTCCAATATTGCGCGGGCCTTATCAACTTCGCCGCGCCGCCTGTATATAAAGTGCAGCGCCGTGTAAACCTCTATGGGATCAAATGTGGAGGTAAACCCCGACTCTGCGACCATACACAGGTATTTTTCAGCTTCTTCGTAGTGATCTTCATAAAACTCAACCAGGCCATAAAAGTAATGTATTCTGTAGTCCGCGCGGCCGCTGTCAATCTCTTTTTTCATGATCCGCGCGTCGCGCGCCAGCGACGGCCTGTGGTCTTTATACTTATGATCAATATATAAATCCACGCTTACCCCATGCCCGCGGGTATCCAGATCCTCATGCACCGCGCCGCGCCACTGGATCCCCATTGCCCTGCGCGTTATCCGGGCTTTGGGGAAGATCATAGACGCGCTGCCGTCGTCATTATAATGGACGCGGTACTGCATTATAACAAAGTCTGTATCCGTACCCAGCGCCGCTTTCAATTCAAGCAGTTTACCGAGATTTTCAGGTGTTATAATATCGTCCGCGTCCAGCCACATTACGAAGTCTTTTGTGGCCTGAAGCCAGGAAAAATTGCGCGCCGCGGCGAAATCATCCACCCAGGAGAAGTTAAACACGCGATCCGTATATTGTGCGGCTATCCCTACGGTTCCGTCGTTCGACCCTGTATCAACAATATTTATTTCGTCGACCGCGCTTTTGACGCTGTCCAGGCATTCCGCCAGGTTTTTTTCTTCGTTTTTCACGATCATGCACAGACTAATCGCCGCCATCTATACCTCCGAAGCCGCGATATTCTCGCCGGCTGTTTCTTTCAGAACAACATCCCGCCGCCGGCTGTATAAGCTTTCCATAAACGCGCGCCAGCGTTCCAGAAATCTGAGAACGCTGAAACGCCGCGCGTCTTTATAGCAGTTTTCGCTCATGCTCCTCTGCATTTCAATATCCATAAAGTACTTTACCAGCTGGGCGGCTAATGATGTTCCGTCCCCTTTGTAAAACAGAAAACCCGTCGACCCGTCCAATATCGTATCAGCCGGGCCGTAATTAATATCATAGGCAAATACGGGGCAGCCGTTGCAAATACTCTCGACCAGCGTCATTGGCATGCCTTCCACCACGCTGGTCATTATGAAGGCCGCAGCGCCGCGCATTTTTTTAACGGGGTGATCGGTATAACCCATCTTTTTTACGTTATTTTCCAGACCCAGTTCTTTTATGCTGGCGTCGACTTTTTCCTCGACTGACGAGAATCCGAAGCCATATATCTCTAATACCGCGTCGGGAACCTCCTCCACAACTTTTTTAAAAACGCCGACAGCGTGCGGGATCTGTTTCGTATCATCAAAGCGGGCGATTATAATAGCTTTTTTGTGATCGCGTAATTCAAAATCCACAGGGTCGACGTGATAAGCGTATGGATGGGGTATGACGAACGCTTTGCGCGGGTCGAATCCCGGATATTTTTTTATAAAGTCCGTGCGCTCCGTCATGGTTAAAAAAATTATGCCGTCAAATTCATTCCGGTGTTCGCACATATGGGCATAGTAGCTTTGAGGCCGGCTGTCCAATCTATATGCGTCGGTTAAGAAAATATTGTGCACAATGCAGCAGCGGAAGACGTTCTTTCGCTTCACCGCCAATGGCGCCGACGTAAGCACGCCCGATTCGTCCACTATAAGATAAAGCTTCGACGGGTCGGCGCAGAGCTCATCCAGACAGCAGGCGGCCAACTCCGCGTTTGAGGCGCATTCTTTAACCGCGCGTCCTTCCTCGTCAAACAGCGTCAGTCTTCGAAGTTTATTCTTTTCGGCAGGGTTATCGGGGGTAAATGTATATTTCGCCATAATGCACAGACGCTTATCCGTTGTGTAGTAGGATTCCCACGGATGAAATTCCGGATTTGCCTCATCCAGATGTTGGATCATACTGATATAACCACAGTCGTCATAATATATGCGCCTGGCGGGTTTACCGCCGGAAATCCGCTCCACCAACCGCAGCCGGCCGAATAAGCCCGTAAAATACTCTGTACGAATGTGTTTGCCGTCTTTAAAAATTTCGTATATGTTATCATCCGTCTGGCTGGCGGACTCGCCCTCGCCTAAATTCAAGCCGTATTCCGCCTCTTTGACGTCAGGCGCGTATGAGCGCTGAAAGTGATCATACACGTTCAATATTCTGGCGGATTTGTTGAACTGTGTCTGATCAGCCTCCCGCATCCCGAATTTCAGCATTATCTTTATGCGCTGCAATTCTATATTGTAATCGCTTATCAACAGCAGCGGATTATAGCCCCATTCATCCTCCATAAAACGCATCTTGCGGATTACACTGGATATTATCCCGTTATGCATTACCTGCAAATTATTTACCAGGAATATAGTCTCAATTTTATCCAGTAAACGATTATCCACTTTATCACCTCTGTTTTTTGCCGTTCCGTCAACCCTTTCCAAAGTATAGTATCCCAGATCCGCGAGCGCCCATGCATAAATAATTTACCCATGGAAACGACTAAATTACATAAACCTGTTATATAAACCTAATGAAAAGAGGCTTTTATGGCAAATAACCTTATTATTACGGAATACGCGGCCGATAACAGAGAAGCGTGCGCGGAGTTATTTACAAGGGTATATACCGCCCCGCCATTCGAGTTTGACTGGCTGGATCACGATATGTCATCACGATATTTTGCGGATTTAGAAAACACGCCCAACTCATTAAGTTATGTTTTATCGGACGACGGCGCCATTATAGGGGTATGCCTGGGGCAAAAGGAGCTCTGCTTCCAAAACCCCGGATACAAAATAAACGAATTTTTTATAGAACCCGCGCGTCAGCACATGGGGCTGGGTTCATACTTTATAAACGAACTGGAGCTCATATTGCGGACGCACGGGCTTAATGTCATGCACCTGTTCACACAGCGCCGTATGAATTCTTTTATTTTTTACCGTAAAAATGATTTCATCCCTAATGATGAAACCGTTCATATGGCCAGGCCGATCCGCCAGGGCGACGCCGTGGTTTACGCCCGGGCGTTCCTTAATCCACATAATTAAAGCGACAGGGGTTTTAAGCCGATAACTTATTTAGCAGGCGCGTCAAACGCTAAAAAACAGGCGAAACATATAACGTCCATAGGCACTAATACCGGCAGGGGGAATTTTTATGGCCACATATACTAATACAATGCGTTATACCGGGTTATCCGGGATAGATACCGAATCCATGGTTACCGCTTTAATGAAAGCGGAGGGCATGAAGCTGGACAAATTGAGACAGCAGAACCAGCTTACACTATGGAAACAGAGCGCGTACTACAGCGCGTCGGATATTTTCAAAACATTTCAAAATAGTTTTCTGGCTTTGGGTTCCGCAAACAGCGCGCGCTTAAGTTCCACTTTCCTGCGTAACAACAGCGTCGTTAAAAACTCGGCGGGCGCGGATTCCTCGACGGTTAAAATAACAGACGCATCCGGCGCGGAATTGGGCAAATATACGGTAGATGTCAAGCAGTTGGCGACGAAAGACACCTATACCGGCGCCTCAGGCTCAGCCGGCAGCGGTATCGTGAGCACCGCGGATTGGAACGATCCGGCCGTTTATGATAACCTCAAAAACGGCGACAGTATTAAGATTTCATTGGACGGAACATCCAAAAGCTTAAAATTTACTCAGACGGATATAGACAGCATTAAAGCGGCGGGCGGGAAAGCGGCTAAGTTCCAAGAAGTGCTGCAAAACAAATTGAACGACGCGTTCGGTGAGGAAACCGTCGGCAATCCGCCGGCGACAGTTCCTAAGGTTAAAGCGGAGATGAACGGAGGCGCGTTAACTATTACCGCCAGCCAGGGGCATACCGCGATAATTCAGGGAGCTGCGCTGCGCGATACCGCTATAACCGCCGGAGCCGCGCCGGATATAAGCAGTCTGGGCCTTCCCAGCCCCGACTCCTCGGACGGCGTGGATTTCAACCTCAAAGTATCGCAAAACGGAACCGACAGTATTATAACATTCAGGCTGAAGGGCGATATGACGGCCGAGCAGGCGGCGTCCTCCGTTAATAAAGCCATATCGGAAGCGCTTCCCGAAATCACAAGCGGGCTCAAGGCTGCGGTGAACAGTGATGGCAAACTTGTATTCAGCGTAGGGACTACGGACAGCACAGTGACCGTTTCCAATGACGATAACCCTCAGGTGCTTGCCGCATTGGGTTTTTCAGGCGACGTAACCATAGATCCTACCAACGCGCTCAACGATTTCGGATTCACAGCCGGCGATTCCACAAAAATGAATCTGAAACTAAAATTATCCGAAGTTTTCAACGGCGTTCCGGCTAATGTGAATTTTGAAATCAACGGGCATGTTTTCAACTTCGATAGCGCGAACACATCAGTACAGGATTTAATAAACGACGTAAACAACGCCAACATAGGCGTGAAGCTTTCATTTGACAGCCTGAACGAGAATTTCAAGCTTGAGGCGGCGGAGACCGGCGCCGCGAACGCGTTAAAAATTACAGACGCCAGCGGTTTTTTACAGGGATCCACAGGTTTAAAGCTTTCGCAGACAGCCGATCAAATGGCCAGAGACAGCCGATTTATATTCAACGGCATCGAAACCACGCGCGGCAGCAATAATATTGAGATTGCGGGCATCCGCATGGAGCTCGGTCAAATAACGTCCGACAGCGCGGGCGCGGCGATAAACGGGGGCCCTGTTACGCTTACGATTGAGAAAGACACCGCCGGCACAGTGGATTTTATAAAAAAATTTGTGGAAGCCTATAATACTATGATAGACTCACTTAACAGTACACTCACAACAAACCGGCCCAAAAAAGATTCGTACAATTACTACGAACCGCTTACGGACGAACAAAAAGAATCCATGAAAGAAAACGATATCAAAAACTGGGAAGAAAAAGCCCAACAGGGAATGCTATACAACGACGATCTGCTGCAAAGCGTTTCCGGCAGTCTGCGCGGAATGATCTATCAATCTGTTGAACTCTCAAACGGAACAAAACTCAGTCTTTATGAAATTGGCATAACCACATCCAACGATTTCCGCGACGGCGGCAAGCTGATCATAGACGAAGATAAGCTGACCCGCGCGGTGGAAAGCCGTAGCGGTGATATCGCGCAGCTATTTACAAAATCCGCGGATATACCATACAAACCCGGAGTTAACGATAAAAACCGTATAGCGCAGGAAGGTATCGCCGAGCGTATGAACGACATCATTAACAGCGCAATCGGCACTTCCGGCGCCATTACTAAACGCGCCGGCATGAAAGGCGACACAATGCTGGAAATGTCCAGCTCCATGTATAAAACCCTTAGGGATCAAAACGATCGCATAACCGAAATGCTGGCATACCTTCAGCAAAAAGAAACCGACTACTACGCGATATTTTCACGCATGGAGCAGGCCATTACCCAGGCGAACAGCCAAATGGCGTACTTGCAGGCGCAGCTCGGGGTCTAAGAGGCGGCGTTATGGTTGATTCAATAACACAAATCGAACTGCTCAAACAGAAACTGGCGCTTATGCTGCGCATAAGGGATATGACCGCTTCGGCGGATATTTCCGCCAGGCAGGCTGAAGAACGGTATATTACCCTGATGTCGCGCCGAGAAGCTATAATAACCCAGCTTAAATATTTGGATACCCAGCTTAAAACTTGTTTAGAAGAGGAAGGCGCGGATAACCTGCGCCGGCAAATAAGCGAGGCGTCCGAGCGCATTATGGAAATGGACGGCCAACTGGCGCTGCGTGTGCCGGACTTGATGAAGGACATCAAGAATCGTTTAAAACAGATTAACGACGGCAAAAGTATAAGCAGGGCGTATCATAAAGACGTTTTGGGGAGGATCAGCGGAGGAACGTTTAATTTAAGAAAATAGGTGAATACAAAAAGGGCGCGTTGGATAAAATAATCGACGAATTGAATAAAAAGCTAAAGAGCGATCCGGTTCGCTCGCAGACAAAAAAACTGATGAGACAGAGGTATATATTATGGCTGTCATTCCTAAAAACCCTTATTCGAAGATAGAGGACAACGCGATCTTTACAGCGTCCAAAGAGGAATTGACGTTAATGCTGTATGAAGGCGCGTTGAAATTCATAAACCAGGCGATTGACGCCACCGAAAACCAAGACATGCAGAAGGCCAACGGACTAATAATTCGCGTTGAGGATATCATACGTGAATTCCAGATGACCTTGGATTTTAAGTACGAAATCTCAAATCAGCTAAACAGTCTGTATGACTATATGCACCGCCGTCTGATTGAATCCAATATGAGCAAAGATATTGGCATAATGACGGAAGTGCGGGATATGCTGCGCGAATTCCGCAATATGTGGAAGGAAGCGATGAATATGAGCAAAGCAGCGGTTGTGTAAATAATGTACGCGGCAAACCTGAGGACGTTTGCCGCCCTGTATTTTCTTTTTTTCTATTCGCGGACACACCTATCCTTCCGGTTGGTTTTTATTGCAAAATTATTCCAACCGGAAAATTTAGGCGTGTCTGCTTTTTTTATTTTTATCTTATTGGTATAATATGTGTACAGAAATAATTAAACCGCCAGACTGTGGGATTAATGCGCGGCGGAGCGAGGTATTTTTATGATAAAGCGACAACCGGGCGGAAGCAGGATTCCATATGCGTTCAGGCTCAGTTTACGCGGTATTCCAAGGGCATATTGGTCATTGTCGTCTATTGAATTCATGTTTTGGTTTGCCTCGGCGGCAAGCGCGTATATGACAGTTTTCCTGCAAAAAGCCGGTTATACCCCGGCGCAGGTCGGATTTATAAACGCGCTCAACTCGGTAATAGCTATATGTGCGACGCCATTTTGGGGCATGATGGCCGATAAATTCTCTTCCATAAGAAAAATATTTATATTTTGCGTTATCATGGCTTCTATCACCTGGGCTTTAATACCCGTATCGTCGAAAATCATATTCGGCCCTATAGCCCTTATTGAGATAATCATTCCTCTGGGCGCCGCTTTCCGTATGCCGGCAAGTTCGCTGATAGACGCGTTTGTCGTGCAGTCTGCTGCGCGTGAGCGATTGCAGTACGGCCAAATCAGATTTTGGGGCTCCTTTAGTTTCGCGGTTATGAATATGGCTCTTGGCGCGGTTCTGCCGCAGATCGGTGTAGACGCGTCCTTTTATGTATATGGCGCGGCTTTTACTCCACTTATGTATATAATGTGGAATATGAAAAACACTGACGAAACAGGCATAGGCGCAGTTAAAAAAAACGCTTCGTCAGGTCAATTGAATATGGGGCGGCTCTTTAAAAACTATTATTATGTTACTTACCTGATTTTTGCTATTTTTTTATTTATGCCGGCGAATACGTCCGGCGCCTTTCTTCCATATTTGATTGACAGCGTAGGCGGCAATACAGCCAGGTTCGGCATGGTCGCGGGGTATAAAGCGCTGTTGGAGGTTCCCGCGCTGCTCCTGATGAAACCGATAACACGTAAATTCCC
>JAITDJ010000057.1 GCA_031282635.1 Clostridiales bacterium
AAAATTAACAGACACAGCCCTGTCTAATAAATGATATTTTTCCGGAAGGAAGAATTTTTCCTCAAAGGTCAGTGCCAGAGATGATTTATCATTTAAACCAACCGCGCTAATTTTCATATACTAGCACAAGCCCGATCCGATGTCAAGCGAGCAGCGCCGCCGTATCGCGGGCAATCATCAGTTCTTCGTTCGTGGGTATAACCAGCGCGCGCGTCTTGGAATCATCCGTGGCAAAATCCGCCTCTTTCCCGCGCGTGTTATTCTTCCGCTCATCCACTTGAAGACCCAGATATCCTAAATACGCGCAAACTGCGGCGCGAGAACTCATACTGTTTTCCCCCAGTCCGGCGGTAAACACCACCGCGTCCGCGCCATTCATGGCTGCCGCGTACTCACCCGCGGTTTTCGCCACGCGGTAATGAAACAGATCCAACGCTATCGCGGCCCTGGTATTGCCTTGTCTCTTGGCGTCCTCTATATCGCGGAAATCGCTGGATACACCGGACAGCCCCAACACGCCGGACTTTTTGTTAAGTATGTTTTCAGCATCCTTAACGGTTATCCGTTCTTTTTCAACCAAAAACGCTATGATAGCCGGATCCAGGCTGCCGCTTCGCGTACCCATGGCCAAGCCTTCCAGCGGCGTTAAGCCCATGCTGGTGTCCACCGATTTGCCGTATTCGACAGCGCAGACGCTGGCGCCGTTACCCAGGTGGCAGGTAATAATTTTTAGGCTTTCCAACGGTCTTCGCAGCATAACAGCGGCGCGCTGAGCCACATATTTATGGCTGGTTCCGTGGAAACCGTACTTGCGAATCTTGTGCTTCTCGTACAATTCATACGGGATAGCGTACAGATACGCTTTCGGCGGCATAGTCTGATGAAAAGCCGTGTCAAACACAGCCGCCTGCGGCACACCGGGCATAAGTTCTTCACATGCCCTGACGCCGATCAGGTTCGGCGGATTATGAAGCGGCGCCAAATCGTAACAGGCCTCTATCGCTTTCTCAACCTCGTCCGTAACAATTACAGACTGGCTAAAATACTCTCCGCCGTGTACAACGCGATGACCGACGGCGTTGACCTCGCTAATCGAATTCAACACGCCGTACTCTTTGTTAAGCAGCGCGTTCAGCACCAGACGGATCGCGTCCGTATGGTTTTTCATCCCCACATCCGCGGTATACTCCGCCTTACCCGAGTGTTTCAGACGTCCGTCTATGCCGATACGCTCACATAAGCCCTTAGCCAGTACGCGCTCGCCTTCCATATCTATTAGTTGATATTTAAGTGAAGAACTCCCGCAGTTTACAACCAAAATCTTCATAGGATCTCCTCATGCCTGCGCTTGTACAGCGGTAATAGCGATAACGCCCACGATATCGTCGGCTGAACACCCCCGTGACAGGTCGTTGACAGGCCTGGCGACGCCCTGGGTTATCGGCCCGTAGGCTTCAGCCTTTGCCAGGCGCTGCGCCAATTTATAACCAATATTGCCCGCATCCAGATCCGGGAACACCAGAACATTCGCTTTACCGGCAACCACGCTGCCGGGCGCTTTTGACGCGCCTACCTCCGGAACCACAGCGGCGTCGAGCTGATATTCGCCGTCCAGCAGCAAGTCGGGAGCGGCGGCCTTCGCCAGTCTTACGGCTTCCAACACCTTATCCACATCCGGATGTTTGGCGCTGCCTTTAGTGGAATGTGAAAGCATAGCTACCACAGGCTCCCGCTGTACCAGTTGTTTGAACGAACCCGCGGAGCTTACGGCAATAGCGGCTAATTCCTCGGGGTTGGGGTTCTGAACCAGCCCTGAATCGGCGAATACAAATACGCCGTCCGCGCCATATTGACAGTCGGGCACAACGATTACGAAGAAAGCCGAAACCAGTTTCGTATCCGGTTTCGTTTTAAGTATCTGAAGCGCGGGTCTCAGCGTATCGGCGGTGGAGTGTACAGCGCCGGACACCATGCCGTCAGTCAGCCCCGCTTTAACCAGCATAACGCCTAAATACTGCGGATCTCTCTTTAATATATTCGAGGCTTCTTCTCGGGTCATGCCTTTGCTCTTGCGGATTTCGTAAAATGTGTCGATAAGCTCGTCCATTTTTTCATAAGTATCCGGATCAATAAACACGGCCTCAGACAAATCCAATCCATCGGCTTTAACCAAAATCTCATTTTTCTTACCGATTAAAACAATGCCTGCCGTTCCCTCTCTAAGCGTCGTATGCGCCGCTTCCAATGAACGCCTTTCATACGATTCCGGCAGGACTATGATCTTTTTGTCCTGTTTGGCACGGGCAATTACATTTTCCAAAAAACTCATTGGTTCATCTCCTATTACTAACGTTTCTATTACTAATGTAATTAATATAAACGTAAACATAATGTTTGTCAAACATTAAGGATTTCCTTTATCCATCGCTTTATGGCGCCATTTAAATGGTATAGTTTACTCAAAAGCGTTTTGTGTCTGATATTTGACGTCCCTCACTGTTTAATTTATAGTTGTCCATATAAATAAGCTGAGAAACAGGCCCTACAGTATACCCGCTTGCTTTCAAGCCCCTTAGAATTATGGGCAGCGCAGCCGGCGTATCCTTAGCGTCATTATGGAACAGTATGATAGAGCCGTTACGCAGGTTCTTGTTGTTAAGCACACGACGGACTTCGTAATCCACTCCTTTGTTCATCCAGTCATGGCTGTCAACATCCCATTGAATCGGATAATACCCGCAATCCTCCGCCGCTTGTATAACCGTATTATTATATTCGCCGTAGGGCGGGCGGTACAACTTCATGTCTATGCCCAGCAGATTTCTTACTTTTTCATGCGCTCCCATAATTTCTTCCTTATTTTGAGCCAGGCTGAGTGACGCCCCGTGGGCGTGCGTTTTACTGTGATTGCCCATATCGTGGCCCGCCTCGTATATTTTCTTTACCTTGTCCGGATATTTATCGACCCAATAGCCGCATAAAAAGAACGACGCCTTTACATCGTACTGATTAAGTATCTCTAACAACTCGTCCGTGTCATCCGCCCCCCACGCCGCGTCAAATGAAATCGCGACCCGCTTTTCCAACGTTTCCACACTGTAAATCGGCAGTTTTCTGTTGGCTGCTCCGGCAATACTGATTGTCTGAAATACGGATTTTGCCGCCGGTTTTAAACTATTTACCGAAACGGCCGCCAGAATCGCCAGCAGCAGATAAGTCTTTCTATGCTCCGATATATGGTTTATCCAACTTTTAAGCATAAAAACGCCCCCTTTGTATAAATTTATTCACACAAAGGGGGTTTAATACGTAAATCAACATTCATTCAACGCTTTTTAGCGTTTCCATCAGTGATATCTTATAAATTTTTCCACGCAAAAGGCAGTTGGTCAACATCATCAGGATGAATGAAACCAAAATCGCGCATAAGGCGGCAAGCGGGTTTAAGTATCGGCCCAGTGTTAAATTATCTCGGGAAACAGCGTCGCACATATATTGGTACATCAGATAACCCAACGGCGTACCGAGTATAGCGCCGAACGCGGTCATAAAGGTATTTTCGGAAACAATCATCCCGTTGACTTGTTTCACGGTGTATCCCATCGCCATCACCATAGCGTAGTCCCTCGAGCGGTCTAAAATATTTACGGCGGCTATGTTGTAGACCACTGCTACCGACAGAATGGAAGAAGCCAGAACGATTATAACAATCAACGCGTTCAGCATGGCCATAACATCGTTCGCGTAGTCGATCTGATTCTGCTGGGTTGACACGCTCGAAATATCTTCATCGTTCTCCCGCAGCTCCTGGGCGATCCGCTCTGTGTAATTGGACTCCCGCAGTTTAACCATCACCACCGATTTCCGCATTTCTAATCCCGCTTTTCTCGCCGCGCCCATGCTGACAAATAATTTTTTCGCAAATACCTGTTCGTTAATATCGGTTATGGCAAAGGTGTAATCCTGATCATTGATATTTACGCTTAAAGGATCGCCTATTTCCAGGTTATAGTCGGCTGCGAGAGTCTGTGGTATGATAAAACTGTCATTCTCAATTAAAATTTCATTTTCCGATGTATCGAACAACCTCATCATCCGACTTGTATTCTCCAAAATTTGAATTCTCATCGAAATGCCATCACCTATATGAATCGTTGCCTGCTGGGTATCTGTCCATTCGGCATTGTCCACGTCAGCGGGAATATTCAAATCGTTCTTATCCTCAAGCGGGTATTGATATTCCACGACTAAATCGTACCGGAGACTGTTTACCGTACTATCTAAAACCTTTATGGCGATGCTTCTCATAGAGAAACCGGCCACTAACAGCGCCACGCTGCCGGTAACTCCGATAGAACTGAGCAAAATCCGCGCTTTATTTCGGAATATGCCTCTGACCACCATCTTGCCGATGGCGTCTAACCGTCTCCAGATGGGTTTGATCCGTTCGATTAGTATGGTCTTTACTTTTTTGGGCGCGAATGGGCGCATCCCCTGCGCGGGGTTTATAGACAACACCTTGCGCATAGCTAGGATAACGGCGCTTCCCGTAAACAGAAAAGCAGCAGGGAAGGCGATGATAATGTTAGATATGTAAATAGGCGCGTTAATCTGGGGCACGTCCAGTTCTGTTGCGAACACGCCTATCAAATACCGAGGAAGCATTATATTGCCGAGAACTGCAAACGCGATAGCGCCGAGCATCGCCGCCGCCAAAGCGTAAATCATAAAGTGCGCCTGTATTTTCCACTCCGGAATGCCAAGCGCGCGCATAACAGCGATTTGGACACGTTGCGCGTCCACCATTTTTGATACCGAAATAAACGCGACAACCGCCGCCACAAAAAAGAATACCACAGGAAAAAAAATGGATAATGAACGAATTGGGTCAATTGAGGCTTCAACAGCCATATAGCTTATATGATCTTTACGTTCTATCGCGGCCACGAAGTTTTCGTTTGTCTTAGCCAGCTCTTCCGCCTCGCCGGGGTTACTGGTCAGCAGAAGTACCTCCTGATAACTGGCGGCGGTTGTTTCCAATAAGGATTTCGCGTCCGCTTCACTCTCAGCGAATTTTTCCTTTTCTTCCTGTATGGACTGTGATTTATCAGATATTTCGTTTTCCACTTCGCCTATTTGCGTCTCCGCGTCTGTTTTTTTCTCTGTAAACTCATTCAACCCATCTTCATACGCCTTCTGAGCGTCGGCAATTTCAGCCTCCATCTCCGCGACGGTTTTTTGCCCTTCTTGCCACTGGGCGTCAAGTTCCGCTCTCTGTTTTTCAATTTCAGCCTGCGCTTCCAAGAATTGACGATCCGTGTCAGATTTTTTTTGATTCCATTCCAGCAGTTTATCCGCGTAAGCTGTGTTGGCTTCCGTGAGCTGCGTCTCGGCGTCTTTTAACTTCTGACGGGCTTCCTCCCGCTTATCGTCCAATTCTTTCCGCTTGGCTTCCAGTTCGTCTTGAGCTTTTTGCCATTGAGTTTCAGCGTCTTCTTTTTTTTCATTAAATTCATTTAAAGCGTCTGCGTATTCTGATTCCGCCTCACTCAGCTTCTCTTCCGCCTCATCCAGCTGGATTTGCGCCTCTTCCCATTTGGTATCCAATTCGTTTTGCTTATTGTCTATCTCCGTTTTCGCTTCGTTCAGCAGCGCCATGGCATCGGCCCTTTTTGTGACCAGTTCCTGCACGCCTTCTTCATATTGTTCTTTTACCGCGTTCAATTCCGTTATCTTAGCGGCAAGGAGGCTCTCATTACTAATGATTTGCTTTTCCGCCTCGCTCCGCTTGCTTGAAAATTCTTTTTTCTGCTGATCCATCGCGGCGAACAGCGCTGTGAATTTAGCGTCCTCTTCTTTGCGCTTGAGTGTGGTCAGCGTCGGACGTATAGTTTGATAACTCGCATAGCTCTCGTTTAACTGACGTTCAGACAGAGCGATCTGAAGCGCCGCTTCGTCAAGCTGTTCACGCAGCGCGTCCGTTTCTTTCATAGCTTGGTTTAGCGCCGCTTCCCCGCTGTCAATCCCCTTTTTGCCTTCATCCAACTGGGCTTGAGCTTGCGCGAGTTCTGTTTCCGCCTGCCGCTGTTTTTCTTCCAATTGAAGCCGCGCGCCAGCGATTTGATCCGCCGCTTCGGCGAGCTGCGCTTCTCCATCGCTCTTTTGCCGCTCAAATTCCGCCCTTTCGGCGTCAATCGCGTCCCTTCCCTCATCCAATTGGGTCTGCGCGTCGGCCAGCTCAGCTTCACCCTGCTGCCTTGACTCCTCCAGTTTGGCGGCGCCATCCTGTATCAGCGCCTCGGCGTCCGCTATTTGGATATTCGCGTCCGCTCTCTGTTTCTCAAATTCGGCTTGATTTTTAGCAATCTCCTCTTTAGCGTCGTCAAGCGCCTTCTTCCCCTCCGCGAACTCGGTCGCCGCCTGTTTCTTCGCTTCATCCAGTTCCTTTTGGGCGCCATCCAGTTTAGTTCGAAAATTATCGAACTGTTTCGTTAAGTTATTTTTTTCAGTGATTAAAGTTTGCAGTCCTTCCTGAATCTGTTGATCGGAATCCGTTAACTTCTTCTGAGCGTCCGCTAATTCTGTCTCCGCTTCCCGTTTCGATTTCTGGTATTCCGCATATGCGTCCATAATCTGCCGATCAGCGTCGTTTAACCGCTTCCGCCCGTCTTCCAACTCATCGTTTATGCTTTGAAGCATAGACACGAAAACAGGCGACGTGCGGTTCAATTCTATCAACGTACTATTTGTGCCATAGGCAAACCCCAAAGCACCGACTGCCACAGTGCCGGCGTCGTTCTTTCGTATTACGACCGCTTCCGGATTATAGCAAAACCCGGTTATGAACAGATATTTTATACCGTTTTCCGTTTCCACCGGCAGTCTGTCGCCAATAGACAAATTATTCGCGGACGCGTACTTATTATTAATAATGATTTCATTTTCGTTTTCCGGCATGGTTCCGCCGGATAAAAGGGATTGGTTAATGCCTGTCAGACTGCGGATAATCAATTCGCTCTCCGAGCCATTAGCGTTGACATTGGCAATACACGCGTATCTGCCTTCAACCTCCCGCACGCTGTTTGAAGAAAAGAGCGAGTCGATTTCGTCTTGTGTGATGCCTTTAAAATAGCACCATACATCCGCCATATTTTG
>JAITDJ010000092.1 GCA_031282635.1 Clostridiales bacterium
AGACGCTGTCATAATAATCGCGCATTTCTTTGACTAACGGAAAGCCGGCGACGCTGCCAAACACAAGCCCAGTCGCGACAATACCAAAAGAGCCCTAGCCAAAGAAACAATCATTATAAAGCAGCGGTTCAATATTTCTAAGCAATTCAACATCCGTGTCAAGATATATGCCGCCTTCATTGAATATTATGTCAAGTCTTGCGTAATCGGAAGCAAACGCGTACTTTTTCTCTTTGTAGGCTGCCGCCATATACGATTGCTTAACTGGATCATAGTTGCTTTCATCCCAACGGATAATCTCAAAATCCGGGCAGTATTTGCGCCACGAATCTATACAGCGCTTATGCTTTTCCGACATTTCATTTCCGCCAAACCATATATAGTGTATTTTTTTTGGTATTTTAGGCTCATCGCCAACCAGCAGAGTATAGGCCGGCGGCGCTTTTCTGATATACTCCCATATATAGCACTCAACTTTATTTAATTCGGGCATAGCGTGCAGTTGTTCGAACAGATCAGGATAATCAGCTGACGTTATTAAGAAAACAGAGTTGGTTATGAGCGAAGTGCGTTTCACATAGTCATCAGGGGTTTCGGCCATCTTTGTTCCGTATGGACAGGTGAACGTTTGTGAAAAATTATCCAAAACGACAGATATTTTTTCAAAAAAATTATACTCATATAATAATTTGCAGATATCGCTCAGCTGCTTGCCGGCGCCAACGCAAACCAACCGTCTGCCATCGTCAATTCGCGCTAGGAATTCAGGCGCGTCCATGTTTTTTAATATCATACTTAACCCTCCATTGTATTAAGTATTACTGATATGGCAATAATTTTACCATATACGGCGTTCCTATTATTCCCACTGCATAAATACTCTATACAGATGTTGTATACGCGGCGCGTGACACTTTGAATAATTCCGGCCGTGTAATTAATGATGTTAAGGTGATAAAATGAAAAAAGTCAGTATGATAATGGCGTGCTATAATTCAGCGCCGTATTTGGATCACATGCTGGAGTCAATCTTAGCCCAGACATATGATAATATAGAATTAATTACTGTTAACGGCAGTTCCTCCGATAATACAAGCGAAAAACTGAGGAGTTGGGTTCAGGCGTTCAAAGATCGCGGATATGGTATGTTGAATATTGAAAAACCGGGCAGCAGCCTTAATGACGCCGTAAATGAAGGTTTCAGGCATTTTACGGGTGACTTTGTATGTATTATTGATTCCGACGACTATGTAAGCCCTGAATATACGTGGGCATTGGTTCGCTGCCTGGAAGACGCGCCCGCGTGCGGATGGGCCAAATGCGACGCCGCGGTATTAATAGACGATACTATGGGCCAGCTGATTTCAAAAAACGCTAATAGAGTCAGTAAGCCATATATTACAGACGATATGATAAGATTTATCGCCCGATTGGATTATCTGGACGGCTGGACTATCATGATGCGGGCGGATTATTTGAAAAGATGCCTGCCGGACTTGCGCCTTCCCGACGCGGTTTCGCATGAAATAGCGCTTATAGCGCTGTTGTCCGCCAATGGGTCTTATGCGCATATTCCCAGGGTCTTATATTACAACCTGCGTCATAAAGGCAGTGGTCATGACAGATATTATTCCGCCATAGAAAGCGCAATCAGCTCTTTGGACAGCTGTATATACAGTTTTAATAAATCGCTGTCATATGTTGATATGGAAAAAGATAAGCGAGAGCGATATGAAACGGCTTTTTCCTTTAGATTCCTGAAGAAAAAATTTTTCTTGGCGCATAGGCTCGGCCATTGCGATATTTGCGATCCTTTTATCAAAGATTTATTGCTCAGCTTGATTAATAATATTAATATGTCAGCGCCCGAAAATACACTCGATAATAATTCAGCGTTTTATTGCGCTCCCATCGCTTGTGCCGCGTTAATAAATATAATATTATCCATACCTTTATCATGTTCGGAAGACGATTTAGCGTCTATTAAAGAGAAGGGCTTTATTATTTACGGCGCCGGCAGCTATTGCAAATTTATCCTTCCCGCGCTTAAAGCGCTCGACCTGGAACCTATAGAAATATGGGATAAATCTGCGGCGGCAGGGGACAGCTTAAATGGTTATCCGCTTATAAACCCTTCCGACGCGCGTCCGCATAGCCCCATACTCATTATGCTCTCTTATGATTTGACAGAGGATATACTGCGAAATCAACTCAGAACAATTCCACGTGACGCCGTATATACAACCGATGAAGCGGAGTCTATACTTATCGCCGCGTTTGTTAAAAAATATATGCCCGATAAAGCTGCTGAATTAACCTACGTCGGAAAGGAGAGGCGTCAACCGGCTGTAAATTAATGTCTGTATAATAGGGAATGATTTATGCGAAACGGAACGATTAACGCGGCGGTGAATCCCTGCGGAGAAACAATTGAGGCGGCGGTATGACTGAAAACATTACGTTAAAGTTCGCCATGGGCATGTCCGTTAACCGGCAAACCGGACTGGAAGAGCGCGGCAGCGCGCGGTACATGTCCAGCCCGCGTTTTTACAAAGCCAACGGCGGCGCCAGGCTGGACGCGCGAAACAGGGAATTCGAGTATTTCATAGCCATATACAAGCCCATTATTGAAGAGCGCTATATCTATACGTTCGACTATCAGGAAAACGAGAGCTGGACTGTTTACGAACCGGAGGGCGACTATGACTCCTTCTGGCGTGAGGATCATATGTTTCTCTCCGACGTATATTTTCGTATCTGTATAAGACGAATCGACGGGGCCGATTTTTCGGAAGGGGATCTGGATGAGGCGAATAGAGCTTTTATCTTAAACAACCCTGTGTCTGTAACGCCCGTTAAAACCCGTATTATAGACGAAGCGGAGCGCGCGTCGGATCGCGCGCGCCATTTCCGCGCCGCTGACAGCCTTGTCATCGCCCTGCTGGCGGACACACATTATGTTGTAAACGGCACATGGCCGGATACCGCCGAATCACTCCGGCAAACACATAAACTTACAGGCTTTCGCGCCATAATACATCTGGGTGATTTAACGGACGGCATGGTTACCGCAGAGGTTACGGAGGAATACGCCCGGCTTCAAATAGAAGAACTGAATTCAATCGCGCCGCTGTATTTAACGCCGGGCAATCACGATGCCAATTATTTCAGAGGCAACTCCGACGTATTTTCTCCGGAAAAGCAATGCGAGGTTTATTCGCTGCCCGCGCCCAGTTATTATACGGATTTTGCTGATAACCGGCTGCGCTTCATTTTCCTGCATTCCTATGACCCAATGGAAACGGAAAGGTACGGTTTCCGCGAAGAAGACGTTGCCTGGCTGAAAAAAGCGCTGGATTCCGTACCTGCGGGCTGGAAAGTCATTGTATTCAGCCATATCCCGCCGCTCGCAGAGCTGCAATACTGGAGCAAGACCATACGCAGCGGAGAAAAGGTATCGGCCCTGCTGGACGGGTATAAAAATATTCTGGCGTATATCCATGGTCATAATCATACCGATACCGTTTATACGGGCCTTTCATTCCCCGTTATCGGCGTCGGCTGCGCCAAGATCGAATATTTTGAGGCATATAAGCCTCCGGGCGCCAGAACGGCTAAACGCGCTTTGAACAGCCGCACGCAGGAATTGTGGGACATTCTTGTTATTACCGGCGATCGGCTGGACTTTATCCGATATGGCGCCGGTGAAGACAGGCATATCCAACAGCGCTAGCTTTACCGCTTCGCGCAGTCTATTTCGGGTAAAATCGGAAAGCGGTCGCTCCGGCCGAACTTATAGGGGGTAATATGCAAACACAGATATGGGCGCATCGCGGCGCCTCCGGCCACGCGCCGGAAAATACGCTTGCCGCTTTCAAACTGGCGCTGGATATGGGCGCGGACGGCGTCGAACTGGATGTTCAGCTTTCAAAAGACGGCGTGCCCGTGGTTATTCACGACGAAACCATAGATCGCGTAAGCGCATATAAAGGTTTTGTAAAGGATTTTACGCTGGAGCAGCTGAAAAACCTGATGGATATTCCGGCGCTTTCAGAGGTTCTGCCCATGCTGTCCGGCGTATTCGCGGACATAGAATTTAAAACAGGCGTTTTTCCTTATACGGGTATCGAAGAAAGGGTCATTTCCATGGTTCACGAGTATAAAATGGCCGGCAGCGTTTTATATTCCTCTTTTAACTGGCTGTCACTCCTAAAGGTTAAAGAAATAGACCCTTCCGCGAAAATCGGGCTGCTGTTCGGCGAAAGTACCATCATACCCCCGAGGATCGCCGCGCTTATGAACGCTTCCGCGTTCTGCCCGGATATCTCCTGCGCGCGTTTCCCCGGATACCGCGCGTTATGCGAGGGAATTGAATTCTGTGTATGGACAATAAACGCGGAAAAGGATTTGACATGGGCGTATAATAACGGTATAGACGCGGTAATCACCAATTATCCCGACAAAGCCCTGGCGTTGAGGAATAAATTATGCTGACGGCCCCGGAAGATTTGGATATAGCCCGGTATATAGATGAAAACCCGGACGGACGTTTTGAGAGCGTGCTGACGCGCGATACGCGCCGGCGCGTTTTTTTTCACCTTTCGCCCATAAGGGAATCGCTGTTGAACTGGTATCCGTTTGTGAAAGGCGCGGACATTCTGGAGCTCAACGCCGGCTTCGGCGCGTTAACCGGCTTGTTGTGTACGCACGGGCGCGTAACGGCCGTTCAGCCGGACACGTTCCGGGCCCGCGCGATAAAAATGCGCGCCCCCGGCGCGAAAGTCGTTGAAACGGCGATGCCGCGCCAAAGGTTCGACTATATTATTGACATGGATCCCGCCGATTTTTCGGAAGCGGCGTTCAAAAACAAAGCGAACATGTTAAACCCGAACGGCCGCCTGCTTATGGCGTTTCAAAATCCATTAGGGGTAAACTACTGGCTGGGCGGGCGCGGCTTTCACAGCGGCAAACGATATGACGCCGCCGCGTTCAGCCGGGCTGAAACAGCCGCGCCGGGCTTTCGCGTTTTAAAGTGGTACTATCCGCTGCCCGATCATTGGTTCGCGCGGGAGATTTATTCTCAAAATTTCCTTCCCAATCAGGCGCTTAACTCAAGAGGCAGGTTTCATTCAATGAATAGGCCGTTCGTTTCCGCAGACGTAAGCGTCATATACGGAAATATAATCCGGGCCGGGCTGTTTGAACAGCTTACCGGCTCATTCCTGCTGGAAGCCGGTCTTTCAGGGGTATGCGACGTGGATTTTGCCGCGTTAACCACATACAGGAAACCTGCCGGGAGATTCGCGACCACGGTGCACAGAGGAGGGTTCGCGAAAAAGACCGCGCTCTCCCCCGAAGGCGCCGCTAATATAAAGCGGATAAAACAGAACCACGACGATCTCGTGAAACACGGGGTAAATACCCTGGCTCTGTCATTTAACTGCGAGGCGTTGATCATGCCGCGGATTAACCGGGAAACGCTGGCCGACTATTGGAAACGCCTGCGCCTTGAAGGCAGGCTGGACGAGAATGAATTCATACGTATCTTTGACCGGGTTCGTGAAGCGATACTGAAATCATCCGGATATGACCCGCCCGGCTCGTCCGGATGGTCTGAAACTCTGGGCGCGGTACAGCATAGGGCGTATCCGGAACTGGTTCCGGCTAATTGCTTCTATAGCCCCGATACCGGCGAATTACTGTTTTTTGATCAGGAATTCGCGTATGAGCGTTATCCCGTAAATTTTGTTATCGGACGCGCCATATTATCCATACGGTATTACGGGCTGCCGCAGGAACTGCTTCAAACGCTTATTAAACGCTATAATCTGACGGAATGCTGGGAGCAAATAGAAGCGGAAACGCTTCGGATATATAATGAAATATTCAATCCGGCTGAAAACGCCATATTCGAGTCCGCTTATGCAGAAAAACCATACGTTACATACGCGGATTCAGACGCCGGCGACGCTGCGTTCAGGCTGACGGAACTGGGGGTTAAACGCGCCGCCGTATATGGGTACGGCAAACGGGGCAGAATACTATATAAAGCTCTGGATGACGCCGGCATAGAAACGTTGACCGTCGACCGAAACGGTACGGCGGATTATATTTCCGTGAGTGATATTAAGGAAAATATTGAACTGATTCTGGTATCAATATTGGATAACGCGGAAGGGATCGTATCGGAATTGAGGCTTCAAACGCCGTATCCGGTATATGCGTTAACGGAGTTCCTCGCGCCCGCGTCTGACGTCTATGGCGCGTCATCGAAAATCAATGACCATACAGGTGAACCGGCATGGATCCGAACCTCCGCAATCAGGAAACCCGTTTGGAAGGTTTAGCCGGGGGGCAGTTGAAACAGCTGCAAGCGGCTGAGCTTATTCTGCTCGAAGAGTTTATAAATGTCTGTGATGAAATGGGGCTTGTCTATTACGTTTTGTTCGGAACATTGCTGGGGGCTGTCCGGCATAGGGGTTTTATCCCCTGGGACGATGACATAGACGTGGCTATGCCCCGAAAGGATTATGACATTCTGCGGGGATCGGGAGACAGGTTTGCGCCGCCCCTCTTTCTGCAAACCCCTGAAAATGATCGCGGCGCCTGCCCCCGTTTTATGAGCCTGCGAAACAGCGGAACCACTTACGTCAGAAATGGTATGATAAGCGGCCTGACCGGATACGGGCATATGGGCTGCGGCATTGATATCCTGCCGCTGGACGGCGCGCCGTCCGGGAGAGCCGCGGACATTACGCGCAATCTTGCCGATAAAATTCATAAACTGCGTGTTAAACGCGCCGCCGTGGAGCAGGGCCAATGGGGGAGATTTCCCATGTGGAAAAAATTGCTTAGTTTTCCCGGGCTCTTTTCCCCATTCAGTTATAAGGCGCTGACAGATATGTATCACCGCGTCTGCTCCATTGAGAGTAAAAGAATTGAAAGTAAAAGCATTGAAGGCCAAAGATCGCGATATTACATTATTCCCGTAATGCGGGATAGGATCCTTCTGGAAAAGATCTGGTTCAAGGATCGGGTCTCGCTGGATTTTGAACATTTGAGGATTGCCGCCCCCGCCGGTTACGCTGATATAATTCGGGCGTTATACGGCGGCGCCGTGACGCCGCCTGCGGAGGAGCAAACCCCCAAACATACGGCCGTTTTTTATCCAAACATACCCTATGCGACTTATATGCGCCGGTATACCGATATATTCGCGGATCTCTCGGATAATACGGTATTGCTGTTCGGGGCCGGCGGCGTTATGAAATCGTACATGAGGCAATTCAGGCGGCGCCGTAAGCCTGCGGCCGTATTTGACAATGATCCGGCAAAGTGGGGCAAAACCATTCATGGTATTTATGTGCGGCCGCCCGAGTGTCTGTATGAATACCCTGAAGCCCGCATAATCATTACCAGCCTTTATCACGCTGAAATAGGCCGGCAGCTGGAGAATATGGGTCTGAATAATTACTTTGTTTTTGTGGACGGTTGGGAATACTGAAGAAGGGGAGGCCCGAATGGTAAGCATTGTTATGCCTTGTTACAACAAGGGCTTATATATCGGTGAAATGCTTGAATCCATCATAAACCAGGATTGGGATGACATAGAGCTTATTCTGGTAAACGACGGCTCGACCGATAATACGAGCGAGGTTATCGAATCATATATACCGCGGATAAAAGCCCGCGGTTACAAGCTGCGGATAACCGATCAGGCGAACGCGGGGTGCCGCGCGGCGGTAAAGACCGGTCTGGCTCAAGTGACGGGCGATTATTTATGCATAATAGATCCGGACGACGTTCTTAGCCCTCAATATGTGTCTGCAATGGCCGGCTGGCTTTCCCGGCGGCCCGAATATGATTTCGTAAGCTGCGACTCCGCAACAATTGAAAATCTTGACGGAATAGACGTCATAAGGCCCTTTTATTCACATGGGCTGGACGGCGCCGGCACATTGACGCCCGAATATTATCTGACCCATTTATACTTTAAAGCCACATGGAATTACATGATAAGAAAATTATACTTTGACAGATGCAGGATTCTGGATATGTTTGAGACTTCCGGAAGAGGCTCTTATGAACCGCCCGTAATGATTCCTCTAAGCGTTAATAAGGGCCGAATGAAACACTTTTCAGCGCCGCTTTATTTCTACCGGATAAATGACGGCGGCTTAAGCCAAACGCGAAATCTGGCGCAGGCGGACGCTTATTGGACGGATTATCACCAAACGATAGAAGCCGCGCTCTCCCGCATAGATACGATAAGCGAAGCCGAACGCAGCCGTCTGTCTGATATTTCGGCCTTTTACCGGCTTAAAATATTAATCCAGTTGTCCATATATTACAATGAGCCTCAAAATACCGCCCGGTTTATAGAAGAATTATCCGCGCTGACTAAAAATCAGATACCAAAACCGAACAAAGGCATGGAAATAGTGTTTGGTTACGCTGCGGAATTGTTTTTACTGCGGCGCGAACCCGAATACGAAACCCCCGAAGGCCGCGTTATTGGCTGCGGGTCAAAGGGGAAAGCCGCGAGCAAACTGCTGCCCTTATTAAAAGGCACGGCTTTTGAACCGGATATGTTGTGGGACGCTCAATCAGGTTTCCAGGATTTTCAGCATTTGACGCCCACGGACACAATATTGATACTTCCGACGAAACAACAGGCGGTTGATGAAATCAAAACGGCTCTGAAAGGCGCCCGCGTCCAACAGGTATTAGGTAACGAGGATATTTACAAAATTCTGGCGCGCGAGTACCTGGCGGCGGGCGTCGTATAACAAACGGGAGGCGTGCCATGCTCGCGGCCGAAACCGACAGACGTTATAAGAGGGGATATGTATCCGGATCCTTTGATATGTTTCACATAGGTCATTTGAACCTGCTGCGCCGCGCGCGGCAGCGCTGCGACTATTTGCTGGTGGGCGTGCTGACGGATGAACTGATAACGGCCGGCAAGAAACGCCGCCCCGTTATACCGCTGCCCGAACGCATGGAAATTATCCGCGAACTGCGCTGCGTGGACGAAACGGACGTAACCACGCCGGATGTAATCCCCAAGCTGGCCGCGTGGGAAAAATACCGGTTCGACGCCATGTTCAGCGGCGACGACTGGCTGGGCAAGCCCGGCTGGGCCGAGGAAGAGCGGCAGTTGAACCGGGTGGGCGCGGATTTGGTATACTTTACGTATACGCGATACAGAAGCACCACGGAGATTATAAAGAGATTACAAAGCTGAAGCGGCGGATAAGGCCAGGCCCTATCCGCTCTTTTACCCGGCAATTTGGGTTAAATTATAACGCGCCGCATAAAATAAGCAGGGGCGTAATTTATGAAAAAAGTCATTACATACGGCTCGTTCGATCTGTTCCATGAGGGGCACCGCAGCATACTGCGCCGAGCGCGGGAAATGGGCGATTCGCTGATTGTCGGGGTCACAACCGAACAGTACGACGTATACCGCGGTAAAATAAACCTCGTAGATTCGCTGATGCGCCGGATAGATAACGTCCGCAAAACAGGCCTGGCCGACGAGATCATTGTGGAGGATCACGAAGGCCAAAAGGCCGAGGACATACAGAAATACGCCATAGATCTGTTCGTTATCGGTTCTGACTGGCGCGGTCAGTTCGATTATTTAGATCAGTACTGCGAGGTTAAATACCTGGATCGCACACAAAACATATCCAGCACGGATATACGGCGCGGCCGCCAGGGGTTTGTTCTGCTGGGCATCGCCGGCACGGGCCGCGCCGCCGGGAGACTGGCGCGTGAAATACGCTTTGTCAGCGGTGTGGAAGCGCGCGCGGCGTATAACCCGAGCCTTGAAAGCGCCAGGACTTTCGCGGGGCTGTACGGCATTGAATCCGCCTGTGATAATTATGAGGCGTTTCTTGAAAAGACGGACGCGGTTTACATAGCCACGCCTCACGCGACACATTACGATTACGCGCGTCACGCCATACTCGCGGGCAGGCATGTGCTCTGTGAAAAGCCCATGACACTTTCGGCGCAGGAAACCAGAGAATTATTCGAGTTGGCGAACGACTGCGGCGTCGTATTGATGGAGGCGGTGAAAACGGCCTACGCGCCGGCCTTTTTGAACCTGCTGGCTGTCGCGCGCTGCGGGCGCATCGGAACCGTATACGACGTGGAGTGCGCGTTTACCAAACTGATCCCCGAGGATAAAAACGCGCGGGAGTATGAGCCGAAGACAGGCGGATCATTTACCGAACTGGCCAGTTATTCTCTGCTGCCCATAATTAAGATTTTGGGGCGCGATTACAGGGTGGAATTCAGGTATTTCCGCGGCCTTAACGGCTGCGACATATACGCGAAAGCGCTGTTCGCGTATGATAACGCGACGGCTTCCGCTAAAACCGGCATAGGGGTTAAGAGCGAAGGGCAGTTATTAATATCCGGCACGCGCGGGTATATTCTGGCGCGCTCACCCTGGTGGCTTACAAAAACTTTCGAGGTGTGCTACGAAAACCCGGAAGATAACGAAACCTTCTCCGGCCCGTTCCCCGGCTGCGGCCTGCGCTTCGAAATAGCGGACTTCACGCGCAATATAACGGATCCCAACGCGCGCAATTATAAATTCTCGCGCGAGGATTCCGTGGCGGCCTCGGGGATTATTGAGCAATTCCTCCGGGAAAGAAACGGATTATGGCTTAAAGAGCCGTGATGAGTATAAAATGAGTATAAAATCGGGAGGCGTATTTCCGGATGCCCGCGAATGATAAAGTTGAAATTGCATTCTTCCCTTACAAAGCTTCCATGTGGGACTGCATGGAGAGTATATGGCTGGCCGCTAAAGACGACCCCGCCTGCCATGTGTCCGTCGTTCCGATCCCGTATTTCGACCGGGCGCGCGACGGCGGCGCGGCGGCGATCCATTACGAGGCCGATCTGATGCCGGAATACGTTCAGATAACGAAATACGTAGATTACGATTTATCGGTTATTAAACCGGATGTCGCGTATATACACAGCGTATATGACGATCATAACCGGGTTACCTCTGTTCATCCCCATTATTATACGCGCGAATTGAAGAAATATATCAAAACATTGGTATATGTGCCATATTATGGAGGTGGCGCGCCCTCGGTACCCAAGAATTTCGCGGATATTACAGCCATGTCGGCCGTCGATATCGCCATTGCCGACAACGAGGCGCACAGGCTGGAATATCTGACAAGCTCGCCCCGCGCGGATATCGCGGCGTTAGGCGCGCCGAAGGCCGATAAAATACTGAGCCTTGAAAAAAGGCCGCCAAACCCGCGTAAGGTGTTTTTACTGAATACGTCCATTGCGTCTTTGATAAAATACGGCGTCAGTTATTTCCGTAAAATAAGCGATCTGTTTGCCTACGCCGAGCGACGCGGCGTTTCGATCCTCTGGCGCCCGCATCCGCTTACGGAAGCGACGGTTAACGCCATGCTGCCGGAACTCGCGCGCCTGTACGAACTGTTGAAACAGCGTATACGGCAATTCGGCGTACTGGATGAGTCGCCCGACATGTACCCGGCTATCGCCGCGTCGGACGCATACGTCGGAGACGGGAATTCCTCGTTGGTGTATCTGTACTCGATAACCGGCAAGCCGCTGTTTATAATGGACTTTTCACTGCCCTTCGAACCCTCTCCGGATATTGTCGGAGAGCTGAGAAACAGAGATTTGCTGTATGTGGATTTTTCGACGGCCGAGAATAATATAGCCTGGGGGTTCTGCGCCTCCGTAAACGCGCTGTGCCGCCTGGATATATGCACAGGCCGCGCCGAGCCGGCGGGCGGGGTTCCGGGGGAAAGGGATATAGCCGGCTTGTACCTGGCGCCGGTAAAGGCTGGCAACAAACTGCTGCTTACGCCATATTTCGCGTCGGAATGGGCATTGTACGACCCCGACACTGCTATATGGGAAAAACTCCCCATATTACCTGAAATGAAACGTATCGCGGGTGTCGGCGGCATGTGCGTAAAAGCGGCGGACTACCGGCATTACGTAATTTTTGCCCCGACCGTTTCCGCAGCGTTCGTGCGTTTTAATATACTTACAGGTGAATTTGAAACCTTTTCCGAATGGTTTGCGAAAATGCCGCCGTATATTGAAAACATAAATTCAGGCCTGTTCACGGGCAGTTCTTTTGCTCTGGGCGATAAACTCTTCCTGCCGAGCCCTCAGCGCAATATTATCGCGGAGCTGGATATGCGGACGATGGATATAAATCTGCGTTTCATCGGTTCGGACGATCTGCGTTTTTCAGGAATCGCGTACGACGGCGGTGATTTTTGGCTGGGTGATTTCAGGGGCCGGGCGGTTCGCTGGAACCATTTATCCGGCGCGGTTAAAATATTTGAGACTCAATGTTCAATGATTATGCCCGAAGCGCCGCAGAGCGCGTTTTCGGACATAATATACAGCGGCGGGCATATCTGGCTGTGCCCGTACGGCTGTAAAGAAATGTTCCGGATAAACCCGGTTACGGAAGAAATGTCCAAAGTTGAATTAGGGCTGGATCTGAGCGCCAGAAAATCACCCTGCTATAATATTGGGGAGGGCGTCGCGCTTACGGGCATGAGGGAAACCCCCGATAAAAAACTTATGGCGGTTTCGCTGTATGACTACGGCATATTGGCGGTGGATCCGCAAACGGCCGAAGTTGAAACCCGTGAGATTTTTATAGATGGATTAAACCGGGCGTCAAACGCGGATTACGCTTTCCATTACCCTGAAAGCGTGTTTTTTACCATCCCGGACTTTATAAACGCCGATCTGCCGCCGTACAGCGAAGCGCAATCCCAATACGCGCTGAACAGCCTGGCTAATAGCGACGGTTCCGCCGGGCGGAAGATTCATGGGTATGTATGTCGTTTTAACAGGGATAGAAGGGATTAAGTGTATAACGAACATCATCTTACCCCCGAGGAACTGCGCGCTGTTCAACTGATCGAACTGGAACTGCTGGCAGAAGTAGACAGAATATGCGAAAAACGCGGCGTACGCTATAGTGTTGTCGGAGGCACCTTGCTGGGCGCCGTACGGCATAAGGGTTTTATACCCTGGGACGACGACGTGGACGTAGGCTTTTTGCGGCCGGAATATGAAAAATTTCGTGAGTGTCTGGAAGACGAACTGGATTACGAGCGCTTCTATTTTCAGGATCACAGAAACACGCCCGGGTACCGCTGGGGCTACGGTAAGCTGCGCCGCAGGGGTACGTCGTTCGTGCGGCTGGGGCAGGAGCATATGCCTTACGAGCAAGGCGTGTTTATAGACATTTTCCCGTATGACAGCGTTCCGGAGAGGTATATACCCCGCTTGTTCTTTAGCGTGAAGTGTTTTTTATACCGTAAAGCTTTTTGGTCGCCGGTCGGGCGGGTATCCGGGCGAAATCCGGTGAAACGGTTTTTATACCGGCAATTATATCGTATTCCTGAGGCGCGGCTGTACAAAAAATTCGATAATTTTGCCGCCGGACGCGGTTGGCGGCAAACCGGCTGGGTGCGTATACTGACCTTCCCCACGCCCAACAGAGCGTTCGGATATAAACGCGAATGGCTGGAGCAAACGGCGCCGGTTGTATTTGAGGGGCGCGAATTCAGCGGAGTAAAAGATTATGACGAATATCTCACGTTTAAATACGGGCGGTATATGAAAATACCGCCGGTTGGACAGCGGCGTACTCACCCGGTGTCGCTGCTGCGATTGCCTGAGCCGTATTATTGTTCCGCGAAGGCGGGTGAAATAACAAATAGTTTATGATTTACAGATTCAGTGAGATCGGGTAAAATATTTATATAGTTGTAAAATACGCGCGCCTTAACAATTCCGGTTAAGGCGCGTATTATATAGGTGAGCCATGAAACCCGCCCATTTATCCAAACGGCTGGAAACAATATTAAAATATGTGGACTGCCGGGTACTTGCCGACATAGGCACAGACCACGGCTATATACCCGCCGCCGCCTGCGGGCTGGGAAGGGCGCGGTTCGTCATTGCCTGCGATCTCAGCCCGGGTTCGCTGAAAAAGGCCGGGGAATATATCCGGGAAAGGCGTCTGAGCGATCGTATAGAAACGCGGCTGGGATACGGCTTTGACCCCATTGCGCCGGGGGAAGCCGATATGGCCGTTATTTCCGGCATGGGCGGCGCGCTGATCCGCGATATTATTCAAAAAAGCCCGGATACGGTCAAAAACCTTACGCGGCTGATCCTTGGACCGCAGCGGGATCTTCCCGCGCTGCGTCAGCGACTTAATGAAATGGGTATAATAATAAAAGACGAAGAAATGATTTTAGACAAGAAGCGGTTCTACAATATCCTGATCTGCGAACCCGGAACACCCGAGCCCATGACGCCTGAAGGCCGTATGTTCGGGCAGGCCCTTATCAATAAATCCGATCCTGTGTTAAGGTTGTTTTTACTGAAACTTCTGGAGAGAAACGCGCGTATATTGGAACATACTGAAACCCTGAAGGAAGAAACGCGCCTGGCCGCGATGGCGCTGGCACAGAAAGGATGGTTTTAATGGGTCAAACCGTAAATGATATAATGGAGTATTTAGAACGCCTGGCGCCTTTAAACGCTGCTCTGGAGTGGGATAATTCCGGCCTGCTGATCGGAGAACGCGACAAACCCGTCGAGCGTATACTGGTTGCGTTGGACTGTACGGATGAAGTCGCGAACGAAGCCGAAGACGTTGATCTCATTATTACGCATCATCCGCTGATATTCCGCCCCATAAAGTCTATTACATCGGATACCGCGCTGGGCAGGCGGATTATTACGCTGCTGCGCGGGGGCGCGTCGCTCTACAGCGCGCATACAAACCTGGATATCGCGGAGGGCGGCGTAAACGACGCATTATTCGACGCGCTGGGCCTGATTAATAAGGAACCGCTTATGCCGCCCGATTCCGGCGAGGCGGGGCTGGGGCGCGCGGGGGCGCTGCCGGCGAAAGCGCGGCTGGATGAATTCGCGGATTTCGTCCGCAAGATATTAGGGCTTAGGCATATACGTTATTTCGGAAGCCCGTCGTTCCCCATATTCAAAGCGGGGCTGGTGGGCGGTTCCGGCAGCGCTTACAAATATTTCAAGGAAGCCGCGGCCAAAGGCTGCCAGGTTTACATTACAGGGGATATAAAATACCATGATGTTCAGGCCGCTCTGGATATGGATCTGTGCCTGATAGACGCCACGCATATCGGCAGCGAGACGCTGATGGTGAAAAAACTGGTTGAGTACCTGCGCGGGGGGTTCCCTGAAGCGGAAATCCGCGCGGCCGAATTTGATAAACGTATGGAGGGTTGGTTTGGACATAACAATTAATATAAAAGATTACGGGGAACTGACTGTCCGCCGGGGCGCCACGCTGCTGGAGATCAGCAGGCAGATAGGCGAACCCGAACGCCCGATCATTTTGGCCGCGGTTAATCATAAATTGCAGGATTTATGTATTCCCGTAACCGGCCCCTGCGACGTGGCCTTTCTGGATATTTCCGACCCCAACGGTTACCGGGCCTATCAGCGTTCCGCCTCATTCCTGATGATTTACGCTGCCAAAACTGTCTTCGGGAAAAAGGCGCGCATAGTGATAGAGCATTCCATCAACAAAAATTATTACTGTGAACTGCTGGAGGATATTGAGGTAACCGATGAATCGCTGGAGCGCGTAGAACAGATAATGAGCGATACGGCGGCCAAAGACGTACAGATAGAGAAACTGGCGCTGCCGGTTGAGAAAGCCATTGAAAAGGCCGAGGAATTCGGTATGCACGATAAGGTTTCACTGCTGAAATACCGCCGAACCAGCAATGTAAACCTCTATAAGCTGGATTGGTTCTATGACTATTTCTATGGGCAGATGCTGCCCTCTGCCGGCTATATAAAGAGCTTCAAGCTGGAGAAACGCAATAAGGGATTTATACTGCGCTTCCCTTCCGCCAATAACGATTATCAGCTCACGGAGGTTACGCCTCACAATAAGATATCCGAAGTGTTCGCGGAGTCCAACTGGTGGGCGCGCGTATTGAAGGTAGACACGGTCGGCGCGCTGAACGACCTGATCAGTATAGGCGGCGTCGGCGACATTATGCGCGTCAGTGAGGCGCTGCATGAAAAAAAAATCGCCTACCTGGCCGACCGCATACATCAGGAAGGAAAGAGCATCGTGCTGATTGCCGGCCCGTCGTCTTCCGGCAAGACCACCTTCGCCCAGCGGCTGTGCGTGCAGCTGCGCGTAAACGGACTGAGACCGTCGGTGCTTAACCTGGACGACTACTTTGTGGATCGCGAGTTTTCGCCCAGAGACAGTGAGGGCAACTATGACTTTGAATCGCCGGACGCCATAGACATCAGGAAGATAAACGAGGATTTATCCGCTCTGCTGCGCGGCGCGACGGTAAGAATACCCGATTTTAATTTTATTCTGGGCAAACGGGAATACAAAGGGCGCGTACTGCGTCTGACGCCCGGCGACGTTTTGCTGATAGAAGGCATACATGGGCTGAACGAGCGCATTACCGAGCACATCCCGCATGAAAACAAGTTCAAGATCTTTGTGTCCGCGCTCACGCAGATCAATATAGACGATCACAACCGTATCCCCACAACAGACACGCGCCTGATCCGGCGAATAGTGCGCGATTACCGCGCGCGCGGCGCCGATCCCAAGCGGTCAATCGGCATGTGGCCTTCGGTGCTTCGCGGCGAAAACCTCAACATCTTCCCGTTTCAGGAGGAAGCGGACGGTTTCTTTAACTCTGCGTTAGTATACGAAATGAGTGTGTTGAAGCAGTTCGCCGAACCGCTTCTGTTCAAGGTTTCCAAACTCGATCCCGAATACATGGAAGCGCAGCGGCTGATAAAATTTTTGGATTCATTCTTGGGCGTCAGCAGCGAGCCGGTTATTAACAATTCCATACTGCGCGAGTTTATCGGCGGGGGGTGCTTTTGATTTTAGCGGCCGCCGGCGTAACGTTAGCCGCTGTTTCCGCGGTTTCATATATAGCGAGCAAACGCTGGCTGGCGATCAGGCGGGAACGCGTCGCTTTCAATTGGCTGCCGGAACGATTAAACGGGCTTAAAATACTGCATATTTCAGATCTCCACGGCAACAGCCCCGAAAAAATGAACCTGGATATATGGCCCGCCATAGATTCGCTGGATTTTGACCTGACTGTTATTACAGGCGATCTGGTTGTGGGTGAAATGGAGCAGATAGCCCCGCATCTGCCCTCCATAAGCAGGCTGGCGCGCCGCTCGCCGGTGTTTTTTGTAGAGGGCAACCATGAGATGATGTTCTTTGAGGAAATTGCGGCGCTGCTGCGAGACGCGGGGGTCACTGTGCTGGCGAATGAGCGGCAGACTTGGAAAATAGGCAAATACGGGCCTGTCTCCATCATCGGCCTGCGCGACTACAGCGTGCTGCAGCTCAACCGCATGAGGGACTTAAAACTGCTGAACGCCTGCGACGGCAATTTTCACCTGATCCTAAGCCATGAACCGCAAATCTTCAAGCACCTGAAACGCCTGAAGCTGGGGCTGGCTCTGTCCGGCCACACGCACGGCGGGCAGGTGCGCATGCCCGCCTGTCCTACGCTCTACGCCCCCGGCCAGGGCATTCTGCCTAAATACGGCGACGGTTGGTACAGCGAGGGGTATAATAAGCTGTACGTGTCCCGCGGAGTCGGCGTTACGCTGTTTCCCGTACGGCTGTTCAACCGGCCGGAGATTGCGGTGATTGAATGTGTGAAGGGGGCGAAGTGAACCTCGCCCCATGTTTTTACAGAAACGTATTCGCAAGCGACCCCACGCCCGAGATCCTGACCTCAAAAACATCGCCTTTTTTGAGGTAAACCGGCGGTTTGCGGGCATAACCCACGCCTTCCGGCGTACCGGTCATAATAATAGTGCCGGGCAGCAGAGTGAAATTCTTCGAACAGTAGCTTACTAATTCAGCAACGCTGAAAATCATATTCGCGGTCGAAGACGACTGCATCACAACGCCGTTCAACAGCCCTTCCACGCGCGTATCCGCGGGATCCATTTCCGTTTCAACCCACGGCCCCATGGGGCAGAAGCCGTCAAAACTCTTGCCGCGCGCCCATTGCTGGTCGAACTTAAGCTGACAGTCGCGCGCGCTTACATCATTGCCGCATGTGTACCCGAACACGTATTTCAGAGCGTCTCGTTCTTCCAGATCTTTTGCCGTTTTGCCGATAACGGCGCACAATTCCGCCTCATAATCAACCTCATCCGACTCGCGCGGTAAAATTATGCCGGCGTTATGCGATGTCACGGCGGTAGTCAGCTTTATGAAAACCACCGGGCGTTCGGGCAGTTTCATTTGGCTCTCCGCCGCGTGTGATCTATAGTTCAGCCCTATGCAGATAATGTTGGGGGGCGCCACAGGCGCGAGTACCCGCAGCCTGTCAATAGAATGCGTTTTAGAGGATAATTGATAATCTCCGAATATATCGCCGGTTATTTCCGTAACTTTGCAGCCGTCTATTCTGCCGTGGAACACGCGTCCATCATACTCAAATCGTCCTATCTTCATAAAAATCGCTACCTCCATAATTTTTATAACTGGGTTCTTATTATAGCAGGGTTTGCGGTTCTTTCAAGGCGGTGTTGGGCTCTGTTTGACAAACCGCATAATCTATGATACATTACGACGGAAAGACGGGATTGTCCCGACCGCGCGGAGAGGTTCAATTCGGATAACATCTGAAACCATATTCCGGCGAGTATCTCCGCTATACCGTGTATGGCGATACAGGAGGTGTAACATGTACGCGATTATTTCTTCAGGCGGCAAGCAGTACAAAGTTCAGGAAGGCGACATCATCACGGTCGAAAAGCTGGGCGCTGCGGCTGGTTCCATTTATGATTTTGAGCGGGTGCTGGCTCTGGGGGGCGGCGACGAAGGTTTAAATATCGGCGCTCCGTATGTTTCCGGAGCTAAGGTTTCGGCGTCTGTCATCGGCGATGGCAAAGAGAAAAAGGTTATTATTTACAAGTTTAAATCCAAAAAGGGGTTTCACAAGAAGAAGGGCCACAGACAGCCTTTTACCAAACTGAAAATCGACAAAATCATCACGGGATGATGATTCAGGTAAATATCAGCAGAAACAGCCGGGGCCGGATGTACGGGTTTACCGCGCGTAACCATGGCGAAGATATCGTCTGCGCGGCGGTTTCCGCTTTGATTCTGAACGCGGTAAACTCTGTTGAGGCGTTTACCGATGAAGATATGACGGTGGACATAGATAAAAAAAACACCGGATATATAAAGCTTTATCTGCCCGATATTGAGGCGGGGAACGATAACAGCGACGCGGATTTGCTGCTGTCCTCTATGCTTCTGGGGCTTGAGCATATTCAAGAACAGTATCCCGGGCAAATTTGTATTGAGGATTACCAAATTGAGGATTACCAATAAGAAAGGGGCGTTGAGAATGCTTTTACTGAATCTGCAATTTTTCGCCCATAAAAAGGGCGTCGGTTCCACAAAAAACGGCCGCGATTCCATGGCGAAGCGACTGGGCGCGAAACGTGCTGACGGCCAGGTGGTTAAAGCCGGCAATATACTGTATACACAGCGCGGCACTAAAATCCATCCAGGCAATAATGTGGGCATCGGCTCAAACGATTCGCTGTTCGCGTTGGTGGAAGGCCGGGTTCACTACGAGAGGAAGGGCCGCGATAAGAAGCAGGTGTCGGTCTATCCTTTGGAACAGGCTGAGTAGCATTGTTTATTGATCGCGTGAAGATACACGTCGCCGCCGGCAGCGGCGGCAGAGGCTGCGTTTCGTTTTACCGGGCCAAGTACGTACCCAACGGCGGGCCGGACGGCGGTGACGGCGGCAAGGGCGGCGACATAATTTTTGTCGCCGACTCCGGTGTAAACAGCCTTATAGATTTCCGTTATAAAAAGTCTTTCAAAGCGCGGCCCGGGGAAGACGGCGCGGGGAATAACCGAACCGGAAAATCCTCAGAGGACATTGTTATAAGAGTTCCGGCCGGCGTCATTATCCGTGAGGCCGGCTCCGGCAAGGTTATGGCCGATCTGATTACGCCCGGCGAGCCGAAAACGCTGGCCAGGGGGGGGCGGGGCGGCCGGGGCAATCAGCATTTCGCCACGCCGTCGCGGCAGGCGCCCAAATATGCCGAGCCGGGCAGCCCCGGCCGTGAATATGATTTGGTTCTGGAACTAAAGCTGATCGCGGACGCGGGCATTATCGGATTTCCCAACGCCGGTAAGTCGACCCTGCTGTCTATGGTTACTAACGCCACGCCTAAAATAGCGGATTATCATTTTACTACGTTATCTCCGAACCTGGGCGTAGTACGCGATAAATGGGGCGCGGACTTCGTGCTGGCGGATATTCCCGGGCTTATAGAAGGCGCCAGTGAGGGCCAGGGGTTAGGCTATCAATTCTTACGCCATATTGAGCGTACAAAAGTATTGATCCATGTGGT
The DNA here is from genome assembly GCA_031282635.1 of Clostridiales bacterium. Classification (GTDB taxonomy): domain Bacteria; phylum Bacillota; class Clostridia; order Lachnospirales; family WQUN01; genus JAISZF01. The sequence goes on from JAITDJ010000092.1 coordinate 20,500, forward strand.
GGACGCTTCCGGTCTGGAAGGCAATCCGGTAAAACGTATTGAAGCCATAAATAACGAACTGGAGGCTTATGACGCGGAACTATTAAAACGCCCTCAGATTATAGCGGCCAATAAAATTGATCTGGACACGGCGGGCGAATATCTTCCGGCGATTGAGTTGTACGCGGAAGAACACGGTTTGAAAGCGTTTCCTATATCAGCGGCGGGCAACCGGGGCTTGGACGCGCTTATACGAGCGATCTCGGAAACCCTGCGCGATTATCCCGCGGATATTGTTTTTGAGTCTGATTATGACGAATACGAGGATATAGCTTCGGACAGCACGGCTTTTATGATTAAAAAACAGGATGACGGAGTATTTTCCGTCAGCGGACGCGGCGTTGAGAAAATGATGGGGTACACCAGCTTGGACAATGAAAAAGGCATGGCCTTTTTTCAGAGATATATGCGTGAAAAGGGTATTATTGACGCGTTGGAAGCTGCGGGTATTATAGAGGGAGATACGGTTCGGGTCGCCGGGCTGTTCTTCGACTATTATAAATAAAAGCCGTCTGGATTGCTTAAGCCATTCAGACGGCTCTTATTTTACTGAATTCCGCGCAGATCGATTTTTGCCGCGATGTCCACGCCAATCCGGCCGTCGGCCTGCAGCAGGTAAGAGTACGCTTTGCCGTCATTGCCGATGAACGTAAGGGCGGTGTGGGGAACGCCTTCCGGCAAAACCGTTGACAGAACCAGTATGCTGTTCGCCTTCAACGGGGCCGCGTATAATTGTTTACTGACAGTGAACGTAAAATTACCATTATTATCTGTATAGCCTACTCTGTAAATCCGCACTTCCTTAACGCCGTCCCTGGCGTGAATCCAAACGTTTTCGCCATTCATATCGGGATCTTTTACTTTTATTAAATTATAGTTTTCGGATACGCACATATTAAGATCGTGTTCGCTATAAACATAGACCGGGCAAGCGCCCGCATACCCGCTGGGCGTTGGAAATTCTTTCATTCCAGGCTCAGTCTTTTTGATTTCCCCGATTACAACACTGGTGCGCGCGTTACCGGGATCATCGCTGAAACGTTTAATCTCGTAACCCATAGCGGCTAAAACATCGCGGATAGAACCCCAGTTATAGTTATAATCCGTCAGGAAAACCCACCCGGGTTCGCCGGGATAAATGAATTTGCCGGTCTTATCGCTTATACGGGTAATATTGAACTGGACTTTAACCGTCGCGACGCCGGGAAAAGCGATGGGCGCGTACGGTATATTCCGTGGTTCGGTTACAATCTGATAACCATACTCGTCGCTTATGACAGATCCGCCGCAAGCTTGGACTAATGAACGTAATTGAGCTACGTTGTAGCCTCGGATACGGAAAGTGTCTATAGTTGTTTTGGCCGCTTTTCCATCTTCCCGTTCGACTGTCAATTTGTTCGGGGTAATAGTCGCTTCACTGTATGTTTGCGAGGCCAGAACCTCTTTGGCTGTCAGAGCGCCAAACAATACGACTGCAGCGAATAAAAATTTTTTTAACATAGTACTTCTCCTCGTAAGATATCTTAACATATACCGATATTACTTACAACATTTTCCTAATTAATTATATGCGACGCCCGGGCATTTTGGTATTCCGGACGCCGCCAGTTGCAAAAAAACGTGTTCGGAGCTATAATAAACGTATTAATTCAAAGGGGGCTGTGAAATTGCAGTGTAGGCCATATGGAAAGACCGGCTGGGCAGTGTCGCTTTTAGGCATGGGGTGTATGCGTCTGCCAAGGTTGGACAACGGCCGGGTGGATCGTCAAAAGGCGTATGAACTTATTCGTTACGCCGCTGATCACGGCGTCAATTATTTTGATACGGCTTTTGGCTATCATGGGCGGACAAGCGAGGAAGTGCTGGGCGAGGCCCTTGAGGGCGGCCGGCGTGAACGCGTGATAATCGCCACAAAACAACCGTTTGGTGAAATGAAGACACAGGCCGATATTCGGCGCAATTTGGAAAACACGCTGAAAAAGCTCAGAACGGATTATCTTGATGTTTACCTGATTCACGGTATAAACGGAGGTATATGGGCGGATATTAAAAAGCGCGAGATTTTAAAGGAATACGAGAAATTTCGTGACGAGGGCCTGATAAGGGCAATAGCTTTTTCATATCACGGCGGATATGACGCGTTCGAAGAAATTCTTGACGCATACGATTGGGACATGTGTCAGGTTCAGCATAATTTTATGGACACAAATCGTGAGGTTACTGTGAAAGGTATTGAACTGGCGGGAAAAAAGGGCTGCGCGCTGGTTGTGATGGAACCGCTTAGGGGAGGTAATCTGAGCAAGGCGACCGAAAGCGTAGGCGCCATTTATGACAAGGCAAGCGTAAAGCGCTCGCCTGTGGAATGGGCTTTTCGATATATTGCGAATTTCCCGCAGGTCAGTACTATTTTAAGCGGCATGACCACAATGGAGCAATTGAAGGAAAATTTGGAAATCTTTTCACGAGAGGATGTTACGTCTGGTAAACTGCGGGACGAGGATTTAGTGATGCTCGCGAAAGTAAAGGCGGCGTATGAGTCCGCTGCAGCTACTCCGTGTACGGGCTGTGAATATTGCCTGCCATGTCCTCAGAATGTAAGCATTCCCACTGTATTTGACAGATATAATACTGCTAAAATGTTTGACGCGCTTGATCCGTCCCGCCGGACATACATGTTTTTAACGCGCGCGGGCGCCGACGCTTCCAATTGTGTTGAATGCGGGGCGTGTGAAGCAAAATGTCCGCAAGGCATTAAAATTATTGAAGAGCTGAAAACAGCACATGAACTGCTGAACGGCTGGTATGAAGAATAGGGGTTATGTAAAAACAGTCCGGAACTATTGTTCCAGACTGTTTTTATTAGCGGCGTTTTATTTTTCAGCCTCACCGGTTATCTAAAAAGCCCCAGCGCGCTGTCCAGTATATACCGGTCATCCTCCGTAAAATATTCCGCGGCGGCTTCGGCGGACAGGTTAAAAAATTTGTTTGTATCGCCGGTTACGCCATTATTGGTAGCATCCAGCGTAAACCATCGGCCATCCGCGTATACCCGGTTCCACGCATGGGGGCCGGTTCCGTTTAAAACCCCTGTGACCACGATACTCGAAAGCCCCGCCCTGTTCGCGAGCACTTTAAACGCCTCGGCGTACGACTGGCACACGCCGCGATGATTTATCAAAACGCCGTAGGCGGTCTGGCTGTATTTATATGTATCGGAAATTATTTTACCGCTCGGCAGGTTCAACAAATCCGCTTTGGCGTCTATGTCGTATACGGAGGATTCGCAAAGATAATTATTGATGGCTTCGGCCTTTTGATAATCAGACATGCCAAGGGTTGTTATCCGGCTCAGAACAGATCCCGCTTCGATCGCAATATCTTCTTGCAGCAGACGCTGTTCGTCCGCCGATAAGGCGTAAGGGATCTGTAATGTCAGCGTGTTGAAATCGCACATAATCTGATTCAGTTCTACGCCGCCGATATTAGCGTTATTTTGGTAGTAGGCCTCGGTAAGGGCGTCCAGCAGCGCGGGTATATCGGCGGCCTCCGGGAAATCTTTCAATGAGAATTCTTCGGAGCGGTTAACCAATTGCAGAGCTATGTATTCTGACATCGGCGAGTTTGCATATATGTTCGTCATTACATAGTCGTGCGAACTTATGTATTCTGTTTCATCGGACGCGCCGGCGGCATCCAAAGACTCGGCGTATCTTTCATACACGGGAATCTCCAATATATCTGCGGTTTCGCTGTTTTCCGCGCTAATCGCGCCGGCGTACGCCTGAGACGCGCGGCGTAAACTGACTGCCCAATTCCGATTAGGTTCTGAAAAACCGGCAAACACCGAGATTAGGAGGAACATCGCGAATGTGGCGGCGAGTATTCGTTTCACAATATAATCATCCTCCGCTGCTAATATTAGTATAAGTATTCGTCAGACATCCGGCTGCGCACAGCGCGAGATATATGGGAAGCTGAACAGTCGAAAACGCCGTATACGACATTTTTCGATTTTATTCGTTTTAAATGTAAAATTTTTATAAATAAATTATATAATTTTGTATTAAGTTCTGTCAATGAAAACTTATATCTTTTACACTCGAGGGCCATATGGTATACTCTTAAAAGATAAACACGGAAGGGGAAAATTATGCTGGACAAAATTGATTTAAGCCAGTCCATGGACAGGGCGGCGTACCGGCGTGAGATAAAAACTCTTGAAAAACGCATGTCTGAGCTGCAGCAGCCTATAAAAGATTTCGGCATTCCGGTAATGATTGTGTTTGAGGGATGGAGCGCGTCCGGGAAGGGTACGTTGATAAGCAGGATTTTATATCCGCTGGATCCCAGGCAGTTTAATGTTCACACAATGGGCAAAACCCCGGAAGAATGGGTCATGAGGCCATTTCTTTGGCCGTATTGGACGCGTATTCCCGCCAAAGGACGCATCTCTATTTTTGACAAAAGCTGGCATCGCGTCATTATGCCGGAATATGCACAGAGGCTGCGATTGAGCGCCAGGGCCAAATCGGAATTCTACTATGACGTAAACGCGTTCGAACAGCAGCTGCGCGACGACGACGTTGTTATAATCAAATTATTTCTGCATATAAGCAAAGAGACACAGCGTCAGCGTTTCAAAGAACTTGAAAAAAATCCGGGCTCGGCTTGGCGCGTAGACGAGCACGACTGGGAACAGAATAAGAATTACAGCGGTTATTTAAAGCGCTTTGACGAGATGATAAACCATTCCAACTACAGTGGCAGCAGATGGTCAGTCATTGAGGCGGATGACAGCAAATACGCCGCGGTAAAGTGTTTGAACATTATCAGCGAGCGTATTGAGCGGGAGATCAAGCGTTTATCGGAAACAGCAGACAGGGAGTCACGGCCCGAGCTGCCGGCGGCCATATATCCTCAGGCGGACATTCTGGGCGCGGTGGATCTCAGCAAAGGTTTCGAAGAAAAGGAATACAGGGAACGCGTTGAAAAACTTCAGGCCAGAATTTCCGAACTGGGGTTCAGGCTTTATAAGGTTCGCAAATCGGTTATCATCGTATACGAGGGCTGGGACGCCGCCGGTAAAGGCGGTAATATCAAGCGCCTGACCGAGCGCATGGATCCCCGCGCGTACGAGGTGATACCGATCGGAGCGCCCAGCGCCGAGGAACTGGCGCATCATTATATGTGGCGGTTCATGAACAAAATGCCTAAAGATGGGCATGTGGCGATATTCGACCGCTCGTGGTACGGACGTGTAATGGTTGAGCGGATAGAGAGGTTAACGCCGCCCGAACGCTGGCAGAACGCTTATCAGGAAATAAACGATACAGAGCGCCATTTGGCCAACCATGGATCAATTATATTCAAGTTCTGGCTGCATATTGATAAGGACGAACAGCTGGCGCGGTTTGAGGCCAGGCGGAAAGACCCTGTAAAACAATACAAAATAACGGATGAAGACTGGCGCAACCGCGAAAAGTGGGATTATTATGAAAATGCCATAAATGAGATGCTGCTGAAGACAGATACGGAATACGCGCCATGGACTATTGTGGAGTCCAATGATAAGAGATACGCCAGGGTAAAGACACTGGAGATTGTTGTAAATGAGTTGGAAAAACAACTGGACTGACCGGGGGACTGTATGCAAAAGCTTAAGTTGTACCGCAAGCGTTTTATTCCGGATGAAACGATAGAACTGAAAGACGATCGGATTGTGCGTGCGGATGAAGGTATAATCGTTACAAAGTGGAAGACTATAAATCCAAGAACGGATTTCAGTCACGGCGTTTCATGCTATTTTCCGGCGCTCGGTTGGAAAATAAGCAGATTTTTGGATGACTCCGGCCGATGCGCGTACACTTACTGCGATATTATAGATTATGTGTTCACAGAAGAGGATAACAGCATACTGATAAGCGATTTACTCGTAGATATAATTGTATATAACAACGGTCTGGTTAAGGTGCTGGACATGGAAGAGCTGGCCGAGGCGATGGAAACGGGCTTGATTGACGCGCGGCTGGTCGCCAGGGCGTTAAGACGGGCAGGCCGCCTGCTGGATGTAATTTATAGCGGCCGCCTGCCGGAGTATACGGGTTATCTGCCTGTATGAGCGCCGGGACGCATGAGGGTCACCGCGCGCGTATGCGTGAGCGTTTCCTGAACGGCAGCGGGCTGGATTCGTTCGCCGAACATGAGGCGCTGGAACTGTTGCTGTTCTACTGTATATCACGTAAAGACACAAATGAGTTGGCGCACAGGATGCTGCGGGAATACGGCAGCCTGGCGAACCTGTTTGACGCCCATCCGAGGGATGTTGCCAGACGCTGCGAGATCAATGAGAATACGGCGGTGCTGCTCAGTCTGATACCACAGCTCAGCAAGCGCTATCTTCAGAGCAAGTGGAATAAAAGCGTACGCCTGGTTTCACCTCAGTCTGCGGGACGCTACCTGATAGATCTGTTTGCCGCCAGAAGCACCGAGGCGTTTTATATCCTCTGCCTTGACGCGCGGCGCGGGCTTAACGGCGCCGTGTTAGTTAATGAGGGCACTGTGGACGAAGCGCCGGTATATATCCGCAACATAGTCGAAACGGCGCTGCTGTACAACGCGGTTAACGTGGTGCTGTCACATAACCATCCCGGCGGTTCGGTCTCGGCCTCCGGCGCCGATATTGAGGCGACGCGGCAGATTATACGCGCGTTTGAAATGTTAAGTATATGTGTGCTGGATCATATTGTGGTGGCTTGCGGCAGGTATTTCAGTTTTGCCGAAAACGGAGGCCTGCTGGGTTTGAGGTATTAATAATATATTGCAGGAGGTTTATAATGGAAGCTAGGAAGCTCTATAAATCAAGGAAAGATATAAAGATCGACGGCGTGTGCGCGGGCGTCGCGAAATATTTCAATATCGACGTCACTCTTGTGCGGCTTATATGGCTGTTAGTCGCGATCTTCGGGGGCGCCGGGGCGCTGGTTTATATTGTATGCATGATTGTTATGCCCAGGGAGCCGGACGTGGCGGATTATACGGGCGGCGGATATAATAATCAGCATAATTAACGGTAAAGATAAAATAGTAAAGCTAAAATAAAAAAGCTAAAATAAAAGGCGCCGGGAGGATTATTTCCCGACGCTTTCGCGCGTCATTAACGGGGCGTTTATTTCACCGCCCGAAAATAGCTTTAGTGAAAAAGCAAAAAAACAAATGTTTTGTTTGGTATATTTGATATATATTTTTCCTTAATATATAACAAAATAAAAAAATTATATAACAATATTGACATACGTCAGGTGAATAATATATACTAATAATAAATAGTGAATAAAGGGGTGATTGTTTTGAAGAGAGCTGATACAATCCGCTCTCCTGTTCAGCGTTTGCTGCGTAATATTCGGGCTTATCGGGCGTTGCTGCTTATGTTGCTGCCGGGCGTCGTCGTTTTTTTTCTATTCAATTATCTGCCAATGTTCGGCGTGATAATCGCTTTTAAAAAAATCGATTATTCTCTGGGCATTTTACGCAGCCCTTTCGTATGGCTTGACAACTTCCGTTTTCTCTTTGCGACCTCCGACGCATGGCGTATAACCCGCAACACACTTATATATAATTTGGTTTTTATTGCCTGTGATGTTTTTTTAGCTGTTGGAATAGCTGTTTTAATGCGGGAAATATGGCGTCCGGCAGCGTCTAAACTATATCAAACCATAATAATTATGCCCTATTTCCTATCAATGGTAGTGGTGGCGTATCTGGCCTACGGCTTTCTGAACCCCGATTACGGATACTTCAACAAGCTGCTGGAATCGTTGGGGTTAAACAAAATACAGTGGTATTATGAGCCGAAATATTGGCCGTTCATTCTGCCGTTTATCCATTTTTGGAAATCGCTGGGGTATCGATCGGTGGTGTATCTTGCGGCCATAGCCGGGCTCGACAAGGAATTATACGAAGCCGCCGTGATAGACGGCGCCGGTAAATGGGCCCAAATGACCCGGATTACCCTGCCGCAGCTCATCCCTACAATGGTAGTCATGTTCCTTTTGGCGCTGGGTAATATATTCCGCGCCGATTTCGGCCTGTTTTATCAAGTAACTATGAATTCGGCCATGCTTTATAATGTTACCGATGTAATTGACACATATGTGTACCGCGCGTTAATCCAGATGAACAACATCGGGATGTCGTCCGCGGCAAGCGTGTATCAGTCTGTTGTCGGCGCCATTACCGTAATATGCGCGAATCTGATTGTCCGCAAGCTGGATTCGTCACAGGCCTTGTTTTAGGGGGGTACGTATGAGTCGAAACAGTGAAGCCGCTGTACAAGCGGCGTCTAAGGATTTGCGGAACCGTGCGCCTTGGTACGTGAATGTTATTCTTCATATTGTGTTCTCTATATTCGCGTTCCTGTGCCTTGCGCCTCTGTTACTGCTGGTTATGGTTTCCTTAACGCCCGAGACGGTTTTATTACGGAACGGATACAGTTTTTTTCCGGAAACGTTCACACTGGAGGCTTATCGGTTTTTATTCCAGAAAGCCGGCATGGTTTTTAACGCGTACGGAGTCACGATTTTCATCGTTATACTGGGCACGGCGTCCTCTTTATTGATCACCGCGCTTTACGCGTACCCTATCTCAAGGCTGGACTTTCCGTTCGCCAGGTTTTTTTCGCTGTTCATCGTTATAACGCTGCTGTTCAGCGGCGGTCTGACCGCCAGCTATCTGATCAACGTCAGAGCGCTGGGGCTGCGCAACTCAATATGGGCTCTTATTTTACCCGGTCTGGCAAACGCGTTTCATATTATTATCGCGCGTACGTTTTTCCGGCTCAGTATTCCGACTTCTCTGATGGAATCCGCCCGCATTGACGGCGCCGGAGAGTGGCGTATCCTATTTCGTATTGTGCTTCCGCTGTCTCTGCCGCTGCTGGCCACGTTAGGGCTGTTCTGTACCTTCAGTTTTTGGAACGATTGGTTCAGGGCGCTTCTTTATATTGAAAACAGACAGCTTTATCCTTTGCAGTACGTTATGATGCGCGCGCTTATGAATTTGCAGGAACTCCAGAAGAATATCGCCTCCGGCGCTATGAATTCCGAAGAAGCCATGAAAATACTGGCTGAAATGCCTTCGGAAACGCTGCGCATGGCAATGGCGATTGTGGCTATAGGGCCGATTATTGCGGTTTATCCGTTCTTCCAGCGTTACTTTATCAGCGGATTGACGGTCGGCGCTGTAAAAGGCTGATTTCAACTTTATTTGGTATTTATTTAACTTTAATTTAAGGGAGACATTATTTATGAAAAGATGGTTAGCTCTTGGTTTAGCGGTTTTATTGTCGGCCGGCTGTACGTCGTCCGCCAACTCCGGAGGCTCGTCCGCGAGCGCGCCCGCGGCGACGGGCGGCGCCGATATTCAGACGGATGAAATTCAGACGGATGAAACCGGACTTAAACCCGTGGACTTAGTGTATTATATACGCGCCGCTGAACAGGATAATGCCGCTCCGGTGCAAGCCGCCATGGACGTTTATTTTAAAGAAAAGCTCAACTGCACCGTTAAAATCATTCCCATTAACGAATGGGCCACTAAGATGCCGCTGGTTTTATCTTCCGGCGAGCAAGTGGATTTAACCTTCGATCAGGCCAATACCGGATATTATACGAATGTGTCCAACAATATGTATCTGCCGCTGGACGACCTGTTGAATCAATACGGCCAGGGTATCTTGGAACAGATAAACGTGAACTGTCCCGGCCTTATTGACGCGCCTAAGGTAAACGGGGTTCTTTATGGAATACCCTGTGAAAAGCAGACCGCGCAGTGTGAGGCGTGGTATTTCAGAAAAGATATTGCCGACGAGATTGGCCTGGATGCGGACAAGCTGGTCAGCTTGCAGGATCTTGAGCCTTTCCTGGCTAAAATTAAAGAGACGCGCCCTGAAATGACGCCCTATTATGTGTCGGCAGGCACGGGCGTCAATCAGGAATGGATTACGGACGCCATTCGGGATAACCCGGAAAAATACGAGGAGCTTAATGGCGCCGTAAACTTGCTGATAGTGGATTTGGAATCTGATACAGTGCTGAATCACTATGAGACCGAGTGGGATGTTGACCGATACCAGACGCTGAAATCCTGGCAGGATAAGGGTTATATCAATACAGACGCCGCGACAACCACCACAGCCGCCGCCGATATATTCCGCGCGGGCAAAACATGGTTTGTAGGCGGCGGCGGCGCTCCTACCACTATGAGTTCATACGAAACCGGTTATGGCACAATGTTCTATCGCTGGCGCTCGACAGGTCCTATTGTAAACACATATCAGAATACGACGGCTTTAACATGCGTCACGCGCACCACCGCAGACGCCGAACGCGCGATGATGGTTTTGAACCTGTTCCATACGGATCCTGTTATCGTCAATCTTTTTAATTCCGGGATAGAAGGCGTGAATTACGTTATTGACGAGAACGGTCGTTTCGCGCTTCCTGAAGGCGCGGCGTCACGCGCCGATACAGGGTATAACTATGGTTTTGATACGTTCTTTGGCAATATGTTCTTAAACTCGCTTTGGAATACCGACAAAGAGGACAGGTATGACGAGCTGCGCGGTTATAACCAGTCCGCCAGGCAGAGCAAAATAATGGGTTTTTATGTGGATATGTCCGCTATAGTAAATGAATACGCCGCCGTCGAGGCCGTGCGCACGCAGTATGCCCCATTGCTGAAGGCCGGCGTTGTATCTGATGTTCAAGCCGCCTTAAAGGAAATGAATGATAAGATGTACGCCAACGGGCTGCAGAAGATTATAGACGAAGCACAGAGGCAATACGACGCTTTCGTTGCGGCCGGGGGTAAGAAATCATAGATTTTCTATATCATAGATTTTCTATTGATAAAAGAATCGTATTTTCTATTGACAAAATAACCGCTATAGGTTACTGTATTTATATGCAACGGCGCTGTCCACATTTGTGGCGGCGCTTATTTTTTGCCCATTTGCCCCCATAAGGGGGAATTATGGGGCTTTCCGTCCGGACGCGCAAGCAGGCCGCGCCGACGGAGAGATTCCGCGCCGGTTAAACGAGTGAGAGCGATAAGGTCAAGGGGGCTGAACTGTGGACGGAGACAATTTTTTGTAAAAGTCTTCTGAAGATAAAATAATTTAATAAATATTTCTTGACATGAGGGGTTTATGATGATAGCATTGTATAAAACAACTATGGTTTATGCTCGGCAGCGTTTAAATTTCTATATTTTTATAGCTATATGAGTCATTAATATCAAAGATAGAAAAATTGTAAACAGCCCCGATAAAAATCCCGAACAGAATATAGGACATTGTGGCTTATGCTGCGCCGCGCCTCTATTGTTCGTAAAACCTGTATTGAACGAATAATTATATGGTAGTATTCGTATAATAATATTCGTTTATTAATATTTGTTTGTTAATATTTGTTTGTTATTTTATTATTAAATTAAGATATTAAAATATATGAAATTAAAAAAAACCTTACTAAGAAGGTTTGGGGGGGGCGTTTATGGATGGGTTGTTGAGTAACGTGTCCAGCCGGAAGAAATGGCGTTTCGGATCGGACAATACAGAGCTGGCCTTGCTTGGCTTGCCGGTTGTAGCGTGGTTTGCGCTATTTTCATATTTGCCTATGTTTGGCGTAATCATCGCGTTTAAACGCTATCGCCCGCTGGGCGCTAACTTTTTAGACAGCCTGCTTAAGAGCGAGTGGATGGGTTTTGATAACTTCAAATTCCTTTTCAAAACGCCGGACGCATTTTTGATCATCCGTAACACAATCATGTATAATCTGGCGTTTATTGTCACAAGCATTCTGATATCCGTCACGCTTGCCGTAATGATCTCTCAGCTTCATTCCGCTAAATTTGCCAAAACCTGCCAAACCATGATGTTCCTGCCTCATTTTCTCTCCTGGGTGGTTGTGGGCTATTTTGTGTTCGCTTTCCTCAGCGCCGATAAGGGGCTTGTGAACCAGATCCTTAAGAGCGCAGGAAAAAAGCCTGTTCAATGGTATACGCAAGCGCAGTATTGGCCGGGGTTGCTTATACTTGTCAATACTTGGAAAAAGATGGGTTACTCAATGGTGGTTTACCTCGCCAGTATCGCGGGTATTGACGCAAGCCTTTATGAGGCGGCGGCTATTGACGGCGGAACCAAGTGGCAGCAGATTCGTCATATCACGCTTCCTCTGCTGACGCCTATCATAACGATTATGTTTATTATGGCGGTGGGGCAGATATTCACTTCGGATTTTGGTTTGTTTTACAACGTGCCCAGGCGCTCCGGGACGCTCTATAATTTAACCCAAACAATAGACCTCTACGTTTACAATGCGCTGACGCAGCGCAATAACATCGGCTTCGCCTCCGCCGCCAGCGTTACCCAGTCTGTGGTGGGTTTGATCACGATTGTCAGCGCCAACCAGTTGGTACGAAAATTGGCGCCTGAAAATTCTCTGTTCTAGACAAGAAGGGAGTAACCATATGGACAATCAAGGAACTGTCCGGGTATTTAAAGACGACGGAGATTCATGCGGTATGAATCGTTTCAACAGGATCTCCGTCCCCGCGAACACGGCCTTCTCAATTTTATTCATCCTGCTTGCCCTGATTTGCGTTATCCCCTTGGTGTTTGTCGTTATAATCTCTTTATCTTCTGACGCGTCAATCCAGAAGGCAGGGTATACTTTTATGCCTATTGAGTGGACGACGGGGGCTTATTTATATCTCATTCATACGGGGAATACGGTAAGCCAGGCTTTTTTAGTTTCCATCGGCGTTACGCTGACAGGCACCGTTATAGGTCTGCTGCTTAACTCCTCCATGGGGTATGTGCTGTCACGTCCCTCGTTTAAGCTTAAAAAGCTCTATACTATGATTATTTTTATTCCTATGTTGTTTTCAGGCGGCATGGTGGCGTCGTATATGGTAAACTCTCAACTGCTGGGGCTGTTAAACAGTTATGGCGCGCTGATTCTTCCCATTGCGGTCACACCGTTTTACATCATAATTCTGCGTACTTTTTTTCAAACCACCGTGCCTGATTCCGTCGTTGAATCTGCTAAGATAGACGGCGCCTCCCAGCTGCTGACGTTTTTTCGCATTGTGATGCCCATCTCAAAGCCGGCGCTGGCCACTATCGGGCTGTTTCTCTCTTTTGCCTATTGGAATGATTGGTTCCAGGCCCTGCTCTACATCAAGTCGGATCACAGCTATATGTATCCGTTGCAGTATGTGTTGATCGGCATTGAACGCAACATTGATTTTCTTGTGCGCAATACACAGTATTTCAGCGCATCCATGTCGGGCGGGCGCATACCCACCGAATCGGCGCGCATGGCTCTGGTTGTAATCGCCGTCCTGCCTATTGCCTGCTCCTATCCGTTTTTCCAGAAATATTTTATTTCTGGCCTGACGATAGGCGCGGTAAAGGGATGAAGCCTCGGCGTTACGATATAAGCGTCAATAATGTCTCTCTTGTGACGCGCTCCGCGGCGTAAACGGAACGAAAATTCGTTCGCGCCGTCAGATTTATAAAAAGATGGAGGTACAAACCAGTGGTAAAAGGAACAAGTAACAAGGGCGCCATTTTGCTCGCGGCGCTGTTGAGTTTGGCCATGCTTCTCTCGGCGTGTTCCGGAGGCGGTACGCAGACGTCCGCTACCCAGCCGGCAGACAGCGCCGCGACTCAGGCTCAAACAAGCGAAAGCGCGGCGCCGGCTCAAACAGATGAGGGCGCGGCGGGTGACGTAACAGAATTGATTTGGCTTATGGGCGACCCCGGCACAATCCCGGCCGATCAGGCCAGAGTGGAAGAAGAGCTGAATAAAATCAGCGAGGAGAAGCTGGGCGTCAGAATGAAAACTATTTACTACAAGGACGAATCTGTCAAGCTGGCCCTTTCGGCGGGGGAAGAATGGGATATAGCTTTCACCTGCGAATGGTACAACAATTACGCTGTCCAGGCGGCGGCCGGTTACTTCGCTGATCTGACAGAGAAGATCAAGACTGTAACCCCGGATCTCTATGCTACCATGCCCGATGTTGTGTGGGAAGGGGCCAAAGTGAGCGGTAAGATCTTCGCGATACCCGTAAAGAAAGACTACGCCGCTGAGATGTTCGCCATTTTTGATAAGGCTCTTTACGAGGATTTGGGTATGGAGATTACCCCTACAATGGATTGGTACGATCTGGATAAGTATCTGAAAGCGGCCAAGGAAGCGTTCGAAGCGGGCAATCCCCTCGCTAAGGGGGAATATCCGGCGGGCAGCACCTACAAAGCCGGTTTCGAGGGCCCTTTCAGGGATTATGACATGATAAACCGCGATATTATGATTGGCATACCTTACTCGGCCGTGGGCACGCCCGATGAAAACAAAGTAATATTCGTTCCCACTGATCCAGTGGCTTTTGATATGTTGAAAGTGGTGCACAGATGGTTTGAGGAGGGCTATATACCTCCGGACGCCATGACTTTGGAAAGCGTTCCGCCCACTACATGGTACGCCGTATCATGCGGACAGGGATTCTATGGCGCGGACGCAATCTGGAGCGGCGGCGTGGGGTATCCGGTCGAAATATCCCGCTTCAGCGGTCCGTATCTGTCTACAGCCAGTATACGCGGAGCTATGAACGCTATAAACGCCAAGTCTAAAAACATTGATCTGGCGCTGAAGTATCAGGAATTGGTCAATACGGATCAAACATACCGGGATATTCTCCGTTACGGCATTGAAGGCACGCATTGGAACAAAACTGCCGAAGGATTGGCTCAACGCACCGATGAGGGCCGCTCCGGTTATCAGCCGTGGCCGTTCTCCCAGGGTTCTTACTCTTTGTCAACGGTCGAAGCGGCGGAAGGGGTTAGTGTGGATCCCGATATGTGGAACGTCATATTCGACGGATATAAAGATGCGGTAGCCACTAATTCGATAGGATTCTCTTTTGACCCAGTCAACGTGGAGACAGAGCTTGCCGCCTGTGCGGCCACCTATAAGAAATATCTGGATGGGCTGGTGACGGGCACAACGGATCCCGAAACGGAAGTGCCCAGACTGTTAGATGAAATGAACGCTTCCGGCCTGGAAAAGGTTATTGCCGAATGCCAGGCGCAGTTGGACGCCTTCGTGGCGAATAAATAATATATATTCTTTGAAATATAGTCTTTGAAGGGGAGAAAACAGTCGCGTGTTTTCTCCCCTTGAGTGAGAGTCCATAATCATAAAGAGTCCATAACCATAAATGGAGGGCAAAAATGGCGGAGCAACAGAAGAAATACGATCTTCTGATCGCGAACGGTCAGGTAATAGATCCGGCCAACGGGTTGAACGCCCGGCTGGATGTGGCGGTAAATGAAGGCGTTATCGTGACAGTGGCGCGCGGGATACCAAAAGAGGACGCGAAAATCGTTATCGACGTGAAGGGCAGTTATGTAACCCCCGGGCTTATTGACATTCACACGCATGTATATCCTTTGCTTCCATCGCCGAGCAGGCTTTACGCCATAGAACCCGACTCCCACATGCTGAGATCCGGCGTTACGACGGCAGTTGACGTGGGAACCGCGGGCTGGCGGGATTTTTTGGATTTCAAAGAATCAATCATCGACACGTCCCAGGTCAGGGTGTTAGCCATGCTCAACGTGGCTGCGGGCGGCATGGTGAGGATGATTTCGGAGCAGACGCCCTCCGATATGCACCCTGAGATTACCGCAGCGGTCGCGAAACAATACCCTGATATTATCGTAGGCGTTAAAGCCGCGCATTATTGGGCAGGCAAACCCTTTGACGACATACACGTCCCCTGGGCCTCGGTGGACAGCGGGCTTAAAGCGGCGGGGCTGGCCGATCTGCCTTTTATGATAGATTTTTGCCCTAACTACGAGTCTCCGGGGCGTTCTTATGAAGAGCTGGTTCTGGAGAAGCTGAGGCCCGGCGATATACATACGCATGTATTCGCCAAGCAATTCCCCATTGTGGATGATAACGGAAAAGTATTGCCGCACATGCGGAAAGCGCGCGAGCGCGGCGTATATTTTGACGTGGGGCACGGTGCGGGCAGTTTCTGGTTCCGCAACGGCAAGCGCGCGTTGGACGACGGTTTCGCGCCGGACACGCTCTCCACGGATATGCACTATGCCAGCGTGAAGCCCGCGGGGCTGGATCAACTTCTGCTGATGTCGAAGTTCATGAATATGGGCATGTCTTTGGAAGACGTTATTAAGCGCTCTACCAGCGAGCCTGCCAAATTGATCCGCAGGCCCGATCTGGGTACGCTTTCTGTGGGCGCGTGCGCGGATATTGCGGTGCTGCGCGCGCTTTCGGGCGATTTTGGTTATGTGGACTGCGGAGGGGCGAGGCTTCAGGGCGACAGCCGTCTCGATTGTCAGCTTACAATCCGTGAGGGTAATGTGGCGTACGACACGAATGGTCTTTCTATGCCGGATTGGCGGGAAGCGCCGGAGGAGTACTGGAAAATGCCCTTCCTGCCCGGACCCGGGCAAAAAGCGTGATATGGAGGTTGCACGACTATGAGTATTTATGATAAACTTGGGGTGAAGCGGTATATAAACGCGGCTGCGACGCTTACACGTTACGGGGGTTCCATAATGCCGGAGGAAGTGCTGCGCGCTATGAGCGAAGCCGCCGGCAGCTATGTGGATATCCTGGAACTGCATAAGAAAGCCGGGGACTATATAGCGAAGCTGACGCGCAACGAAGCCGCTTTTGTGCCGAACGGCGCGGCGACGGGCATTATGCTGGCCACGGCGGCGTGCGTGGCGGGCGATGATATGGAGAAACGGCAGAAGCTTCCGTTTTCCGACGGTATGAAAAATGAGATTATTCTGTCGCAGGCTGGGAGGGTCGCGTATGATTACGCTATTAAGATGGGCGGCGGCAGATATGTGCCATACGGCGACGAAAACAGCGGTACAATCGAGCAGATTGAAGCCGCGATCACTCCGAATACCGCGGCGATTTTTGTGTTCTATTTCGAGCACCGCATGGGGAATCAGCCTGATCTTGAAGCCCAGATAAAAATCGCGAAGAAACACGGTATATATCTATTCGTGGACGCGGCGGCGCAGCTTCCGAGGCGTGAGAACCTCTGGCGATTCACGCAAGCCGGCGCGGATTTGGCGATATTCAGCGGAGGCAAGGGGCTTCGGGGCCCGCAGGCCAGCGGGCTGATAGTGGGCCGCAAGGATCTGATGGATCGGATTTTGACGATTGCCAGCCCGAACGGGGGGATCGGCCGCCCCATGAAAGTGGGCAAGGAAGAGATTGTCGGGCTTATGACGGCGGTAAAACTCTATATGGAGCATGATGAGGAAGCTGAGCTGGCAGATTATGAGCGGCAGGTTAAACAGGTTATAGAGGCTTTTGCCGGAGACGGCGGCGTGGAGGTTACGCGTTCATTCCCCAGCGAGGCGGGGCAGCCAATGCCGCGCGCGCAAATAAAGCTGTCGCGTGACGCCTTTAAAATTGAAGCGCAAAAGTTGGCTGAACAGCTGAGAGACGGAGAGCCCGGTGTACTTGTCTCAGGGCATGGGGATATTATGGAAATCAACCCGCAGACACTGCTGGACGGTGAAATGGGCATTGTGATCGACAGGCTTAAACAGGTTTTAAACGCGAACCGCGTATAAGCGATACTTGTTAAAGAAGCGGAGGTAATTATGTATACGGAAAAATTGCTGGAGGAGATAGGGATCGACCTGGCGCCTGTATGCCGTCATGGTAAGTCTGTGGTACCTATCAGGCGCTATAAGGATCTCTTATTTATATCCGGGCATGGGCCGGTAGACGCCGATGGCAGGCCGCTTACGCAGGGCATTGTCGGGGTGGATCTGACGCAGGAGCAGGGCTTTGAGGCCGCGCGGCTCTGCGCGGTCAGTATGCTGCGCACGCTGAAGGACTATTTAGGCGATTTAGACCGCATCGTGGAATGGGTAAAAGTTTTGGGGCTTGTTAATTCCGGCGGCGATTTCTGGGGAATGCCGGCGACTGTTAACGGCTTTTCTAATGTTATAGTTACGGTTTTCGGTGAGCGCGGCCGCCACGCGCGAGCGGCCATGGGATCGGCAAACCATGAGTCGGGATATCCGGTCGTCATTGACGCGATTGTGCGGATCCGCGACTAGAAGGATGGCGATTATGCGCTATAGCAAGCTGTTAGAGGGAAAATCCGCATGGATAACCGGGGGGAGCGCGCCGCCGTTCGACGCTTACGCGCTTCTCTTCACAAAGCACGGCGCGAGGGTTACGGTTTTGGATTGTGAAAAAGGCTGCGATCTTACAGAGCCGGACGCCGCGGGAGCGGCTTGCGAGGCGCTGCTGAGCGAATCCGGCCCTCCGGACATCTGGCTTCATATAGCGGATGTGTATGATACGGCCTATATTGACGAACTAAGTATGGAAACACTGGAAAAAATGTTAGCGGTCAGCGTTCTTACGCCGTTTCGGATTATGAAGTCGATAGCTGTTCCAATGCGAGAGAACGGCGGTGGATCCGTGGTATTTGTCAGCGGCGAGTACGGCGTGCAGGCCATGAACCGCGTATCGGCGTACGGCGCGGCTAAGGGCGGCGAAATCGCTATGGCCAACGCGTTTGCCGTGGAATACGCGGCGGATGGCATACGCGTGAATACGCTTGTGCCAGGCGTGAGTTTTTCACCGGTGGGCGACGATATACTGCTGCAGTCGGGCGAAAGCGATACGCCGGATTTTTGGGGTTGTGTACAACCGTTCCGAAGGCGGGGCGATATGTCCGAACTGGCGAACGCGGCGCTGTTCCTGGCTTCGGATATGTCAGACTATATTACCGGCGAGGCGCTGTATATAAATGGGGCTGAACATTTGATCGCGCATAACCACGGTTTTCCGCGAAAGGACAAGGTGATGCCGTGAGCGGGGAAAAATGGCTGGAGGGTAAAACCGCGGTCATTACCGACGCGAACCAGGCTGTGGGCCGGGCTGTCGCCAGGCTGTTCGCGGCGCACGGCGCGGCGCTGGCTTTAGGCGCGGGCGATTTGACCCAAGGCGAAGAACTGCTCGCCGAACTCGATGTTTCGAATAGTTTTGTTTATTATTGTGATCTTTCGGATGCGGGGTCGGTTGAAGGATTCTGTACGGAAGTAAACCGCCGCTGGCAGTTGGTAAACATATTGGTGAACAACCCATGGACAGAAGAGAGCGGCGCGTTTGAAACCGCAGAGGATAGGGATGACAGCCGGATCCTGCAGATCTATCAGCACAGTCTTGTGCAAACGATGAGGGCGTTTTGGCCGAGGATGATTAAAGCGGGGTCCTGTTCTGTAATACAGATCTCGTCCTGTCTGGTCGTCAAGCCAACGCCCGGTTCGCTCGCCCGCGCGATAGGCTATGGGGCGCATGGGGGGTTGACTCGGGTTCCCGCCGTGGAAGGCGGTATCCATGAGGTGCGCGTGAACGAAATTTACGCCGCTTATGGCGTGAATACGGAAAAGCGGGCGTACGCGCCGCTAAAGGTTTCGGGCGTGGAACGTGACGGACGGGCGGATGTTGCCGGCGCGGCGAAAGCCGCCTTGTTTTTGGCCAGCGATATGGCGTCGTATATTTCCGGCGCGTCCATTTCCGTAACCGGAGGCGTGCGCGCTGAGCGTCTTGCGGCCGTTGTGACGTGAGACGTTAATATGATGAAAGGATTGTGAGCGCGGATGGGTGGTAGCCTATTAGAATTGTTAAACTCCGAGATCTGTGAGTTTAAAATACCTTTTGTTGACTATAGAAACCGATCGTTGGTCGGCATACGCGAAGCGGACGGGCTGGTGTTTGTTTCCGGCACGGCCTGCGAGGATCACCTGAAGGGCGGCCCGATTTGGACGGGCGCCGTAGGTAAGGATCTGTCTCTTGAGGAAGGTTATAAGGCGGCGCGTTGGTGCGGCCTGATTCAACTTAACATGCTCAACAATACGTACGGCCTTGACAGGATCGAGCAGATTGTGCGTTCATTCGGATTAATACAGGCGGCGGATGATTTTTACGATTTGGACGCCATATACGACGGCTATTCGGATGTGATGTACGCCGCTCTGCGCGATCGCGGCAGACATGTACGTACCGTTATGGGCACGCGAAACCTGCCCAATCATCATGTTACTATCGAGGTGGAGACAATCGCGAAACTTCGCGGCTGAGGAGGCGGCAGGGCCTTGAAATACGCACGAATGTTAGAAGGCCGGCACGCCTTGGTTCTTGGCGGCGCGTCGCGGATAGGGCGCGCTGTCGCGCTTCTCTTCGCGGAGCATGGCGCGGAAGTAACCGCGGCGGACGAAGTCAGCGGCGAAACAGAACGAATATTCAACGAGATGGCCGGGGCATCGCCCGATATTAAGCTGTTTACCTTGGACTTTACGTCGGAGTGTATAAAAAGGATTCGAGATTCAGCCCTGACGGAGTTCCCGCGCGCCGATATATTGGTAAGCGCCGCAGATTTGTACAAGACAGGCGAAACCCATAATTTCTGTCTGAAGGATTTTCGACGGATGTTGGATGTTAATTTTATTCGCGCTGTCCGGTGTTTTCAGGCGTTATTGCCCGGCATGCTGGAAAACCGCCGCGGCGAACTGATATTGATCGCGCCCGATCTTACTGATTCCGCCCTGCCGGGAACCGCCGCGGCGGCGGCCTGCGCCGGGGCGATGGCGGCGTTCGCGAGGAATGTCACAATGGATTACATCCGCTATCATGTGCGCGCGAATACAATCTTGTACCCGTTCATACCCGGACGCGAACCGCTTACGGGCGCGCCTGAGCCGTTGGACGCCGCGAACGCGGCGTTGTGGTACGCCTGTGACCTTTCACGTTTTGTCATCGGGGAATCACTCAGCGTAAACGGTGGCGTGAGCTATTTTGAGGAGGCGCCTTCATCATGAATTACGACAGATTACTGGAAGGCAAATTCGCGGTCGTGACCTCCGGCGCGCACGGGATGGGAAAATATATAGCTAAAGTGATGATACGTCACGGCGCGGCGTGCGCGATCAATGGCATGAATCCCGAAGGTGAAAAGACTGCCGAGGAATTTCGGAAAAACGCTCCGGCCTCGTTTTTCATACAATGCGACATGTCGCTGAGTGAAGACCGTCGGAGGTTTATACAAGAAGTATCGAAGCGCGTCGATCATGTGGACATCCTGGTTAATACCGTAGGGATCAACCGCAGCGATTTCAGCGGGGAAGTGGACGACGAACGTTTTGAATATACACAACAGGTGAACCTTCACGGGGCTATCTGGATGACGCGCGGGTTTCTGCCGCTTATGAAAAAGACGGGCGGAGTGGTGACGCATATATCAACCATACATTCGGTACTTGGAATGCCGCCTAATACGGCATACGCCTCGTCGAAATCCGCGATAAACGCTTTTTCCCGCGCGTTGGCCGTTGAATATGCCTCATATGGCATACGTTCCAATGTTATAAACCCAGGCGGGATATTTACGGGTAAAACGGATGAGATACTGGCCGGAATCGCGAATAGCAGAGAAGAACTGGCCGCATGGGGGCGGCGGGGCGATTTAGGCCAGCCGGATTACGGCTCAGGCAGCGCCTATGACATCGCGAATACAGCGCTGTTTCTTTCGTCCGATATGGCGCGTCATATAACAGGCGCGGTTATAAACGTGGACGGCGGCGTGGTCAATCAGGCGCATAGATTCTATGAGCGGAAGCTCCCGCCCGATCACGATGAAATGTTCTATCAGGTGATAAAAAATCGTTTCACCCCTGTGGAGGATCTATAAGCATTGTTTGCCGAAAGGAATGATATAAATGAGTGTGGAACTGAATAGGCTGAAAGAACAGGAATTGTCGCTGCCGCCGATCAGGCTGACAAATAACGGAGTCGCAGAGTACAAGAAGGTAGGGGATCTAGTTTTTATCAGCGGGTTAGGGCCGCTGAACGACGAAGGCAAACTCGCCTATACCGGCCGCGTCGGCGCGGAATATACAGTGGAAGAGGGTTACAAGGCGGCGCGGCTTGCGGGTCTGAACGTGCTGCAGCGCATCAAAGACGCGGCGGGCGGTCTTGACCGCGTGGATTTTGTTGTGAAATCTGTTGTCTGCGTGAGCGCGCCTCAGGGCTTCGGAGATATTTACAAAGTGGCGGACGGGTTTTCGGATGTACTGACAGAGGTTTTAGGCGAACGCGGGCTGCATGCGCGCAACGCGGTGGGGGCTTCAACGCTGAATGGCAACGCCCCGGTAATCTGCGACGCGATTGTTAAACTCCGCGATATTTAGAAAAAAAACTACCTTAGGGGCGCTAAACGCTAAATTTTAGCGTCCTTACGCGCCCGTAAGGTATTTGCGCTTACAACGGAAAACGGTCTTTCCATTGCTCCAAAGCCTGAATATAGCGGCGGGTAATCTCCATTGGGCGAGTAATCGCGCTGCCTACGACAGCGGCCCATACGCCCGCTTCGAAAACATTAACCAGTTGTTCCGGCGTCCAGATGCCTCCTTCCGCTATCACAGGCAAATCAAGACGAGAAACTAACGTCCGGATAAAATCTAAATCCGGCAATTTTATTCCTTGCGTTTCTTCGGTGTACCCACGTAAAGTAGAGCCTATGCAATCGAACCCCAATTCCCTTGCGCGCAGCGCGTCCTCAAGAGTGGCGCAATCCGCCATAAAAACAATGCGCGGATATTTTTTCCGGAGCGGCGCAAAAAAACGCTCCAGCGTAACGCCGCCTGGACGCGCGCGATTCGTCGCGTCGGCAGCGATTATATCAGCCCCTATTTCCACAAGGGCGTCCGCTTCTTTCATTGTGGGGGTAATGTATACGGCGCTGTCGGAGGAAACACTTTTGATAATTCCAATTACAGGCAGGGCCACTTCCCGCTGAATGGCGCGGATGTCATCGACAGTATTGGCGCGAATACCCACAGCGCCCCCATGCATGGCAGCACTTGCCATTTTCGCCATAATACTGGAACTGTATAACGGTTCTTCCGGCAAGGCCTGGCAGGATACAACGAGCCCTCCCCTGATCTTATTTAACGGATTATTATGCCCTATCATATACAGTATCACCTCGGCTCAACGATTATGCCGCTAGCAAACCACGCCGCTCCGTTCCTTCATATCCAGCATCCGCAGCCGGATTGTTTGCATAATCAGATCCACATCCGCGAGTTCGTTGACATTAACATCCATGATGCCGTAGCTGACCGAATAATCGCAATCCAAATTATTATCTATATTTATTATATCCAGCTTCTTCACCGCTGCGGCCATAATATTCTCTACTATCGCATATGAACACTTCGGGAATATGAGCAGGAAATCGTCGCCGCCGATATGGATGAAGATATCGCTTTTCCTGATTGACGATTTTACCACTTTAATAACTGTATGGATATACGCGTCGCCCTCCGCCTCCCCCAGGGCGTCGTTAACCGACTTTACGCCGTTCACGTCCAGGTAGCAGACCGAAAACGCGTCTGCGGCGCCGTCTTTAAATTGCTTAACCTGATTCTCCAGTCTGTCCAGCGCATTAATCGGGCCCTTCAAAGTCTCGGTGAAAGCCATTTCACCGGAAGGACCGCTAAAATTCTTCAACTTGCCGTAATCCACCCCGATAAAGATTTCCGCCTTCACATACTCTGTCCATGTCACTGAATAGTGGCTGATCCAGTACCACCGTCCCCCAATATTGGAGTTGTATTCGAAATGTCCGTTCACCTTGTCGCCGGCGGAGATTAATAGGGTATTCCCTTCGCCCGCCTCGCCGATGGTTTCTATATTGCCGAACAAATTCGCGGCGGCCTGGTTAAGCATTAGTATCCGGCCGTTATCAACTTGGACCGCGCAAAAAAACATCGGCAGATTCTCGGTTATCTCCCGCAGCAGATCGGAATTTTCCATGCTATCGCCTCACATCCCGTTAAAGTCGCCAATGTCCGGATTGGCATTGAGATCTAATGACGATATTTTCCCCTGTTTCCATCTAAAATATCCGCAGGAAGCGATCATAGCCGCGTTATCCGTACAAAATACCGGAGGCGGCGCAAACAGAGCTATATTGTTTTTTTCGCACGCCAGCCGCATGGATTCCCTGAGCGCGCTGTTGGACGAGACCCCGCCGGCCAGCGCCAGAGTATTTATATTCAGAGCCAAACACGCTGACAGGGCCTTATCCGTAAGCACATCCACCACAGCCTTTTGAAACGAAGCGGCCACATCCGCCTTTGAAAAGGCGGCGCCCGCCATCCTCTGTTTATTCAGGTAATTCAGCACAGCCGACTTAAGGCCGCTGAAACTGAAACCGCGGTCATCCGAAAGCGCGCGCGGAAACATTATGGCGCAAGGGTTTCCCTCTTTAGCCAGCAGTTCGATAGACGGCCCGCCGGGGTACGGCAGACCCAAGGCGCGCGCGGTTTTGTCGTAAGCCTCCCCCGCCGCGTCGTCCCTGGTTCGCCCCAGCACTTCCATCTTCCAATTATCCAAAACACACAGCAGATGGGTATGGCCTCCGGAAACCACCAGACATATAAATGGCGGAGAAATTGGGCTGTTACCCAACAAATTAGCGCAAATATGCCCCTCAATATGATTGACTCCAATCAATGGCTTATTAAGGGCAAAACTGAACGCCTTCGCGTACGACAAACCGACCAGCAGCGCGCCTACCAGCCCCGGCCCGTTTGTTACCGCTATGGCGTCTATCTGATGTTTACGCGTATCGGCTTCCCTGAGCGCCGCGTCAACTGCGCGCCCGATATTTTCTATATGCTTGCGCGACGCGATTTCCGGTACCACGCCGCCGTATTCCATGTGAACGTTTATCTGCGAGGCAATGACGTTGGACAAAACGAACTGCCCGTCGCGCACCACAGCCGCAGCGGTTTCGTCACAGGATGTTTCTATACCCAGAATCAGCATCAATGATCAATATCCTTCAGTATTATTTCGCGGGCATTCGCGCGTTTCTGGGCGAAATTATCCGTCCAGAACGGCAGTTCCCAGTAATTCTTTTTCAAATACCCTTCGTAAACCAATGTTATAACCACGCCTATACAGATAACAGGCATTAAAAACATACCGACTGCGTATCCCAGTACGGGCAGGCAGCGCAGCAGTTCTATCAGCAGCGCCCCGGCGGACATATATGTAAAGGTATTCGATTTTTGCCCCGCGCTGTCCACAAGCAGATATCCCGCGGCCAGCGCCAGCGCCGTTTCACCCAAGAGCGTCATAAACCATACGATGGCCAAAAGTGCAAACGCCAATGGAATGCCGAATATGGAAACGATGAACGCCAAAATAAGCGACATAAACGCACAGTAGCCCAGTAAGCCGTTTCCTATCAATTCCAGAGGTTTATACAGTACAAACCCCCCGCCTTGTTTTATTATTCCCGGTTTCAGCCTCAAGGCCAGCAAACATACAGCCAGCCTGAATAAAATAGCCGCCGCTGTCGTAATCCATCCGGGGATACGGTGGTAGGAAACTAACGCGGACACAAAAAAGGATCCCTCCGCGTGTTGTTCCGC
Source organism: Clostridiales bacterium (assembly GCA_031282635.1). Classification (GTDB taxonomy): domain Bacteria; phylum Bacillota; class Clostridia; order Lachnospirales; family WQUN01; genus JAISZF01. The sequence goes on from JAITDJ010000092.1 coordinate 46,121, forward strand.
CGCTTCCGCGGCAATAACACGCGCGATATTATTGACGGCGCCCGCGTTGGCTTCCGCGTACACGCCTAAAAACACCGCCAATAATAAAATGAGGAATCCTCTCGTTTTCATTTATGAGCCACGGACCTTTCCCTTTTGTAAATCACCAATTGAGCGGCAGACAGCGCGACGAACAGCAGCAAAGGCACAAAATTAAGGCCAGGGCCCGCTTGCTGCAAGTATAGGCTTATCTGCGACAATGCCGACGACACTTGCAACGAAATATTATCCACGGCGGCGGAAATCGAAACAAAAATGTTAATCAAAGGCTCCAGTTGAGGATACGGATACATCCAGCTTAACATAGTCTCTTTATTCATAATGAGGATAAACCCCAGACTTAAAAGCAGGGAAAATACACCTAAAATGCCGTATACCGGACCGGGTTTTACCTCCATTTCCGGAAGCCGCGATATTATGGCCATAACGCGGTGTTCAAAGCCTTCCGGCGCTTCCGAAAGCGTCATTTCCGAGAAGTTGTCCATTATCCCGTCGTATGCCAAAAAATCCTCTTTGCAATGAGCGCAAACGTGTATATGGCGGTTGAGCGAAACCGCTTCGGCGTCAGTAAGGGCGCTGTCCATATACTTCATCATCAAGCCGCCCGCTTTTTCACAGTCCATAACTCACACTCCCTTTTTCGCTCAAGTTCAGCAAACTCTCTTTCAGCATACGCCTGCCTCGGAAGATACGATTTTTGACCTTAGACAGCGGCTCGTTTATTATCTCCGATATCTCCTGATAGCTGAGCCCTTGCTCATGATACAGCACTATGGGTATTTTATACATATCGGGCAGATCCTCCACTATCTTTTTCAGTTCCGCTTTCCGCTCGCGGCGTATGTAAGCGCCTTCCGGCGATTCTTCCGAGCTGAGGCTGAATTCCAAATCCTCTATCGGCGCTGTCTCCGGTTTCTTTTTGCGCCGATAATCGATAACGTGGTTCGTAGCAATCCGTATAACCCATGTGCTGAATTTATATTCCGGATAATACTTATCCAGATTTTTGTACATCTTGATGAATACGTCCTGCGCCAGATCATTCGCTTCTTCGCGATCGTTCACCATACGCAGGATCACCGAATAAACCAGGTTTTTATAACGCTTGACTAATTCGGCAAATATGTCGCGGTCTCCCGCGAGACACGCCTGAATTACTTCATAATCAGTGTAAGCGGACATGCCCCAACTCCCACAGTTATCTGATATTCTGTTATCTGATATTCTGTTTGATCCTCTTATAAAACATACGCTTCTTTATTTATGTTGTCTGTTATTCTTTCCGGTAATTTATTGTTGCGGTCATCCTGTCTTTTCCGACGCGCGAATTGGGGAATACAGCCTTGGCGGCGTCTATATAGTTTTCGGGATTTGTCATCGCGGGGCTGAAATGCGTCAGCCACAACTCGTTAACGCCGCCGGCCTTGGCAATAGCCGCGGCCTCCTGAAAAATCATGTGTTTGTGGGCCGCCGTTTTAGCCAGCGCGTCCGCGTCCCCGTGCAAGCCCTCGCATATAAACAGATCACTGCCTTTCACGAAATTCGCTAATCCCTTTACTGGCCGCGTGTCCGTACAATACGCCGCCTTAATAGGCGTTCGAGGGGGCCCTAAAACCATTTCAGGCGTATATGCGAAGCCGTCCAGAACAACCGTTTCATATTTTTGCAGCCGGTTCCAAGCTTTCATCGGCACCTTATTGAGATGGGCCTTCTCGGTGTCGAAACGCCCGGCGCGTTTAAACTCAAACGCGTACGCGAAGCATGGAATACGGTGATCCACCGGCAGCGCCGCTATATGAAAATCGCCCAGTGTTAAACATCGCGGCGGTGATCCGCGTTCAAACGGCAGTTCAACAATATTTACCTCAAATGGCAATTCCTGAGCGATAACGCATAAGCTGCGCGCCACGACGCCCATGCCAGGCGGGCCGACTAACGTCAGCGGCTCTTCGCGTCCCGAATTGCCCACAGTTAAAAGCAGGCCCGGCAGGCCCGCGATGTGATCCGCGTGAAAATGCGTAAAACAAATGGCGTCCAGATTCTTATATCCCCAGCCTAACAGCTTCAGGGTGATTTGCGTGCCTTCCCCGCAATCCACCATAACCAATCTGCCGTCAAACCTCAGCAGCAAAGAAGTAAGAAAACGCCAAGGCAGCGGCATCATGCCGCCTGTACCCAGAAGCGCGGCGTCCAGCATTAAAATCGCCCCCGTATGGAAGAAAAGTAACAAAAAATGGATAGACGGCATAAAGAACTATTGAATAACCTGACCGCCCCATTCAATAACAGAAAAACCTTGTCTGATGAAAGGCGTCAAAGACTGCGGGCTGATATCCATAGGCT
>JAITDJ010000110.1 GCA_031282635.1 Clostridiales bacterium
TTATATACCTTACATTCTTCCTCTGACGATTTCAAATGAAAACGCGAATTCAGTCTTGTTAGGATTAATAAAATCAGCCATGTCCATAGGAGAATTCGTTGGTCTGCTTATGATAACAAAATTAGGTGGACAGGTAAGTATCCTGTTCAAAATAAGCATGATAGGCAATTCTATTGGTATGTTATTGCTTATGAGCGTGAACAATCCTTATGTCGTGGTATTTTTATTTGCTTTATATGGTATGTTTGATTCGCTAACCCAGCCTCTATTTGGATACACAATTTCCTCTCTGGATGACAAAAATCGTGGGAAAATTATAGGTGGAATAGACGCTATCATTTTATTATCGCCCGGCATAGGAATGTTTCTTATTACTAAAATAATGATATTCAATTCGCATATGGGTTATATTTCATTATCCATGATTTTTATTATAGGATATTTGATTATCAATTTTTATAAAGAAATGAACAACATTATAGCCAAGAAAGAGGTACAATAAAATGCATCTATCAAGTTTTCCTGAGAGGGGAGAAGCATTGCGGCGAGAGAGGGACAATGGAGGCCGCTCCTGCCTTGCCCAGACCTGACAGGGCTTGAGGATTGCGCGGCCACGGGCGGTCAAAGTACGCGCCGCTTCACATGCTCTTCACCAGATGAAGTCTTCACTTGGGAGGTAACGGAATGGCTATTGGAACTAGCGCATCGCCCGGCGGCATCAGCCCTCGCGTGCTCACAAATTTAAAAAAGTGCTTGACAAACAAAAATTCTTTCCACTATACTACACTGGTATTCAAACTAAAAGTCGTATGAAAGAGCATGTTGCTTCTGGTGATTGCGCGTTACCAATGTTCTTTAGTTGTCTTAAAAACGTTTATACAATCGATTGTCGGCAAAGCCGCGTCGGTTACTATAAGGAGAGGTAAACTATGTCATCGAACATCTTTTCTTCAATCTTGAAAACAAAGAAAAAATGGCTGGCGTTAGTGTCAGTGGCTATTATCTTACAGGGTTTTATCGCGCTTGTCATGCCCAGTTATTCAAGATATGTATTCGATTCAATCGCCACCAGCACTGTTTCAATTCATAACATCGTTCTTATCGGAATTGTTATTATAGTAGTAATCGCGGCTGTCCTGGCATTTCAACGATGGGCTGTGGACCGCTTTGTCAAGGAAATCACCTTTGAAATTGATAAAAGGTTTATCACGTCATTGGTACGGCTTCCGGGGAAAAAGATCGTGGAATTCGGTGAAGGCAGAATACTCACCAATTTCTCACAAGATATCAATTCTGTTTCCGATATGCTGAGAAGCGGCATTGAGCTTATCAGAATCCCTTTTGAAATGATTGTGGCCGCAGCCTTTTTGATTTATACCAACTGGGTTTTAGGGCTTCTCGTTATTATCTTGCTGCCGCCGGTTACTTTAATCGGAAGACAGATTGGGAAAGCCTTGGAGAATATTAAAAAGAAGTACATGACGCAGACCGACAGTCAGTTCAACATGATAAACCGGATACTGAAATCTATCAATGTTATTAAAACGTATGCCGCCGATGAACTCGTCAAGGAAGATTATTTCAGGATCATTACCGGCAAATTCGATCTGGACAAAAAGATGATAAACCACAATTCTCTGTTTTCAGGTATAACTGAAGTATTCATGGGTCTGCCTTTTGTTCTAGTATTTATCTTTAGCGCGTTATTGTTTCAAGTACAAAATATAACCGTTGGGACATTGACACTTTTCTTGGAATTATTGAACAGAATTACGGTTCCTTTTGTCCGGTTCAATACCATATTTCTTCAGTACAAACAAACAAAAATATCGTTTGAGCGTTTGAATGAGCTATTATCGGTACAGGAGGATAGCGCCAACGAGGAAAAAGCCAATGAGAAAAAAGCGCTGCTTGAACCCATACGGCAGGTACGGTTTCAGAATGTAAACTTCAAATATCTGGATAAAAACGTCATACACAATCTTGGCATTACCTTTGAAGGCGGAAAGCATTACGCTATCATCGGGGAAAACGGCAGCGGGAAAACAACGTGTATGAAACTGCTGCTTAATCTTTTATCCCCGGATTCCGGCGCTATTCTGGCGAATGACCGTGCGTATGATACGCTGCGGTTTCAGGAACTCAGGAAAGATAACAACATTGTGTATATTGAGGACGCGCCTTGCACCCTCTTTGATGATTTTGACAAAAACATCATATTGGACAAGGGCATGGATAACGGCTTATATGCGGAAGTGCTTAAAACGGTTGGGTTATTTGATAGTTATGGGGAACTGAAAGCGAAAAGCCCTGACGAGCTGTCCGCAGGTCAGAAGCAGCGGGTATCCCTTGCGCGGGGTTTATACCATATAAAGCCAGGAACGCTTTTGGTGATGGACGAGCCTTTTTCCGCGCTGGACGCAAACGGCTGTAGTCAAATGTACGCGAATCTCGCTGATTATAAAAAGCGGTATGGGCTGACTATTTTGGAAATAACCCACAACCTGACCGACATGAACCGGTTTGACTCTATTTACTATTTCGAGGATGGCAGAGTTGCCCTTGAAGGCAGTCACGAGGTTCTTATGGAAGAGCCGAAGTACCGGCGCTATGTTGAAAATTACAACCGTGAAAAGCAGGTATCCTGACTTTTTCGCGTTAATAAAATCGTATGATATTTTGAAATGGCTTTAGTTTAAAATTGGGCATTATACGGAAAGACTGAAAGTTATGCTCCG
>JAITDJ010000204.1 GCA_031282635.1 Clostridiales bacterium
TAGGTAAAAGCGTAGTTTTGCTGATTATTTCGTACTCAGATTCATACATAATCAAACAAAATATTGCCTTACTCAAATTGAATATATTGCTAAATCGTTGTTTTGGAGCTATATTACCATCTTACCTATTTGACATTGGCTTACCTATTTGACATTGGGACAAATAGGGGAACATTGTTACGTAACTTTATCATATCTTCGAATAACGGGACAAAGACATTCCAAACACGGCTATACCATTGCAGATTAGTTGGAGCAATATTTACAGCAGAATCTTTCGCATATCTTATGCGGTACAAATATTCAATATCCTTTGAGAATACAAACTTATTATCTACTAAAATGCGGCAGATAAAGTCAATATCTTCGGAATACTCTAATTTTTCATTAAAACGAGAGGCATCCAATATCGAAGCGCGCCACCCGCCCTGAGCAACATGACCAACATATAGCGCGTCTTTATTATAATCATCTATAGTGTTAATTTCTCTTGTAGTACTATAACAAGGGAGTGTATAACGCCTATTAAGATTATTTTCGGCCTCAAAAAAACGCATAACACCGGATACAAATACACTTTCTGGATATTCATCAAATAGCTTTATGCATTTAGTCAAATGATTTTCTTTGTATCTATCGTCGGCGTCAAGAAAGAAAACAAACTCGCTGCCCGCATTAAGGGCGCGTTCAATTCCTTTGTTTCTTGCTGCTGAAACGCCTTTATGGCTTTGACGTAAATATTGAATGTTGGTGAATCGCTTCGCATAAAATATGCCGCAAAATTTACTTTCATCTGTACTTCCATCGTCAATTAAAATAAGATTTATATCCTTAAATGAATACTCTTGCGCTATAACGCTCTCGATTGAGTCAACAAGATAATCGGCTGCGTTGTAGAATGGAATTATTACAGATACTCTTGGCGTTTTGCATACCCCCTATTCTTTGCTGTTATTGTATAACCGGTTCAGTTCACCCAACGCAACCGCGCAGCCTTGCCGATTAAGCCTGCGACCCCGGTAATAATAACGCCGCTGCCGCAGAATTTTTTCCAGGGAACCGCTTTATCGGAGATAACACTTTCAATATCTTCCGCATATATTTTAGAAAACCGCATATATTCAGTCCCACACAATCTGACTGTTTTCAATCGCGTCATATATGGCGCCTCTTGTCTTACTAAAAATCTGCGCGAATTATATGTTTTGCGATTAGTTGTGAACGAAAAAACTACGAATTTATGCTCTTCTAAACTTCATTAAATATTATTCCGGGAGGGCTGTCAAGAACAAAAACCTTGATTCTGCCTTTTTTTTTGCGCAACTAATCGCAAAACATATATTTTGCGAAGAGTTAGCGGTCTAAATTAATATCAAATTATCCTCGTTATTCCATGGCATTACCGCAAAACAGCCGCAGCGCAAATCAATTATTTATGGTACATGTAAAATTTTAAATTGTCAATAAATTTTTATTTTTTGTTTTTCAAGAAAAGTTTATTTTCGGCATTATGCACAAAACATCCCTCTCGTCGAAAATCCCGGGAGAATTTTGATGGGGACTGTTTCGAGATTCTAATTTGAAAAAGCATATTTCAGTTACGTGTATCTGATATAGTTTTTGATATTTCAAATTAATTCTTAATTTTCATAAAACGATGTGCTATAATGATAAATTGTTAAAGTTTGCTGCGAGGAAAGTCGAGGTATTTCAATAAAATATTGGAGATTGAGTACGATGAATCCGATAATCTCCAATGACTGGAGGCTCTAACGTGGAAAACCAAAACCTTGAATGGAAAGCGACTTGGCGCGATGAATATATGAAAACGCTCTGCGCTTTTGCCAATGCTTCCGGTGGGACTTTGGAAATCGGGCGCGCTGACGATGGCGTTATAGTCGGCGTCACAGACACGGTAAAGCTGTTGGAGAACTTGCCGAACAAAATCAAGAGCGCGATGGCGATTATACCCGATATCGTCGTCCATGAATCGAGCGGCAGAGAGTATATCATGATCATTGTAGAGGCGTACCCATTTCCCATCAGTTATCACGGCGTCTACTACACCCGCTCAGGCAGCACGACGCAAGAACTTACAGGCAGTGCGCTTGACGAGTTTATGCTTCGCAAGCAGGGCAGGACTTGGGACGGCGTTCCTGTTCCGCATGTGAAGTTCGACGACTTTGAGAACGACGCTTTCAAGGCGTTCAGGCGAAAAGCCATAGCAAGCGCCCGCTTGACGGCTCAGGACTTGGAGATAACCGACGAGATGCTTTTGAAAAACCTGCGTCTTGTCGAGGACGGCTACTTGAAGCGCGCGGCTCTGCTTATTTTCCACCAAGACCCCGAGAATTGGGTGCCGGGAGCATATGTTAAAGTGGGGCTTTTCGAGAATGCCGCCGATATTCTCTATCAGGACGAGATCTATGGCCCGCTCATCACGATGGCCGATAAGGTCGAAGATTTGGTCTACACGAAGTATTTCAAAGGTCTCATCAGTTATGAAGGACTTCAACGGATAGAAACATTCCCCGTGCCGAGGTTTGCCTTCCGCGAGGCCGTTTTGAACGCCATCCAGCACAGGGATTACAGCACCGGGAATCCGATTCACATTCATATATACCCGGATAAAGTGCTGATATACAACGACGGTCGACTGCCTGAAAATTGGACGGTCGAAAAATTGTTTGCCACACACACTTCAATGCCATACAATCCGCTCATTGCAGGCGCGTTTTTCCGTTCCGGGCAGATTGAGGCTTGGGGACGCGGCATAGAGAAAATTTCCGATTCATGCAAGAATTGGGGCAAGCCGGAACCATTCTACGAAGTACGCTCAAATTACATCATGATTGGCTTTGACACCGATGTCGGCATCGGAGAAAACATCGGAGAAAACATCGGAGAAAACGAAACACAAAGAAAAATCCTAAATCTTATGTTGCTGAATCCAACGATAAGCGCAAAGGCAATGGCTAACGCAATAGGCATTGCCTCCCGAAATGTTGAAGCGAATATCAGCAGTTTGAAAAAAACAGGCATAGTCGAACGTGTCGGTCCGGCAAAGGGCGGGCGCTGGGTGGTCAGGCTGCCCGGGCAACGCTCGTGACTATATAGATTCGGCAGGCGGAAATGCACCTATGCCAATACTGAACTGGCTCGGCAAAGACAAGGTAATCAACCGCCACCGGCAAGTGCCATACCGCGTCTTGGAGTTGCAGTACACATATATTGATCCGCCGTATAATACGGGCAATGAAGGCTGGGTATACAACGACAACGTGAACGACCCGAAGATTCGGAAGTGGCTCAGCGAGGTAGTCGGAAAAGAGGGCGAGGGCTTGTCGCGCCATGACAAATGGCTGTGTATGATGTATCCGCGGCTGCGGCTGTTGGCCGACGACGGGGCAATCTTCATCATCATCGACGATACGGAGTGCATGAGCCTGAAATTCGTTTGCGACGAGATATTCGGCACTAGATGGCTTTGCTGAGCTTTCGCGGAAACTGCTACGCCAGTAAAATCAACGCTTGTACGGGAGTTAAAAAGAAGTTCCACCTCCGCCGAATACGCCTGAATCTTGAAGTCGGCATGTTGAACGCGCTATTTGCGCCAATTGTTACAGAAGTGTTTCCGCGACTACTTTTTGCTGTTATTTTTCGATGAGCGTAATTTGGTTATCGTCAATCATCCGATATTTGTTATTTAACAAGTATTTTTTATCAGTCAAGGCTCTGAATAACTGTTCTGTATTAGCATAATATAAATTGCGTTGAATCTGCTTTTCGCTGAATTGCAGTAGATCTATAAGCTCAAATATCGGATCAAAATCGTCATCAATTGGAGATTTCAAGCTGTCAAATCCGGTAAAGCTGTGACATACGCTTATAAGTTCTCGCGCTATTTCACGAAACATTTCAGGGTTGGGGGGAGGGTTATCTATATCATATGGTTTCGAATTATGTATGAATTCTTCTGATGTCATGTTGTTGCAAAGATGATACAAACCTGAAAACCTATTGTCAAAACATCCGTCCGCAGATGACGGAATCAATAACGTTGGCACCCCAAAAGATAGCGCAGGCAACGCTGTGTGTAAATTTTTCGTAACGATTACATCAGCATTGTGATATATAGACAACATACATTTCGCAAGCCGTAACCTGTTTTGAAATGATAAACCTACCATTTTCTTACCTAGACCGTAAACCGGTAATACTGTCCTGCTTTTTAACGCAACCAGCTCTTTATCGCTTAAATTCATTGCCAATACATACTTTTTAACTTTCCTTGCTCGAAATTTCTCATTGGGCAGTAGTGTAAGTGTAAGGCATCCTGAAAAATAAGACGGTATTCCCGCTTGCTGTAGTTTTTTAAGCGTGAATAAATCTCTCGTCCCTATTGGTCCGTATTTCATCATCCACTCGCGTATTTTAACGTCTTCCAGAAACCCATTTTCAATAATTGTTGAGTCTAGATGCATGGATATCGGCAAAGGAATTATATTATTGGGCGGGGGAAAAAACCTAGGATTTTGCATATACCATGCGTTCATAATTAATTTTACTTGCTCGGTTGCTTTGCCTGGTTTGAAGCTTTTAATGCGTTCTCGTACGCAAACATAATCTACCTTCGGTAAAAATCTCATTTGTGCAAGAGTCTGTATCTCATCGCCGATATTATTAGATGCGTATCCTATAATGCCATATTTGATTTCCATCTTAAATCTTCTCCTCATCGAGTTGCTTCTGCCTTTCGATAGCAACTCTCCTATTTTCTTCCGCTATCGCGGCGGCGATTTTTCTTTCTTCTTCAATTTTCTTTTGCTGTTCGAGGTAATCGACGTAGTCGCGCTTATTCTTTTCCAGCAAAAGCGGATATAGGGTATCTTTCAGTGGGTTAAAAATCCAATATTTACATAGATTTTCCGAAAATAAATATTTATGAAAATCTTTACTTTTAGAAGATTGGATTCTATCAGCGTCATCCGCAAAATCCAAAACCAATGTCGCCATACCATTATATTAGGCTCTTTGCTGTTTTCTCTAACAACCTTAACAAATTGAGCAATGGTTTCTTCGTCCAACGCCCTGTTGTTTGGCAACTGACACGATACAATCAAAGGCGGTATAAAAAATGCTGCTCCATCGCTGAGCGTTTGATGTATGAGCTTATATAAACCGGATGTATAAGCGATTATTTCATCACAGGCATCCTTGCTATGGGCAAAGTGGCGGACTTTAACGTCACCCATACGCGCTATAAAATTGCCGTCGCAAGCGGGGCATTGACAGCCGCAGTTTAATCCGCGCTCATTTGCGGACAAATCTTCTATCAGAATGATTTTACCGTTTCGCATTGCAAACGGATTCCGTAATCCGGACATCAAATCCTACCTCGTACAAGCAATATATAAGCCTAAGCATTGCCTTCAAAGTGGATATATTTGCCCGGCTTAATTAACATGAAAACGCACAACTCTTTTCAATCAGTGTTTTTTCGATTATCTGCAGTTAGCAAACCACGTTCTGTAATCATCCAATAGTTTATAATTCGGCGATTTATTGTCCACAACCGCCAAGTCGCAGAGGGGAAAGCTATATTTCTTTCTTCCTTTCTTGATTTCTGCTATGACGCCGTATATGTCGTCCTCGAAATCCGTATTCGTAACGGTCACCCTGTCTTTATACCGTATAGGCCCGGGATCGCCGAAACCAAAAACCTCCTCGTCGCTGGCTTCGTCTACCACTGCTTCAAAAGGAAAAATAAAGTTTTTTTTCAGGTATGTCCCCCAATTCCGTTTTTCGCCTTTTAGTATAATGATTTCCCCTTCGCCGTCCTCAATATATATTGCGCCACAATTTGAGCATGCGCGCTTAAGCAGATCCATTTTTTTATTATAGCCAATCCGCTCATCCGATTCGCTGCCACAAAACGAGCATATTTCTGTTTCAGGAGCGTAATCGTCTGGATCGCTAAAATCTATGCCCTCATATCCTAATGCCTTGTTATCCATTTACACGACACATTCCTTTCAGTCAAGTATATAAAAGTAGGCGAGTTCATTATTTAACATCAAGTGATGAACTCGCCCCGTCGTCATACCTTTAACTCGCGACACGGTTCCGCGCGAAGCAAAATCCTGTATAAAAATCCATGGCGTGTAGCCAGAGCCCCAGCCGTTTCCCCGGCCTTCTCGCATATATTTTTCATACACGCTTGCGTTCCATATACGGTGATGCTTTGACATAGCTAACGCTCTTTCTATAAGTGAATTAATGGCATTTACTTTTGTATTATGTCAATTATATTTGTAAATGTCAATAACTTTTATATTATGTCGTTTACGAATTTTTATAGTTGATATTATAAAGGATACTTAACTGCGATTATGCGATGGTACTGCGGAGCTTAGATCCCGTTTTCGTTCACCGTGGCGTCGCAAAGACGTGGAGATTAGGTTACGGACGGAGTCTGCCATATGGTATAATAGCTATAAGGTGGAAAAATAGAGGGGAGAGGATTTGCTTGGAGTTATGGGTAAAAGAAGTAGAAAACCCAATATTGAAGCCACTTGATCAGTGGCGTGACGATTTATATGGATACTGGATGGTCATAACGGACACCCAAGTTATCGATGGAATTAAAATGGCGATTGCCAGATATTATGGAACCGACGAGAATAGAATACTGGATCTGGAGCAGTTGGACGATGCGAAACGCACCCCGGCGACGGGTGTTTACAGAGAGCCGCTTTTGATGAAGTCAAAGCTCCGTGTCCGGAAGCACGGCGAGGTTTTCACGCCTCAGTGGGTGATTGACAATACGGACTTGATGAAGCGGAGATTGCGTTTATCGAAACGCACATAAAGGAGATGGCGTGATGAAGAATTCGAAAGACATTGAGTCTTCGGCAATTAGTGTTTTGCTGGAATATCCCGTCAAACGCGCCGCATTGTTTGGTTCCGCCGCCAGAGGCGACATGACCGAGAATAGTGATGTGGATATGATCATTGAATTTATCCCCGGTACGCGTGGGATCAGATTTTTCGGATTGTTGAGCAAGTTGG
>JAITDJ010000187.1 GCA_031282635.1 Clostridiales bacterium
CTCCCCCTGAATGATTTCAAAATATGGTTCCCTAAATTGTTGGGGCGTGTTGACAAGCTTGAGAACGGAACGATTTTTGACATCCGCGCGGTAATGGGGACCGACTGGTTAGTTATCCCGAAGGGTATCAGGTTGGCTCTTGGTCGTGTTTTTTATCAGCACGTCGATAAGGGCCTTGTGAATAACGTACATCCTCACGAGATAGCGAATACTCGGCCGGCGACTTATATAAAACAAAGCAGCCAAGTCAGATAGGAACTCGATGCCAAAAATTTATGCGATAGTCGATATACACGGAAACTTAGACACCCTGCACGACGCACTGAAGGTTGTCGATTTATCCGACGAAACAAATCAATTGGTTATTCTCGGCGACTGTATCGACTGGGGCAATAATAGTTTGAAGGGGTTCCATACGAACCCGCAAATCGAATACTTTATTGGTGGGTTTGCGGTAACGGCGTGGTTCTGAACAAAATGCGGTCAGCTTCAAGCAAGTTGGCCGCTTGATTGTCAATTTTCGAGGCAATGCGATGGTTTGAAATATCGCAGGAATGCCTGTATACTGTTCTTATGAGCGATTACGACAAATATGAATACTGGTTAGAAGGCGCTGATTACGACATTGAAACCGCGAAGGTAATGAATGAAACAAAGCGTTATTTATATGTTGGATTCATGTGCCACCAGTCAGTAGAAAAAGCGTTAAAGGCTGTTTTCGTCCGTGACTATCCGCCGGAGAACTTACCTTACACACACAATCTTGAAAAGATTGCTGAATCTTCGGCAGTATACGGAAAGATGTCCGAAAGTCAAAAGCGGTTTTTGGAAGAACTTGTTCCGCTGAATATTGAAGCACGTTATCCCGAGACGCGAGCGAAACTCACGGCCTCGCTCACTGCGGATTACAGCAAAACCCTTATAACACGTACAGAGGAATTTATTAAATGGTTGAAAACGACATAACGATTGTTCTCGAAAAGTACATACAGAAGGTAGTTCCATACCTTGACCCGAGAGAAATTATCCTGTTCGGTTCGCAGGTTAGAGGAAATACCCATAAGGACAGCGATATTGACGTGGCTATCATCCTTGATTATTTCGATGATTCAAAGGGCAATTTCCTTGAAGTCTCAACAGAATTAGTTACGATGCGGCGCGATATTGACTTGCGAATCGAACCGCATTTGTTGGAAGCAAATATAGACCGGAGCGGTTTTCTCGCTCATGTTCGACATACCGGACGGGTCATCTATTCCCGCGCGGCATAAAAATCCGTCCGAGCCAAAAGACGCCACAACTAAAGGATGCAACCTGCATAATAAAACAAAGAGCTGAACTAATGGCAAATAAATTGGAAGCTATAAGCAGATAACTGAATACCCGCATTAGGAAATTCCTTCAAAACGGGAAAGCGTTTATGTACCTTGCATTGCATTTTGTAACGTTTTCCAACCGCTTTGCGAGGCAATTTGTAACGTTTTCCAACCATACACGAGGAGAGGCTATTTTTCTATCAGCTTGTCTAAACTGATGTTTAATGCTACCGATATTCGGTAAAATGTTTCGACCGAGAAATTATACCGCGCTTTTTCGCTTTCAATTTGCCGGATGAAGTCATGGAATAATGCGATATTCCCATGAAATGTAATAATATACCCTCTGCGTGTAAAACAATATCCCTATGGATGTAAATTTTTATGATATACTGATTATTATAAAAATATTTACTTGTCATCACGATTTGTATTTACATTGTGTTTAAAATTAAATACAATATATGCAATGGAGGTGGCATTAATGGCGCAGGCTACGATGAATGTGAGAATAGATGAGAATGTTAAAAAGAATTTCGATGAATTTTGTGCTGAAGTTGGGATGAATGCTTCGGTCGCGATCAATATGTTTGTTCGCGCTGTGTTGAGATCGCGCAGCATACCGTTTGAAATCACGAATGCGACAAATGATGAAAATGAAAAAATTTTAGCCGAAACGCTTCGCTTGACTCTGCTTGAAAGAATTAAAGAGGCGGCAGAAACGGATTATTGGATAGACCATCGTACAGTAATAGATGACGCGCGAAAAATAATCGCTGCCGAAAAGTAAAACCTATGAGGGTCCTTTATCTTCCTTCGGGGCAAAACGACATCAACGAAGCTGTTCGATATATCGCCATAGAATTATCAAACCCATCTGCGGCGGAAAGCCTTCTTAATGAACTGGAGAAAAAAGTCGGCCTACTTCAAAGCGGTTATTGGAAAGGCCAGAGTCTCAAAACCCATTCGAGCGGCCTGTTTGAAGATATAGACCTGAATTGGTGTTCGATAAAAAACTATTATTTATTTTTCAAATATGAGATAGAGAACGACTGTATACGTATCTATCATTTTTCACATAAACTAAGGGGCTTACACAATATTCTCAAAGATTCATTTTGAAAGCCAAGTAGTAGACACAACGGCGTGATTAGGAGGGAAGGAGCAAGGGTCATGAGTAAAGCGACAGGAAGAAAAACAAGATTTTCGGCGGCGGCGGCGCTATCGCTGACGCTTGTTCTTTCGGTATTCTTTGTAGGCGCCGAGCCGGTAA
>JAITDJ010000035.1 GCA_031282635.1 Clostridiales bacterium
TCAAGGGGCGATTTAACATTCTGCGCCCATAATTCCATCGCCAGGGGCTCCAGACCGCGTTCTTTGGCCACGGTTGCGCGAGTGCGGCGTTTGGGACGGAACGGACGGTAGATATCTTCTATTTCCGTAAGCGTCGCGGCTTTATCCAGCGCGACGGCGAGCTCATCAGTCATTTTTTCCTGATCGGTAATAGAGGCGCGTACCTGCTCGCGTTTTTCATCCAAGTTTCTCAGATACATCAGACGATCGTTCAGCTCGCGCAGCGTCTGATCGTCCAACGACCCGGTCATCTCCTTGCGGTACCGCGCAATGAACGGGATTGTGGCGCCCTCGTCGATCAACTTCATGGTATTTTCCACCTGAACGGATCTAAGTTTGAATTCCAAAGCCAGTGTCTTTAAAATGTCCATAATATATTTCCCTTCTTGCGTCAAATATTCACTGCTCTTTATATTATCAATTTTACCGATAAATTGCAAAGATAATGAGCCCTAAAAAAAAGTATTGACAGAGTTAGCATGACGTGATATATTTTTATAGCTTTTAAAAATTGTTTGGCTCAGTAGCTCAGTTGGTTAGAGCGCCGGCCTGTCACGCCGGAGGTCGAGGGTTCGAGCCCCTTCTGAGTCGTCTGTATAAACCGCGTTCCTCACTCGCGGCGATAGTTTTAGCGCTCAATAATTCTATAACCATAACTCGGGTTCAGTTTGGGGCCCGCTTTTTTTTGTGTTTTTCTAACGCCGCGCGCTAATTGGCGCTACGGAATCCCGCTCAATCAGCTTAACGCCGAGAACCACATGCTCGACTTCTTCTTTGCGGCGCTGGATAAGATGAATCAGCCGCCTGACTGCTTTATATCCCATAAGTTCTTTATTCACATACACAGATGTGAGTTTGGGCGTTATTTTTTCAGCTAATACTCCGCTGTCGAAACCGACCACAGATATATCCTTGGGTACTGAAAGCCCATTTTCGCGCAGAGCAAATATCAATACCACGGCCGCTTGGTCATTAGAGCAGAAGAACGCCTGCGGAAGGTTGTTTTGATGTGACAAAATTTTCGCTATAGCCAGGATATTGTTATCAATAATATATTGTTCGATTTTATCCGTGATAGAGAATTCATGAAGGCAATCCATCAGATTCTCCTCTATTAAGGCATCCTGGAAAGCTTCCTGTAAAGCTTCCTGGAAACCTAAGTATCGTTCCTGAAACGACTGGCTGTAGGAAAGATCTCCAAAAAATCCGATTTTTGAAAACCCCGCGCGCAAAAGGTATTGCGTCGCCAGATAGCCTCCGGTTTTGTTATCGATCAGTATGCAGTTAATATCGCTGAGCATGGGCTCATGATTGATGACGACTATATGTATGTTGAAGGTTTTAAGAACAGCCGTGTTTTTGTTTGATATTTTGCCGATGATGATTATCCCGGATACGCGTCTGTCTTTAATGCAGTCGGGGATGATCATGTTCGCGTCGTCAAAGTAATTTAGTATTGTATCGTATCCGCTGTTTTTAGCTTCCTGGACTACAGAGTATACGACCTTGCCGTGAAAGCCCATTTCATTAGCGTAAACATCCTGCATTAAAATACAGAAATTATAGCATCCAAATATCCTGCCATACCGAGGGCTGGTTTCAAAGTAGCCCAAAGCGTCAGCGGTCTCCAGTACCTTCAATCGCAGGCCGCCGCTTATGCCTTTCATATCGTTAAGAGCCAGTGATACGGCGTTTACTGAGACGTCAAGCTTTTGCGCTATGTCTCTCATTGTCACTTTTTTAATGGGCATATGGGATCACACCTCCTTTGATGGTGAATATATCATATACGAAGTTGAAATTCAAGCAATATGCAGTTGAAATTCAAGTAAAACGGCCATAAAATATGATTGCAGGGTGTGAGAAAATTAAAAAAAGAAACAATGATAAGGGGGGAATTATTTGCTGATCATAAAAAAATGCAAGGGTTTTATAAACGATGTCAAAAGAAACAAATTTTCTTACCTGATAGCTCTTCCCGCCATTATTTATGTATTAATTTTCAGCTATTTCGCTTATCCCTATATGGTAATCGCGTTTCAGAGATACAGTTATAAAAACCACACCATTTTAGGTATCCTCACGAAGGGCGAATGGATTGGGCTGAATAATTTTAAGTTTTTTTTCGCCTCCAATAATGCATTCAGGGTCACATACAACACGATTTTTTTGAACATTCTTTTTATTATCACAGGCACGTTTACAGCCGTGCTGCTGGCCCTGCTGCTTAACGAAACGCGCAGCGTATGGTTTGTCAGGACGTCGCAGGCAATCATGCTGTTTCCTAATTACATATCCTGGATAGTTGTATGCTATATTCTTATGGCGCTGTTTTCAAACCGTTTTGGGATCGTTAATACAATGATGGCTAAACTGGGTATACCAGCGATCAACTGGTATACGGAACCTGAATACTGGCCGTCTATTCTGGTTTTTGTCCGGATTCTGAAAGGCGCGGGTATGAGCGCGGTTATATATCTGGCGGCAATAGCCGGTATAGACACAAGTCTCAACGAGGCTGCCCGGATAGACGGCGCCAATCGATTTCAGCTTATCTTAAATATAACGCTGCCGCTTATCACTCCAACGGTTGTCGTATTGACGCTGCTGTCTATCGGCAAGATTATGTTTGGTGACTTTGGCATGATATATGCTCTTGTCGGCGATAATGGGACATTGTATGAAACCACTGATATTATCGATACATATATTTTCAGGGCGCTGCGCCAGGTGGGAGATCCTTCTCAGGCAATGGCAATCGGGCTTTTTCAGTCTGTGATAGGTTTTATTATGGTATTTGGCTCAAACCGGATTACACAATTGGTTTATCCTGATGGCGCTTTGTATTAGAGAAGTCCCCAGCGGAGGCTTCCGAAGGCCGCCGGTGAAAGACGCCTCACAGCGGGTTAATTGTTTTGAGAGATGGTGCGCGTATGAATAACTCGGTATATAGAAAATACTCGCTGGCTAACGTTATAATAGGTTTTTTTCTGATGATGTTTACGCTCGCATGTCTGCTCCCAATGATTCTGATGTTAATTGTTTCGTTTACCGACGAAAATGAGATCATTAGAAACGGATACAGTTTCTTTCCGTCCAGGCTGTCTCTGTACGCCTACACACTGATGTTCCAAAAGGGCTCCAGCGTAATAACCGGGTATGTTATATCAATTTTCATAACCGTCGCGGGCACGATATGCGCTGTGCTGATAACAGGCTGCGCGGCTTATGCGCTGGCGAATAAAAACGTGCGTTATCGCGGCGCCCTCGGCCTGTTTTTTTTTATACCAATGGTATTTAACGCCGGCATTGTGCCTTGGTATCTGATCTGCACCAGATGGGGGCTGCGTAATAATTTATGGGCGCTGCTCATTCCAAACTTGCTGTTCAGCCCGTTTAACTTGTTTTTGGTAAGAAATTTCATGAGCGGCGTTCCCGACTCCCTTAGAGAATCCGCGACCATAGACGGCGCTAATGACGCCCTGATAGCGCTGCGCATATATTTTCCGCTGTCTGTGCCTGTCCTGGCGACTGTTGGGCTTTTTTACGGGCTTGGCTATTGGAATGACTGGTGGAACGCTATTATGCTCATTGATACGAAAAGCCTGTACCCAGTACAGTATCTGCTGCTGCAGCTGAAGTCCCAGATATCCATGCTGAGGGATCTGCAGTATATAGCGGGCGCGATAAGCATAACCCCGCCGTCAGAATCACTGAAGATGGCTACGGCGGTCATTACCATTGGCCCGATTGTCCTACTGTATCCGTTTCTGCAGCGCTATTATGTAAAAGGTTTGGTAGTGGGATCTGTAAAAGAGTAACAGACAAGACAAATAGGAGGTTTCATTATGAAAAAAAACAGCTCCATTTTATTAATGCCGCTAATATTGCTAATAATCCTGTCAGCCTGTGGCTCTCCTGCTGCCCAAAACAGCGTTCAGCCCGCGTCAGAAGCGCCGGCAAACACTCAGAACGAAGCGGTGGCGCCTGAGACGGGCGGCGCAGCGGATTTCCTCTATTGTATCCCCGGAGATCCGCCTAAAGACGTGGACGGCGGGGTTGAGGCGATAAATGAAAAACTCATTGCCGATGGGGTTGGTCTGAATCTTGCCCTCAATTTTATACCTTGGGACGCATGGGATCAAAAAATCAACCTTATGCTGT
>JAITDJ010000113.1 GCA_031282635.1 Clostridiales bacterium
ACGGATATTTTATGGGCTGCGGGAAATTGCGCGCCTGTTTCTGCCGTATGGGCTGCGCACAGGCGCCCGCCGCGTGGTTGGGGACATGCATAGCGTATTCTCCGGCTATATCCGCGGGCAGTTGACAGACGCGCTGATAATGGCTGTACTCATTTCCGTTCTGCTGTCTGTGATAGGCGTCGATTTTGCCATAGTTATAGGCATATTCACGGGGTTTTCAAATATAATCCCGTATTTTGGGGCTATTATCGGTTTTCTGCTCTCCGTTATCGTGGCTCTGATAAGCGGCGAACCGATAAAGGCCTTGTACGCGGCTATCGGCGTTTTAGTCCTTCAGCAGATCGACGCGGTATTTATTAACCCTAAAGTGGTGGGTAAAAATGTTGAATTAAGTCCGTTACTTGTTATTCTGGCGCTGTCGGCGGGCGGGACGCTCTTTGGCATGCCAGGTATGATCCTGGCCGTGCCGGTATGCGCTATTGCGAAGATGTTTCTGACACGGTATATTGAATACCGCAGGGAACAGATAATTAATCGGAAAGCGCTGAATGAAAGCTAATTAGTATACTGTTCTAAACAGTAAGTGTATGCGAAAATGAGCAAAACCGCCGCAAGGCGATTTTGCTCATTTTATTTCCGTTTGCCGGGGCTGCCCCAAACCCCTCCGAACGGCTTGTCACTGAGCGGCCCGATTGAAGCCGCTCGTGTCGTCCGCTCTGACCCGCAGGGGCGGAAATGGGATTCTCGGCATAAGTTTTATGTCCTTTTTATCTATATAATAATATAATAGACTACGGTATAAGCAAACCTTGACATACTCCCCACGCCTAAGGGTTCGTGTTTGATAAATTTCCGCTCTTGACGGATCCATTCCGATATAACAGGGATCTTGCAATTCTTTGGCTTTATTACTATAATAATCAGAAAATAGTCGGAATTATTATTGTGGGGAGGATGGGTAAAATGAATTATGATGAATTGTATTCTGAATTAATTAAAAAAATCAGGCGGTACCATCCTTCTCAGGATCTGTCTATGATCGAGAAGGCGTATCTCACGGCGCTTGAGGCTCATAAGGAGCAGCTGCGGAAGTCCGGTGAGCCGTATATTATCCACCCGCTGTATGTTTCTATAATCCTGGCGGAATTGCAGCTTGATTTGGAATCCATCGAAGCGGGCCTGCTTCACGATGTGATAGAGGATTCCCCGTTTTCATTTGACGACATTGCGGGTATGTTCGGTGAGGAAGTTGCTTTGCTGGTTGACGGCGTAACCAAATTAGAAAAACTGCCGTATACCTCAAAGGAAGAGGAACAGGCCGAGAATTTCCGTAAGATGTTTATCGCGATGGCTAAGGACATCCGCGTCATTTTGATAAAGATCGCCGATCGGCTGCATAATATGCGTACGCTGAAATATCAGCCTGAATACAAGCAAAAAGAGATAGCGCAGGAAACGCTGGATATCTACGCCCCGCTGGCGCATAGGCTGGGGATTTCCAGGCTGCGATATGAATTGGAGGATCTCTGTTTCAAATATCTTCATAACGATGAATACCATGACATGGCGGATAAAATCAAACGCAAACTGTCCGAACGCCAGGCGTTTGTAAATAACATGGTGGATGAGATACGCAGGCTGGTGGAATCCGAAAATATAGAGGCCTCGGTGGACGGCCGCCCTAAACATTTTTTCAGTATCTATAAAAAAATGGTCAGCCAGG
Source organism: Clostridiales bacterium (assembly GCA_031282635.1). GTDB lineage: Bacteria > Bacillota > Clostridia > Lachnospirales > WQUN01 > JAISZF01. The sequence continues at coordinate 1,724 of JAITDJ010000113.1, forward strand.
ATAAGACGCTGGATCAAATATATGACCTGTTTGCCGTCAGGGTTATTGTCAGTGACATTAGGGACTGTTACGAGGTGCTGGGTATTGTCCATACAATGTATAAGCCGATAACGCGCAGGTTTAAAGACTATATAGCCATGCCTAAGACCAACCGCTATCAGTCGCTGCACACCACCTTAATCAGCCAGGAAGGCGAGCCGTTCGAAGTTCAGATCCGGACGTACGATATGCATAAGACAGCCGAATACGGCATCGCGGCTCATTGGAAGTACAAAGAGGGTAAAGGCGGCCAAGTGGATCCCGACAGCGAGGAGGCCAAACTGAGCTGGCTGCGTCAGATACTGGAATGGCAGCGTGAACTGTCCGACAATAAAGAGTTCATGGACGCTCTTAAAGTCGATTTAAACGTCTTTAAGGATCATATATACTGTTTTACGCCGAAAGGCGAGGTTATCAGTCTGATTAACGGCGCCAACCCCATAGATTTCGCATACGCTATTCATACGGCTGTGGGTAATAAGATGATCGGCGCGCGCGTTAACGGTAAAATCGTCAATATAGATTACATTCTTTCCACCGGGGACCGCGTAGAGATAATAACCAGTCAGAATTCCAAAGGCCCCAGCTCAAACTGGCTGAAGTTGGTGAAAACCAGCCAGGCCCGCAGCAAGATCAACGCCTGGTTTAAACGTGAGAATCGTGAGGATAATATAGCCAAGGGCAAAGACCTGCTGGAGAAAGAGGCTAAACGCAGATATCTGCGTCTGACTGAACTGTTAAACGACGAGCGGCTGAATATTGTGTTGAACAGGTTTAACGCGGCGGATTTGAATTCACTCTGCGCTCTGGTAGGGTATGGCGGAATTAAGGAAAGCCAGGTTATATCCAAGCTGTTTGAGGAATACCAAAAAGAGAACGTCAAGGAACCCGACGCACTGGTGCTGGACACTAAGGACAGAACGGCGCGCGACCGCAAGAAAAAGAGCGGTATTGTCGTAAAAGGCGTAGGCGACATCAATGTACGTTTTTCCA
>JAITDJ010000133.1 GCA_031282635.1 Clostridiales bacterium
TTCGGCTACATTTGCTTCCCGCGTCGCGTTCCTCATTCGCCCGATGCCGGTTCCCATCTGCTCAATATAGTCGATACGGAAAAACATGCTGGCAATAATGGGGTTACGCGTGATGGTGACGGTTCCGAAGTTTTCAGGCGTGATGCCTTTGCAGACGCCGCCGGGGCTGACAATATCGTCGTTCAGTTCTTTTGCGTCCAAAATATTGGCCTTGTCGGTTCCCTTGTACAGAGCGCAAACAATTCCTGCGTGACGAAACAATACGTCCTCGTCATTAACACGGAAGAACAAGGCGCCTGCGTTGGTGAAGCACATTTTACCGCCGGACACTCCAGCGCAGTTCAGATTTTTCAAAATGGCTTCGCGTTCAAGCACGTCACTAATTTTCGCTGTCTTGATATAGCGCTTAAACGGCGCTTCATTAAACCGCTCGTCAATCGGCAAGTCATCACGGACAATTTCATCGTAGCGCACCCGACCTTCACTTTGGAAGAATTCGACGATGCTGTCTCGATCCAACTTTTGTGAATTGGATCCGGAGCGGAGATAGAAACCTGCCGGGGATGAGTACGGTTTACGCGCTCCCTCTGGAACTGTCAAAACAACAACATTGTCAAGAACATCAATGCTCACATTTAGCCGGGGTTCGATCTTACCGATGGTGTCTTGTATGCGAGAACGCGCGGCGTTGCTTACGTCCGTGCCTACCACACGACCGCTGTCGTCCACCCCGATAAACACACTGCCGCCCGAAGCGTTGGCAAAAGCGCAAACCTCGGAGGGAAGCGACTTATCGGCGTTTTCTTTGAATTCCACTGTATAGCTTTCGTCCTCGCTGAGGATGATGTCTAAATCCTGAATCATAAAAAATCTTCCTTTGCAAGTTGTTATTTAACACATGTTTTTATGAGGTTAACCATTGTTTCATCAATGTCAAGATGTCTTGCGACATCAGTCATGGTTTTTAATTTTTATTGCAAATTATGTTTACATATGCTATAATATTAAAATATTTTAAAGCTAAATACGGAAACGGGTCAACGTAGGGCATATATAAATATATGTTCGGAGACAAGTGAGCCTCAAAAAAACCTGCTCAATTTATACCAGCGAATAGTAAATTGCGCGAAATGATTGTTTAGCGCAGTGTTAACCGAATAGAATCCCATGATTCTAATGTTTACAAAAAAGAATAAATCATTTGTCAGGAAGGCGAAATCAAGCGAACCTTGATCTCGCCTTCTTTTTTTGCCGTAATTATTCGCTAAACAATCATTTTGCGAAGAGTTTCCAGGTGCTTGCACTTGCACAGCAGGAATTATTCTGAAGAATTATTCTATAGGTGCGGTACGTTGCGCCGCGGCGACAACAACATTATGGCATATGAACACTGGGAAGTCAATCCTCAAAATAGTATATATTAATATTACCGAGTGCAATAATTAGTAATATGGTAGAATATTTACTAGTCGCATGTAAAATAATCACATTTATGTTTTTTTGCATTCCTCGATTCGACATGGTATAATTGGGCGCATACGAAAAATGATATTACTGGGGAAAAAAATCAACAAGGGAGGTGAATACTGTTACTCAGTTTTGAGTAGCGGGAAGAAATGTCACGGATGAAAAGGGCAATAGCGGCGGCGCTGGCGTTGATATGTTTAAGAGCGGTGAATATTCACGCGGCGGAAGGCGCCGGTGAATTTCGCGGCGTATGGATCGCGACAGTCGCCAACACCAACTGGCCGGACAAGACGGCGTCGGCTGAGTCGCAGAAAGCCGCGTTCGCCAAGCTCATGGATGAGGCGGCGTCTATGAGGTTGAATGCGGTTGTGGTACAAATACGGCCTGCCGCCGACGCGTTCTACAAGTCGGATATGAACCCCTGGTCGGAGTATATCACAGGGACGCAAGGCAAAGACCCCGGTTACGACCCTCTGGCCTTTATGTTGGAAGAAGCGCATAAACGCGGTTTGGAATTTCACGCCTGGTTCAATCCGTTCCGTGTCAGCATGAATAACACGGACAAACCCTGGGCGGAAAACAGTGTCGCGGTAATGCATCCTGACTGGGTGGCTGCCTATGGCGGGCAAAAATGGCTGGATCCCGGTCTGCCTGTCGTGCGAAAATATGTTGTCGACAGTATCATGGAGGTTGTGGATAATTATGCTATCGACGCCGTTCATTTCGATGATTATTTTTATCCCTATCCCACCGGCGGAAAAGATTTCCCTGACGACTGGTCGTATGAACATTACGGCAATGGGATGGGCAGAGCCGATTGGCGGCGTTCAAATATAAATTTGTTCATTAATACCGTAAATATGGCTATAAAATCGAAAAAAAATTATGTGAAATTCGGTGTGAGTCCGTTAGGAATATGGCGCAGCAAAACCGTTGACCCCGAGGGTTCCGACAGCGCGGCGGCAGGATCGTATGATACCCTCTACGCGGATACGCGGCTTTGGGTGAGGGAAAACTGGGTTGATTACATTGCCCCGCAAATGTACTGGGAATTGGGTTATACTTACGCGCCATATGAAAATCTGTTGGAATTCTGGGTTAATGCCGTTAAGGACAGCCCAAACGTCCATCTGTATATCGGTGAAGCGGCATACAGGGTCGGCAACGCGGGCGCTTGGAAAGACGCTTCACAGCTGCCTCGCCATTTAGAATTAAGCAGTGCTTACGCCGCAGTAAAGGGACATATTTTCTACAATATTGATTCGCTTATAAATAATCCGCTATCCATTCGTGATAAATTAATAAACAATTTTTACACAGCCGAGGCGCGGGTTCCCGACATGCCGTGGCTTGGCGGTCAGACGTCCTCGTATGCCGCGAATCTGGCGGATTGATCAACTATTATTGATGGATTCAGAAACAGGAGATCCTAATGAAGCACAAAAAGATCTTGAATAGAGTATGGAATGTTTTAAGTTTTTTAATGGGAACAGCCTACAGCTGGGTTGTATTGGCGGCGACTGTTTTTTTAATCTATATTTATATACAGGAAGGATACAAAACCGGTTACGTATACGCCGAAACCTCATTGATTTCACGTCCGGACAGAGATGTGACATTTGCCGTAAGCGAGAGGGATACCCCTGAAGACGTATATAAGCGCCTTGAAAAAGAGGGGATTATCGGGAACGCGTTGCTGTTCAGGCTGGAGAACATGCTTAAAGGCGAGGATACCAATTACAAACCCGGTGAATATACACTGAGTTCAAGCATGAAAACCAATGCAATCAATGCCATTCTGCGGCGCGATCCCGAGAATACGGATATTACTATCAGAATACAGGAAGGATACTCGCTTAAGGACATCGCTACCTATCTGATTGCCAATGGATTTATACCGCAGCCGGAAACTGACGAAAACGGCGTACCATTGGAAGAGGACGCGTTTACGTGGGCCAGCCATGATCATGATTTCAAATACAGGATTTTGGAGGGTCGCACGCCGGGCAGACGCTGGTTGGAGGGCTATCTGTTCCCAGATACGTACTTTATCAGAGGCGACTTGGATCCTCCCCATACAGCTGATTCAATAATCAACAAAATGCTGACAAATTTCGAGGATAAATACTACAATAAATTCGAACAGCCGACGAAAGAAAATAATTTGACCATAAATGAGCTTATTACGATAGCCTCTATTATTGAAAAGGATTTTC
>JAITDJ010000168.1 GCA_031282635.1 Clostridiales bacterium
GGGCTTGAATTTTATTGGCTGTCGCTTATTACCCTTGTGAGGCTAGGTCTATAGGTTTCAGACCGGGCCTTATTATATTTCTACGCAAGTAAGCCTTGTGTCAAAAGTAAATCTATGCAGTCCGAAAACCCGTAATGCTGCGGACAATCCAAAATGGAGGAGAGAGGGAAATTATGTCAGCTTACAAGTTTGACACGCAAAGGTTGCGGGCGGGTTATGAGCCGGCGCAGCACAATCAGGCGGTTAGTCCGCCAATCTATGCCACCGCGAGTTATGACTTGCGCGACGTCGCTCACGCCGCCAGCCTATTCGGCATTCGGGAGGTCGGCAACCTATACACCCGCGTGGGTAACCCGACTGTTAATGTGTTGGAGGAACGAGTAGCCGCGTTGGACGGTGCGGCAGGCGCTATCGCCCTTGCCAGCGGAATGGCGGCAATCACCTACACTCTGCTTAATATCGCCGAGGGGGGCGGGCGCATACTTACAAGCCCCTACCTCTACGGCGGCAGCGCGGACAGTTTCAAAAAACTGTACCCAAAGTTTGGCATTGCGTTCGATTATGCCAAACACATTCTTGAACCTGCAAAACTGGCGGAGGAAATAAGGCCGGACACAAAAGCAATCTTTGTGGAGAGCATAAGCAATCCAAACACTTACCTGCTCGACACCGACGCGATTGCCAAAGTCGCCCATGCCCACGGCATACCGCTTATCGTGGACAATACCGTGGCGACGCCATACCTGTACAGGCCGTTTGAACACGGCTCGGACGTCATCGTCTACTCCGCTACAAAGGGTTTAAACGGTCATGGCAACCTAATCGGCGGTTTGGTATTGGAGAGTGGCAAGTTCGAGTGGTCACGTCTGCCGCAGTTCAACGAAAAGTATTACACACTGCGGACATTGGACGGCGAGAAGCGCAGTTTCCTAGAGCGGCTGCCGGATTTCCCGTTCACCGGGCGCATTAGGTTCAACTATTTGAACTACTTCGGCGCGGCGCTCTCCCCGTTTGACGCTTACCTTGCCATAATTGGCATAGAAACGCTGTCGGAGCGGCTCGCCAAGCAGTCGCATAATGCGGAAACGCTGGCGAATTATCTCGTCAGTCACCCGCAGGTGGAGTGGGTGCGCTATCCAACGCTCATAAATGATAAATCACACGTGCTATATAAGCGCGACTTCCCGAACGGCGCAGGCGGTATACTGTCGTTCGGGTTCAAGGGTACTGACGATGAGCGGGAGAAGTTCCTCAACGCCGTGGAACTAATACACTACCACGTCAACATCGGCGACGCGCGGACGCTCATTATCAACTCGCCGCAGACGACCCACGGAGAACTTGAACCGGGCGAGAAACTCGTCGCGGACATTCCTGAAAACCTTATCCGCATATCGGCAGGGCTAGAAGACCCCGCAGATTTAATAGATGACCTTGAACAGGCGTTTGAGGCGGCACGGGCATAGAGGCGTCAACCTTGAGCTGATTTATACATAATACCCAAGCCGATGACGCGGGAGCGGCTTGAGGAAATCGCGATTGAAACGGAAATAAAAGGAGGCTTTCCATATGTTCAAATTTTCCATCAAACAGCTTGTGGCAACAGCGATAGGCGCAGCGTTATTTTTTCTGCTTGCGAGGTTTCTATCAATTCCTGTTTTCGCAAACACAAGCCTAACGCTCCAATACGCCGTACTTGGGTTCTTCGCGGCGGTGTTTGGACCAATTACCGGGTTGCTCGCGGGTCTTATCGGTCATGCACTCACAGATTTGACATTCGGTTACGGCATCTGGTGGAGTTGGGTTATCGCATCTGCGCTCGTAGGATTTGCTTCCGGGTTCCTGCTTTTTAAAGTGAAAATCGAAGAGGGTGAACTGGGTAAGCGTGGAATACTGCAATTTATCATCGGAAGCCTGATAATCCACCTTGTCGCTTGGGGCGTAGTCGCGCCCTTGCTTGATATACTGATCTACGCCGAGCCTGCTGATAAGGTGTTTTTGCAAGGATTGATAGCGGGCGTGGGTGACTTTGTGCTCACGGTGATTGTCGGTACGCTGTTGCTGGTTGGTTACGCCAAAACGCGTGTCAAGAGCGGCAGCCTTGAATAACCCGGCTATCAAATTTACGAAATTCGGGTTTCGTTACCGTACTCAAAAAAATCCGACGCTGTACGATATAAACCTCGAAATACAATCGGGTGAAAAGATACTTATAGCGGGCCCGTCAGGCAGCGGCAAGAGTACGCTCGGCAGCTGCCTGAACGGGCTAATCCCGTTTGACTATCCCGGCGAAGTAACGGGTGAATTGCTTATCGGCGGTAGAAAGCCGGAGAGTATTTTCAAGCTGTCTGAAACTGTTGGGACGGTATTACAGGACACGGACGCACAGTTTGTCGGATTAACAAGTGGTGAGGATATAGCGTTCGCGCTTGAAAATAGAAATGTGGCGCAGGAATCTATGAAACAACGTGTAATTGAAGCAGCAAAAATGGTTGGCGCGGAGAATTATCTCACACGTTCGCCTTTTAACCTTTCAGGAGGGCAGAAACAACGTGTGAGCATGGCGGGTGTTATGGTTGGTAACGCGCATGTTTTGCTGTTCGATGAGCCGCTTGCCGCGATTGATCCGTTGACAGGCAGGACTGCCGTTGCGTTGATAGATGATATCTCAAAACAAACAGGCGCTACGATTATTATTATCGAACACCGTTTTGAGGATGTGCTATACAGGCATATCGACCGCGTCATTTTGATGAACGATGGACATATCATCGCCGTTATGCCACCGGATGAAATGGTGTGTTCGGGACTGTTGGAGGAGTGCGGTGTTCGTGAACCACTTTACTTCACCGCCCTTAAATATGCCGGAGTAAAGATAACGCCGGATAAATACCCCGGACGGCTGGATACGCTTATTTTGGAGGAATCGGACAAAGCAAGGGTACGTGAATACGCGTCCACGCCCGGACTTTTGCAAACACCGTTGGATGGAACGCCTTTGCTTGAAGTCAAAAATCTGTCATTTGCCTATGAAAAGGGACAAGCCGTGCTGTCAGACGTCAACATAAAGTTAGCGCAAGGCGAAATGACCGCGATAATCGGCGCGAACGGCGCAGGGAAATCCTCGTTCGCCAAAATACTTGTGGGGTTTGAGAAAGAATCAGGCGGAAGTATTATATACAATGGTAAAGATTTTACGGACAAAACAATACCTGAACGCGCTGAAAAAATCGGATATGTTATGCAAAGTCCCAATCAAATGCTGTGCAAGCCTATGGTGTATGACGAGGTCGCGCTTGGTCTGCGGGCAAGAGGAGTTTCCGAATCCGACACGAGGAAACGAGTGGAGAAAACGCTTGAAATATGCGGACTTTCGCGATTTTTGTCTTGGCCGGTTTCTGCTCTCAGCTATGGGCAGAAAAAGCGTGTAACAATCGCCGACGCACTAATACTTGAACCTGAAATCCTAATAATGGATGAACCGACAGCAGGGCAGGACTGGCGCAGCTATACGCGTATATTGGATTTTTTGAAAGAATTGAACACCGAGCGCGGCATAACCGTTTTGATGATAACCCATGATATGCATCTGTGCTTGGAGTACGCAAGGCGCGCGCTCGTATTCGCGGGTGGACGGCTTCTTTGTGACGCAGCGCCTGCCGACGCGCTTTCTGACCCCAATATTACAATGCACGCGAATCTGAAAGAAACAAGTTTGTTTGATCTTGCGAAGCTTGCGGGTTGTACCGGTAAAACTACGCTTACGCGGGTTTTTATCAGGGAGGAAAGGAGAAATCATGACAGTATTCGGGTACATTGACAAAAAATCGCCGATACACACACTGACGGGTGCGACAAAGTTGATTATGACGTTGTTACTCAGCATTGCGTCCATGATAACCTACGACACGCGTTTTCTTACGGCGGTGATTATCGCGTCATGCGTATTATTTGCGCTGTCGAGAGTAAGTTTAGGCGAAATCAAAATCATCCTCTCTTTGATTGTTCTCTTTTCACTCATAAACAACATTATCATTTTCTTATTTTCGCCGGATCAAGGAACACTCGTCTATGGAACGCGGCATGAACTATTTCGCATCGCCGGAAGATATTCGGTAACGCAGGAACAGCTATTCTACCAAATTAACGTAACTTTGAAATACTTTGCGATTGTTCCTGCCGCACTTGTGTTTTTCCTGACAACTGAACCCGGCGAGTTCGCAGCGTCGCTGAACACACTGAAAGTAAACTATAAGGCAGCGTATGCCGTAAGCCTTGCAATGCGGTACATACCCGAAGTACAGCGTTCTTATCACGAAATTTCGCAGGCGCAGCAGGCGCGTGGGATTGACATATCGAAGAAAGCGCCGTTAAAAAAACGAATGGCAGGAGCGGTCGCTATTGTTTTTCCGCTTGTATTTTCGAGTATGGATAAGATTCAAACAGTGGCTAACGCGTTAGAACTGCGTGGATTCGGTCACGAAAAAACGCGCAGCTGGTACGCACATCGCGGGTTCAAGGCCGGCGACATAGCGGTAATTGTATTGAGCGGGGCCGCTGTTGCGTGGAGCGTAATAACACTTGCTATAAATGGCGGCAGATTCTATAACCCTTTTTGAGAGAGGCGGCTTGTAATTACTTTTTAATTGATTGACTAACCTTGTTACAAGATGTAAAGTAAGACTGCTGGAGATATTTCTAGAATGTATTTCACTGGGAGGCTAGCCTATGCTCAAAGATATTTTTCATGGAAAAACAGTGCTGTTTCAAGGAGACTCCGTCACTGACTGCGGCAGGCTCAGGGAAGATGACGCTTCTTTAGGTTATGGGTATCCCGAGAAGATTTCTTCCGCTTATATGGGATTTTTCCCCGAATCTACCGTCAGGTTCATCAATAGGGGCGTTTCAGGCGATAGGTCGTGTAACCTGCTTGAGCGGTATCAGGAGGATTTCCTGAATCAAAGGTATGATGTTATCTCCATACTCATAGGCATAAATGATGTCTGGCGCGCTTATGACAGCGGTGATCCCACGCCGCCGGAGATTTTTGAAAAGAATTATTCTGAACTGCTGGAGAGGATAAAGCGTGACCTGCCGGATGCTTACATCATAATGATAGAGCCATTCGTTTTGCATTCCTTGCCGGACAGGCTTAAATGGCGTGAAGATCTGGATCCAAAAATTCAAGTTGTGAGAAAGCTGGCCGTGCAGTATGCCGGTGTATTTCTGCCTATGGACGGTATTTTAGCGGGGTATATCGCGTCCGGCGTCCCGCAGGAAAGAATCGCGGACGATGGGGTTCATCCCACGCCCGCCGGGCATGGCATAATCGCGTATGAATGGCTGAAAGCCGTTTGCGCGCTGTAAACGAAGCGCGGTTTTTATGCGGTATAATCTGTTTGAGAGCAGGTTGTTATTATGAATGAAACGATAGACCAGCCGGCTGTCCCAAATCACGCGAATATGTTGGCTCTCATCGCGATGCCCGGTTCGGAGGCGTTTACCGCCAGGGTAGATAATTACCTTCGGAAATGGCGCGATACTGATGAGAGCTTTATACTGCCCGTATCGCTTCCGCGCTTCGCGACCGGCGACGGGAAAGTTGTTTTGGAGGAATCCGCGAGATCTCGTGATATTTTTATCATCTGTGATCCGTACAATTATTCTGTAACGTACAATATCCGCGGTTTTACGAATCATATGAGCCCAGACGACCACTATCAGAACATTATAAGGGTTATTTCGGCCGTGAACGGGAAAACAGCCAATATCAGCGTGCTTATGACTATGCTGTACGGTTCAAGGCAGGACGATCGGCACACGCGGGAATCACTGGACTGCGCCATGGCGCTGCGGCAGTTGGAGCGATGCGGGGTTAAAAATATCATCACATTCGACGCGCATGATCCACGGGTGCAGAACGCTGTCCCGCTAATCAGCTTTGATAATCTGTTTCCCAATTATCAGATGCTGAAAGCTCTTCTTTCTAATATCAACGATATTGATCTGCATTCAGACTCTATTGTGATAATATCGCCGGACGCCGGCGGGGTGAGGCGCTGTCTGAGACTTTCAGAGCCGCTGAACTTGGAGATAGGGATGTTTTATAAGCAAAGAGATACGCGTAATGTCGTCGGCGGAAATAATAAAATTGAGCGGCACAGATATATCGGCAACAGCCTTGAAGGCAGGGACGTTATTATTGTAGACGACATACTGGCTACCGGCGGCTCGCTGATCGATTCATTCTATAAGCTGAAAGAGCTGGGCGCGAAACGGATTTTTGTTTTTATAACATTCGGCATGTTCACGCAGGGTTATTCGGTCTTTGACAAAGCGTATTCCGAAGGCGCTTTCAACAGGATTTTTATTTCCAACCTTACATATCATATGGTTGAGAAGGAAGAACGACCGTATATCTGTAATGTGGATTTATCGAAATACGCCTCGTATATAATAGATTGCATCCATAAAGGCATGTCTATCAGCGATGTATTGAACCCAGCCGATAAGATAAAGATACTTCTCGCCTCACTTGAAAGCGATAGAGCGATCCGGTAACAGGCGGCGTATCGCGCGGGTTTTAAATATTGGCTGTGGATTTTCCCCACAGCCAATATCTGTTAATACTCATCCCTTTTTACGGGCAATACAAAATCCAATGAATCATTATTCCAGTCAATGAGTGAACCAAATTGAATTGAGCGCAGAAAAATGAGCCGCGCAGGTCGGTGTTGCATAGTTGAGCGCAAGATCATAGCCGGCCTTCGCGAACTCCAGGACGATCCCCGCGCCGATCCCACGGCTCGCTCCAGTCACAAACGCGACCGGCCGCATGATTGTTTCTGATTTTTCTTTATCTGATTTTCCTTTCTCTGATTTTTCTTTCTCTGATCCACTCATATTGTACTCTACCATTCTGTAAACGAACCGTCGTCGTTATAATACCGGGGCGAGTCCCAGTCGCCCGGATACGCCATTTTCTTTACATAGTCTTCGTCAACCTCAATGCCTAAACCTGGCGCGTTGGGTAAATCGAGATGTCCGTCTTTGATCTTGAACGGTTTTTTAATATACCCTTCGCCTAATGAAACCTGTTCCTGACATAGAAAATTTGGGATCGAACCGGCGACCTGCAAACCCGCCGCGAGCGATATGGGCCCCAGCGGATTGTGCGGCGCAATCTGCGCGTAATAGACCTCCGCCATTGCCGCTATTTTTCGAACCTCCGTAATTCCGCCCGCGTGGCATATATCCGGCTGCAGAACAGCCGCAGCCTGTTTTTCCAGCACTTCGCGAAACCCCCAGCGTGTAAACAGCCGTTCGCCCGTAGCGATCGGTATACAAGTCGAGCGCGCGACGGTTACAAGCGCGTCCACATTCTCACATTGTACAGGCTCCTCCACAAACATCAGCCGGAACTGCTCCAGTTCGCGGATCAGGCGGATCGACATGGCGGGCGTGAAACGTCCGTGAAAGTCAAGCGCCAGATCGACGTTGGCCGGCAGCGCCTCACGCAGCCGCCCGACGCGTTCGACGGATTTTTCGAGCAGTTCGGGCGTGTCAAGCGGGCGAATCGGTTCGTCGATGGGGCCGGTCTTAAATAGCGTGAACCCTTCTGCTACTGATTTTTGAGCGTTTTCGATGATCTCATCCAGATCCCTGCCGTGCATATGCGCGTATGTGCGGACACGGATGCGCGTAGGCCCGCCAAGCAGCTTATATACAGGGGCGCCGTAGTATTTGCCCTTAATATCCCACAGCGCCTGATCAATACCGGAGAGCGCCGAAACGAGAATAGGGCCGCCGCGGTAAAAAGTACCCCGATAGGTTTCCGTCCAGATTCTCTCGTTTTCCAGCGGATCTTGGCCAATCAATACAGGCTCAAGCTCTTTTACCGCCATCGCAACCGTACGGGCGCGGCCTTCGACAATTGGCTCGCCCCATCCGCAGATCCCCTCGTCCGTAGACACTTTTAAAAAATGCCATCGGGGTTTGACAAAAAAGGACTCCATTTTGATAATCTTCATTATTTTGCTCCTATCATATTTGATTGTTTACACTTTTGATTGTTTACAGTTCGGCTTGTTGAATGAATCCCCCGGCTTTAGCCGTGGGGAGGTTCAACTTTTTTTATAATAATTTAATTTTCTTGTTATTTACTTATGAGTTAAAAATTCTCAGTAAAAACCCATAGACAAATTCTGACAAAAGTATAGCCCTATGGTCAAGAAAGCGTTATCCTTAATCTGCTAAAACAAGGAGGGCGCCATCGGCCGG
>JAITDJ010000179.1 GCA_031282635.1 Clostridiales bacterium
GGACGCCCTATTGGCGAATACTGGGTAATAGACACTGACGGCTGGGCGTACTGGGCAGACGCTATAAGGCCGGGAACAGCGTCAGGTTTGCTCCTGCATAGCACAACTCTGAAAAGTGAAATGAAAAATGATTATCATTACAAAATATTTGTCGAACCGCAGATGACCACAAAGATTAATGACGAAGGAACGTCAGTGGAATACACCATGTTTGAGACTTCGGGCTGGACGGAAAACGGGCGGGCGCTTATGGCGCTTATTACCGGACAGGAAGCGTCGACAGTAAAACCTGTCAATTCGGCCGAAGTATCGTCAAGTATGCCTGTTCTAGGCGGCAGTATATATGTACGGCAGGGTTCAAGCGTGGATCTCGGTATAAAAAATCCGGTTGTTACGCCGCCGTTAATCAGTGTTTCACCGGATCGGATTAAAGACGTCAGTTTAACCTGGATGCCTGATCGCGGCGTCTGGAATATATACATAGAAGAAACGGCGGCGATTTTTTCCTCTTTTACACTGAGTTTAAAAGAAGAAGCGGAAAACGGCGCCTCGGCTTCCGTGAAGATTGCTGTGCTTCCCGAAAAATCAAGCGGCGTCATAATCGCGCGCGCAGGCATACCAATTCTTGATTGCGGCGACGGTTCATACCGCCCTATACATGAAACCGATAAAGGCGAATTATACGGCGGCAGTTGGATCAGCGGCTCGGATCTGTCTGATTCGGGTTTTGCGATTGTATCTACCTTACCGATAATCAATGAAGTGGTATATTTGAAACAGGGGCAGAGTTTCGGGCTGACAGTTACCGGCACTTCCCCGGATTTTGAATGTATAGGCGGGAATTTCCCTTTGGAAAATGAATATTACGCGATAACGGAAATGATAAGCCTGCGCAGCTGCACTGTCGCCGCGAAATCGGGCGCGCCCGCTGGAACGCGGTTTATTGTAAAAATCAGCCAGTACGCGTCGGATGGTTCCAGAATCGGAAAATCTCACGGCATTCAGGTTGTTGTTATACCTGAGGGCTCGGAAGGCGTTGTGACCGGAAAAAGCGGTAAAGTTTACGTTGATTACGGCGGCGGGTCTTACAGTGAATTAGGCGATGAAAAACTCGGCCCGCGGATTACAGAGGTCGACGTAAGGTAAAAAACTAAAGCCCGCGCAGTCTTAATTAAGACTGCGCGGGCCTTTTTCTTTTAGTATAATTAACTTTTTAGTATAATTAGCTTTAGTATAATTAACGCGCGCCCGCTGAAGGTTTTACTGTAACATTAGCGGTACGTCCCGTCGTCTTTCCAACCCTTTTCAATTGATTACCGAGCGTATTGGATCTTGTTGAATTATTAACGCCCGGCGCGGGAGTGGAATAGCTGTTCCAAGTATCATTGCCATAACGGTCCGTAGAATAGATACCATTGCGGTAATTATTATAATTCGAACGTGTTCCGCCGTTACTATTTGAACGTGTTCCGCCATTATTAAATGATCTGTTTACATCGCTCCCCAAATTCTCACCGGTACGGTTGCCATGATTATTGTCAGGCGTATTCCCCGCGCATCCCGTCACAGTCAGCATACCGGCGGTTACTGCCGCAAATAATATTCTTTTAAGGTTCACTAATGCCCCTCCTCAGTAATCAAATCCCCCAAAAAAAAGGCATTAGGCTGGCTCAGCTGATTATTTTCCGTTAAGTCAGCCCGCTGCCCTTTGTCGCTCAAGAATACAAGGAATACATAGCCCGGACTATGAAAATATGTCTTTCGCAACAGCAGGTAATCTATATCTCTTTTACCCGCTTTGTTATTTTGCGCCGATATGATAAATTAATACTGCCATGATAATGGCACGCAATCAAAAAATTTCCGAATCGCGCTTAAAACCTTGTAATTTACGCCGCCTTATATTAAATTAAATGTAGAAGTGATTCAGGAGGTAATTATGAAACGTTCAAGCGGCATATTAGTACATCCGACGAGTTTCCCCAGCCGGTACGGCATTGGCGATTTGGGCGCCGGCGCTTATGAATTTATTGATTTTTTAAAGGACGCCAATCAGAAGATATGGCAGATACTCCCGCTGGGTCCGACAAGTTTCGGAGATTCGCCTTATCAGGGTTTTTCCACGTTCGCAGGAAATCCTTATTTAATAAGCCCCGACTTAATGCTTAAAGAGGGATATCTGCGAGAAGCCGACTTACATGACATACCCGCTTTTTCCACCGTAAAGGTGGATTACGGTCCGGTTATCGCGTATAAAATGGCGCTGATGCGCAGAGCGTACGATAATTTCAAGTCGATTGGCAAAGAAGAACAAAAACGCGCTTTTTCTGAATTTGTTGAAGAAAACGCACGTTGGCTGAATGATTTTTCATTATTCCTGGCGGCTAAAAATTATTTTATCGAACATCGGCGTTATGATTACGATACCCCTGTATTCAATGAATATCGCGAAAAAAACTTAAAATTATTGACAGAAAGCCAAATAAAAGACAACTTTTACGGGGCCGTCTGGTCCACATGGCCCGAGCCTCTGGCTGGACGTGAGGAAACCTCAATGCGGGAATGGCGCGAAAAATTAGCGGATGATATTGAATTCTATCAGTTCCTGCAATATGAATTCTTCAGGCAGTGGGGGTTGTTAAGACGATACGCCAATAAGTCGGACATATCGATAATCGGCGATATACCTATCTTTGTGGCTATGGACTCCTCAGACGTCTGGGCGCGCAAAGAATTGTTCCAACTGGATTCAAACGGATATCCGCTGGCTGTGGCCGGGGTTCCGCCTGACTATTTCAGCGAAACGGGCCAGCTCTGGGGCAACCCTCTCTATTTCTGGCCGGCGCATAAGAGGGAACATTATGCCTGGTGGGTCAGCCGAATTAATTCTGCGTTAAAGTTGGTGGATATTCTGCGCATAGATCATTTCCGCGGGTTTGAGTCGTACTGGTCGGTGCCTTATGGGGAGAAAACGGCTGTAAACGGCAAATGGGTAAAAGGGCCCGGCGTTGATTTATTTGAGACTATGGGCGCTCTGCCGATAATCGCGGAGGATCTGGGCGTGATAACCGAAGAAGTAGCCGCGTTGCGTGATAACGCGGGTTTCCCCGGTATGCGCGTGCTTCAGTTCGCTTTCGGCTCTGACAACGAAAACAAATTTCTGCCGCATAATTTTGAAACCACCAAAACGGTAGTCTATACGGGGACGCACGATAACAACACCACACATGGCTGGTACACGGGGGAGGCCTCGGAAGAGGAGCGTGATTATTTTCGCCGATACATGAATATATCTGGCGATAATGCGGCTTGGGACATGATCAGGCTGGCGTTTTCGTCTACGGCGGACTGCGCGGTGGCGCCTATTCAGGACGTAATGGATCTGGGCGCCGAGCACCGAATGAACACGCCAGGGCAGGCGGAAGGCAACTGGCGGTTCCGCTATACCCGCGAAATGTTGACCTCGAAAATGGCTGACGGGCTGAGGTACTTCAGCGCTATGTATAACCGATGAATTACGGATACGTAAGAGCAGCCGCGGCTACGCCTGAACTGCGGGCGGCGGACTGCGCTTTCAACAGCGAAGTGATTATTGAAACGCTGAAAGCGGCGGGCGGGTATGGCGCAGAAATCATTATTTTCCCCGAACTTTGCGTAACGGGATATACCTGCGGGGATTTGTTCCTGCAAGAGAGCTTGCTTGCGGACGCCGCAGACGCTTTGGGGCTGATTGCCGAAGCGACCGCAGGGCTGAATTTACTGACGGTCATAGGGTTGCCTTACACTGTCTATGGTAAGCTGTTCAACTGCGCCGCCGTTATATACGAAGGCCGCGTCTTAGGTTTAGCGCCCAAAACGTATCTGCCGAATTATGCGGAATTTTACGAAATGCGGCATTTCTCGCCGGCGCCTGAACCGGAAAGAGCCTGTCTGGTTAAAACCCCGGCAGGCTCGGCGCCATTCGGTTCCGCCTTGCGTTTTCAGTTTGACGATCTGCCTGAAATGATTCTGAGTATCGAAATCTGCGAAGACCTATGGGCGGTTATTCCGCCCTCGTCATACCATGTACAAGCCGGCGCGACGGTTATAGCGAATCTGTCGGCCAGCAACGAGATAACCGGCAAGGATGATTACCGCCGCGCGCTGGTGAGCGGACAGTCCGCAAGCGGCATATGCGCGTATATATACGCCTGCGCCGGCGAGGACGAATCCACGACGGATCTGGTGTTCGGCGCGCATAATATCATAGCGGAAAACGGAAGAATCCTGGCCGAGTCGGCGCGGTTTGAAAACGGCGTTACGTATATGGATATCGACGTACGCTATCTTATCGGGGAGCGCCGGAAGAATACCACATTCAGGCATAATATGGATCATTATGTTACTGTTGCCGTCAACCGCCCGGGATATGAGTCCAAAATCCATAAAAATTTGCTGCGCCGCGTGGATCCATCGCCTTTTGTGCCGTCCGACCCGGCGCTGCGTTCCAAACGCTGCGAAGAGATACTGACACTGCAGGCATTAGGTCTGAAGAAACGCCTGAAACACCTGAAGATGGAAAATGTCACGCTGGGGGTGTCTGGCGGTCTGGATTCCACCCTGGCCCTCCTGGTCTGTGCGAAAGCTTTTGATTTGCTGGATCTGCCGCACAGCGGCATACACTGTATAACCATGCCATGCTTCGGCACCACCGGTCGAACCTTTGAGAACGCAAAAAAATTATCGCGCCTGGTCGGAGGGACGTTGTATGAGATACCCATAGCGGCCGCCGTAAATCAACATTTTGCGGATATTGGCCATAACCCCGAAATTCACGACCTCACCTACGAAAACTCGCAGGCCCGAGAACGCACACAGGTGCTTATGGATATCTCCTCACAAGTTCACGGTCTGGTAGTGGGTACCGGCGACCTTTCAGAGCTTGCGCTGGGCTTTGCCACATATAACGGCGATCATATGTCCATGTACGGGGTTAACGCCTCGGTGCCTAAGACGCTGATACGTTATTTAATCGCTTATGTAGCGGATACCTGCGGCTCAAAGAATTTGGCGGACGTATTATATAAAATACTGGATACGCCGGTGTCACCGGAACTGCTGCCCCCTGAAGACGGCGCTATCACACAGAAAACCGAAAATATTTTAGGCCCGTATGAAACGCATGATTTTTTTCTGTATTATATGATGCGGCTGGGGTTTCCGCCGGAAAAAATACTGCTGCTGGCGAAAATCGCGTTCGAGGGCAAATATACGGAAAACAGACTCAGAGCCTGGCTGATCGTGTTCTATAAACGCTTCTTCGCGAATCAGTTTAAACGCTCATGCCTGCCGGATGGACCGAAGGTAGGCTCAGTGGCGCTGTCACCGCGCGGTGACTGGCGTATGCCCAGCGACGCGTCTGTTGAGACGTGGCTGAAAAACATCTTGAATAAGTAAGAAAATGTTAGGAGATCATAGCCGGGCTTCAGCAAACGCCGCAATAGCGTGCGAAAAAGAATGAAGGTAAATAACCGCTAGAAGGGGCAACCGTATGTCTAACAGAGAGGCAGACGCTCCATCCGTAGCAGTTCGAGGCGCTTGGCCGATTGGATGTGATACCCGCAACAATGATCCACAAGGCGCGTCTGAGTGGCGCTGTGCGCCCCACACGCTCCGAAAACGCGCTCGAGCGGGGAAAGCCCCCCGCGCCCGCAATCACGGCGGCCACAGGCCGAAGAAAGGAGGAAAACCCACAATGACCGACGCAAGAAAAACAGCGATTTATTGCCGCGCCGCGCTCACGAACGACATCGCCATAGCGAGGCAGGAGAAGCAACTCCGCGAATACGCGAAAGAACACGGCCACGCGGAAACGGTCAGCTTCCGCGACAACGGATTTTCGGGAAACACGCTCGACCGCCGCCTTGCACCGCACCGCCTCTTTCCGAAATTCGTCAAACGCCGCCTTGAAAGCCGCCTGTTCGGGACTCCTACTCCGGCAACGGCTTTCCTCTTTTTCGTGTTGCTTGTTGACTTTTATGCCAGTATCGCCGCCAAATCCGCCTCCGGAGCAGTGGTCGGAGCAATGCCGAAGTTCTCCACGAGGTAGTTCAGCACATTTGGCGACACAAACGCGGGCAGCGTCGGCCCCAAACGGATATTCTTGATGCCGAGATACAGAAGCGTCAGCAGAATGGACACCGCCTTTTGCTCATACCACGACAACACAAGCGACAGCGGCAGATCGTTCACGCCGCAGCCAAACGCCTCCGCAAGGGCAAGCGCCACTTTGATCGCGCCGTAAGCGTCGTTGCACTGCCCCATGTCAAGGATGCGCGGCAGCCCGCCGATTGTGCCGATATCGAGGTCATTGAAGCGATATTTCCCGCAAGCCAGCGTAAGGATGACGGTATCTTTCGGAGTCTGCTTTACAAACTCCGTGAAGTAATTGCGCCCCGGTTTTGCGCCGTCGCAGCCGCCCACAAGGAAGAAGCGCCTGATTGCGCCGGACTTTACGGCATTGATTATGGTATCGGCAATGCCCAGCACAGCGCCGTGGGCGAAGCCTGTTGTGAACGCGCCGCCACCTTGCGGCCTGGAGTAACCGCCAAGCTTCAGCGCCTTGTTGATTACGGGCGTGAAGTCCTTATCCTCGCCGATATGAACCAGGCCCGGATAACCTACGTTCGCGGTTGTGAATACGCGGTCGGCATAGCTCACCTTCGGCGGCATCAGGCAGTTTGTGGTAAATAGGAACGCGCCGGGAACGCCGTCAAACTCCTTCTGCTGATTCTGCCACGCCGTGCCGAAGTTGCCTTTGAGGTGGGCGTATTTTTTGAGTTCGGGATAGGCGTGGGCGGGCAGCATCTCCCCATGCGTGTAGACGTTCACGCCTTTACCCTCGGTCTGTTCGAGCAGGAGCTCCAAGTCGCGCAGGTCGTGGCCGCTGACGACGATAAACGCGCCAGGTTCAATTGTACGACTTACGGTGGTCGGCGCGGGAACGCCGAATGTTTCGGTGTTCGCTTTGTCAAGCAGCTCCAGAGCGGCCACGTTTACTTTTCCGCACTCCATAACGAGAGGCAGAAGTTCGTTCAAACCGTGGCCGTCCTCCCCGATTGCGGCAAGCGCCTTGCGGATAAAGGCACAAATCTCCGACACATCATAACCCAACGCCAGAACATGATACGCATACGCCGCCACACCGCGAATGCCGAGCAGAAGCAGAGTTTTCAGACTGCAGACATCCTCATCCGCGTCGCGGATTCTGTAAAGGTCATAGTACGGTTGACCGACCTGTTCTACAAGCCGTGACAAGGCCGCGTCGTCGAAGTTGACATTGGTCAGCGTGGCGAACAGCGATTCCAGAAGCAAGCCGCCGTCAATCGCGACGCCTTTGCGGGCGACGGTGATCAACGAGCCTGTCAACTCGTCTTGAAGTTTCGCCGTGTTCGCGGTTTTGCCGCATACCCCGGCGTTTGTGCAAGCCTTGCCGCCTGCCGTTTGCTCGCACTGCATACAGAACATTTTCGTGTTTTCCATTGTCAGATTTCCTTTCTTGTGAGGGCGTAAGCCCTGTAATTGATGTTCTCCGCGGGTATTTGTGTGAATGAGTACCGTGTTTGGAGACTTGACAGCAAATCAGTTGAAGTTGCATCAACCTCAGTGTGTTTCGCCCACAGAAGCGAATGCCCGACGTGAGTGCGCAGGTCAACCATCGGGTTCATTGCGGCGTTGCCGTGGTTGTGGATGCTTGAGTACGCCGTTTGCGTTCCGGCGTCCCAGACCAATCCCGCCGTCCGTTCCGAGCGTCACCACCCGCCACGGGATGAACTTGCCGGAACCTTTCAGCGCCGAGATCGCCGCCTGTTCGATGCCGCCGCAGCAAGGCACTTCCATCCGCGCGACGGTCAGCGATTTTATATTGTTGTTCTCGATAATCTCCGTGAGCTTCTCGGAATAATCCACGCCGTCCAGCTTCGGACAGCCTATGAGAGTGATCTTCCCGCGCATGAACTCCGAATGGAAACTTGCCCTTGCGTATGCGGCGCCGTCGAAGTACGGGGCGTTTGCGGGTACGAGTTTGATTTGCAGCGGCCACTGCCGAAGTTCACTGACCGCCGCGCCGGTTCCGATGGGTTCGCTTGCCGCCGCCCGTTCAATGCTGTGCGCGTTCGAGCCGGGGCAAACGCCTTGACGCGCTTTTCTTTCTTGGTTCATCTTGACCGCCTCCTCGTTGTATTCCTTTGCTTCCCGTTCTACAAAAGCGATTGCCCCGGTCGGGCATACGGGCAGGCAGTTTCCCAAACCGTCGCAGTAATCGTCTCGTAGCAGCCGCGCTTTGCCGTGAACAATGCCGATTGCCCCCTCGTGACAGGCGTCGGCGCACAGCCCGCAGCCGTCGCATTTTGCCTCGTCGATTTCGATTATTTTCCGTTTCATAGCCATCACCTCCTTGACTTTATGTTCGCATCATACTATAATGAATTCATTAAAACGGTTGTAAATACAACGGAAGTGAAAAAATGAAAAATATTTTGTCGCTAAAAAAATCGCCCCTCTTTCAGGGCGTGTCGGAAGAAGAACTCGGCTCTCTTGTAAAATGCTTGGGCTGTACGCTCAAATCATACGGCAAGGGCGAAACCGTTTACCTTGTTGGCGATTTCGTCCGCGAAATTGGAATAGTCGTAACCGGTCGCGTCCACATCGTAAAAATTGACGCTTGGGGCAACAGCAATATCATCGCGGAAATCTCCGCCGGCGAAATGTTCGCCGAGGCGGTCGTTTGCGGCGGCGTGGGCGTTCTTCCCGTGACCGTTGTCGCGGCGGTCGATACGGAGGCGGAAGAAAAACGCGCCCAGTGGCGCGAGTACCAGCGCAAGGAGTGCGATAAAAAGAAGCAAGGAAAAACAGCAGAGTCAATCACCGCAACGGGCGGCTTACGATGAAAAGTGAGCCGCCTTTTTATGTCCAAAATCTTAAAATCGGAAAGGTGAAAACACAAATGTCAAAGACCACAATGGAAAGAATCGCGGAGGCGCAGGAAAAAATCAACCGGGACGAAAACAAGCTGAAGCTGCTTATGCGTCAGCAGAAAGAAGAAGAACGCAAGGCGAGAACCAACCGTATATGCAAGCGCGGCGGGCTTCTCGAAAAGCTGCTGCCCGACACAATCAATTTGACCGACGGGCAGTTTGAGGCGTTCGCCAAGCGGACGCTGCTCACCGACTTCACGCGCCGCGCCCTTGCCGCCGCCGTCGCGGAGACCGCCGACCCGCAGGGCAAAGCGGACACGGCGCGGGGCGGCGAAAAGCCCGCGGGAGTGTCGCGCAATCCGTGTAAATGGAATAATCTAACAAAAATTTGGGAATACTAAGTTTGCTTTTACTCGTCCGGAGGATAGGGCAACGGTGGAGACCGACCTG
>JAITDJ010000227.1 GCA_031282635.1 Clostridiales bacterium
CATAGTGTTCATATCGGGAAATATACCGTTTTTCCGGCGGTCGCGCGGCGCGAAGGCAATACCCAGTTTTATCGCGGACGCGGGATCCTTCACGCGGATCGCCTTCCCATGCAAGTAAATTTTACCTGATAATGGCTTCCCCACCCCCGCGGCGGGCATAAACAGTTCACTGAGCCCGCTGCCGGTTATTCCCAATACTTCCCCCCTGTTAACGTAGAAAGAACAATCAGAGGAACTGACTTTCAGCACGCAGTAACGGCTGACAAACCGACTGCCTTTCGAGTAACTTATGCCGCTGTCACTTCGGAGGCGCCGGCGGATCATATCCGCGTTGACATGCTCCCTGGCATATTCTCCGGCAACGGTTCCATCACGCATTATTACGAATCGTGAACAAATATTCAGCGGATCCTTCATATTATTCGATACAAAATTATTTGATACAAAAACCACTGCCGTTCCATTGCACCCCATACTTAAAAACATTTTTAAAATACGCTGCACAGGCTCTTCGGCTAATGATTTCATCGCCTCGTCCAGAATAATAACTGACGCGCCTGATAAAAACGCTCTGCATATGCCAACGATCCGACGATCGACTTTGCTTAAGCCGGACAATAATGCCCCGGGGTCTATTTCCGGCGCTATTTTCCCCAGAACGCACGCGGTTTCCGTCTTCATTGACCTATTGCGCAATATCCCATATGTTGAAATCTCACGCCCCAAAAATATATATTCATAAACCTTTAGGTCGCTTACCGGGTCCAGATCATGATAAACCGCGAATATACCCGCTTTAATGGCGTCTGCCGGTGAACGGAACCGCAGCGGAGCGCCGTCAATGGTTATCTCGCCCTTATCCGCGGACTCAGCGCCGCCCAGAATAGACATAAGCGTAGACTTGCCCGCCCCGCTTTCACCTAACAGCGCGACTGTCTCACCTTCAGACACGCTGAAGTCCACATTCGTCAGCACATTATCCGCGCCAAACGATTTATAAATGCCTTTCATCTTAATTTTCACTATAATACCCCCTATATTATAGTGCAAAAAAAAGCTATGGCTTATGCCATAGCTTTCATACCATTTCACAGAAAGGCGCCGACGAGGCAATTATCTGCGCCTTCTTTTCTTCCGCGGCGTGGAGCTTAACGGCCTGACGTTGTTGTATTCAGCGCCGGCGGCCTTGTTTATCCTTTGGGGCGCGGCATCTGAAAGTTTAGCCGAAACCGGCGGCCTTTCAGAGGATTGAACCGCCGGAGCGGCTTCCGGCTTCTTATTGAGCATGTACCAAAACGTTCCCGCCAGGAAAATAGACGAATAGCCGCCCGCGACAACGCCGATCATTATAGGCAGTGAAAATTCCTTAATAGACGACACACCTAAAATATATAAAATAAGTACGACTATAAACACTGTCAGCGAGGTGAAGACGGACCTGCGCATTGTCTGCGTAATACTGACGTCAATCAGCTCAATTATTGATGATTTGCGCATTAGGCCGCGGTTCTCACGGATGCGGTCAAAAATAACTATAGTCGCGTTAATCGAATAACCCAGTATAGTTAAAACGGCCGCTATAAACGAATAATTGAGCGGAATGCGCAGTATTCCATAAAACATGATCATTACCAGCGAGTCGTGCAGCAACGCCATAATAGCGGCGGAACCCATCCGTATGTCCCTGAAACGCAGAGACACATACACAAGCATGGCCGCGCACGCGCATACCACAGCCAGAATCGCCGAAGACTGCATATCCGCGCTGACTGTCGCGCTGATATCCGAGTACGTGAACGCATCGTCGGTTATGACATACTTTTCTTTAATCCGCTCCATCAGTTTGGCGCGTGTTTCCTGATCAACCGAACGCATCCGGATCATAACCTGGTTTGTGCCGGAAACGCGCTGTATTTGCGGAGCATCCTGCCCCGTGGTCTCACGGACAATCTCGGCAATTTCATCGTTGTCAAACTCACGGCCAAGATCAATTTGGAAAGAAGTGCCTCCTGAAAACTCCACGTCATAATTAAAAGCGCCCCTGCCGGAAGCGGAGTTGACGATTATGCTAATCAGGCCAATCAGTAATACGGCTAAAAAGGGGATAATATAATATTTTCTGTTTTCAGCAACACGCAGCACTCCGCTCAGGCCTCCTTTTTAACGGGTATAAACATCTTGGGGACGTTCAGCCCGGCGCCGGCCAAATTTTTGAGAATGAAACGCGTAACGGTCAGCGCGGTGAACATGGATACGACAATGCCGATAGCCAGCGTCTGCGCGAACCCTTTAATCGGGCCGGTGCCCAGCCAGAAAAGCACTGCGGCGGCAATAAGCGTGGTTACATTGCTGTCCAATATGGCGGGGAAAGCCCGCCTAAAGCTCGCATCAATTGATGCGTGGATAGAACGGCCGGACGAGATCTCCTCGCGCATGCGCTCAAAGATTATCACGTTCGCGTCCACAGCCATTCCTATAGACAATATGATACCCGCTATACCGGGCAGTGTCAGCGTTATCGAAAACAGGCTCAGTAATAAAAGCACTATGCCTACATATATAACCAAAGCGATATCCGCAGCCAGACCAGACATACGATAAATAACCAGCATAAACACCAGCACGAACCCGGCGCCGATTACGCCGGCTATAATGCCCGTGTTCAGCGCATTTACACCCAGTGTGGCGCCTACGTTATTAACGGAAAGCACTTCCAGAGCGAATGGCAGCGAGCCTTCCCGTATGGTGCGGGCAAGCATCTCAGAGGATTCCGCAGTAAAGGTACTGCTTTCTATAATGGCGTTGCCGTCAGTAATAGCGGCGTTTACAGTGGGACTGGAGATCATTTCGTTGTCCAGAAATATGGAGATCGTTTTATTCAGGTTGGCGGCTGTGGCATCCGCGAATTTTTTCACACCGTCAGAATTGAATGACAGCGACACGACATATTGCCCCGCCGTGCCCTGGCTGGCGGACATATACTGCCGTTTGGCGTCGGATACGTCGCTGCCTGTCAGCAGTGTGTTGCCGGCCTCGTCTTTGAACGTCAAAAGCGCGGTGGCGCCCAGCTCCCTTACCGCCTGCTCGGCGTCGCCGGCGCCGGGTATGTCTGCGCGGATCTGATCGGAACCCTGCTGCCCGACCTCCGCTTCCGTATAGTTCTTACTATCCAGCCTGCGTCGGATCAGACTGATCGCGGCGTTCATTTCAGTCTGGTTGGGGTTGTAGTCTTTCGCCGTGTAAACAATAGAGACGCCGCCGCGCAAATCCAGTCCTTGCCTGATGCCGCCCACCCCAAGCGTATGTTCGGGGCCAATGCCGAAATACGATAATACAGCCAGACCCGCGGCCGCCACGACCGCCAACGCCACAAAAAACAAGCTCCTGCCTTTCACACGCATCCTCCTCCATAGTTGACGCAACTTTCGCTAAAAGCAATTATAATGTCAATAAATCAGGTCGTCAATACTTTTACCGCATTTATATACACAGCGCACTCAATACGTTTGCGCATTAGTTCGCAGGCCAGCGAATAAGGAGAAAGGATATCTCCCGACTGAAAATACGCCGCCGCCGCGCACCCGCCGCCGCAGTAATACCTGGCCCAACAGCTTTTACACCCGGGTTTGGCGTATACGCTGCAGGCGGAAAACGCCTTTCGTATCCGCGCGCCGTTATCCGATATCCCATCAAACACATTGCCCATGATAAAATGCCGCTGACCCACAAACTGGTGACATGGGTACAGATCCCCTTCCGGAGTAACCGCCAGATACTCCATACCCGCCCCGCAGCCGGTCAGACGTTTTATTACGCAGGGGCCTCCGTCCAGATCAACCGTAAAATGGAAAAAATTAAAACCCCTGCCTTCCTGCTCCCGCTTCAGCATCTCCTCCGCCAATATTTCATATTGTCTGAACAGTTCGGTTAAATCCTCTTCACGCAGAGCATAATCCGCCCCCTTTTCGGCGACCACCGGTTCCATGGAAATCTGTCGGAAGCCCATATCCGCCAAGTGCTTCACATCCTCGGCGAAATCCAAATTTTCGCGGGTATATGTGCCGCGTATATAATAGTTTTCCTGGCCGCGGCTGTCCGCCAGTTTTTGAAATTTAGGCATTATCGCGTCATAACTGCCGCCGCCCCCAAGGGTTGTCCGCATTCTGTCGTTTACGGATTTCCGCCCGTCGGCCGACAGCACGACGTTGCGCATATGCCTGTTAACATAATCCATTAATGAATCATCCAACGCCACGCCGTTAGTTGTCAGCGTAAAGCGTATGTTTTTTTCGTATTCCACCTCGCGCCGGCGGGCATACGAAACAATCTCCTTAACCGTATCAAAATTTACGGTAGGCTCGCCGCCGAAAAAATCGACTTCAAGCTGCCGGCGTCCTTTCGACCGCTCAATCAGAAAGTCTATGGCGGCCCGGCCCACGTCGGCGCTCATTAGCCCCCGCTCTCCGTTATACGCGCCCTTGCCCGCGAAACAGTATTTGCATCGCAGGTTGCAGTCATGCGCGATATGAAGGCACAGCGCTTTAACAATACCGCCGTTTTTTCCGCCGGTATAACCTTCGTATATATCAGGCGCAAATAAAGCGCCGCCGCCGGCGGCTTCCTTCAGTTCTTCAATGGCGCTCAATATATCCGCTTCGGGATATTCTCCGCCGTATGTTTCAAGAAACATGCGCGTATTATCCAAATCGGCCCTGCTATGCGCATGCTCCAACAGTTTGTAAGTCATCTCGTCCACTGTGTGAATAGCCCCACTATTAATATCCATTACAATAAACATACTATTCATGGAAAATTTATGAATCAATGCCCAGCCCTCCAAAAAAAATCCACTCTTCCCCCGTAACGGCGGAAAAGCGGATTGCGCCAACACTTTTGAAAAAACCTACGCCCTTGTGTTAACAACAGGTTTATTTATTCTTGAGTTCTCGCATATTTGATTGCCCACAGTGCACGAGGTTTTGCAAGCGGACTGACAAGACGTCTGACATTCGCCGCAGCCCGCTCTTTGCAGTATCTTCGCGAATGACGCGGGCTTAATGGTATGTATATGTTTCATATTAACCTCCCTATTCTATTAGGGAGATTATAACATAAGATCCGCCGTTTGCCAATCATTTTCTAAAATTTATGCCGACTACGCCGCCCAGGCCGCCGCCGGCAAGCGACAAAACAAGTACGGTTACGGTGCGGGAATCCACCGTAAATCCCTTAAGCACAAGCGTCATGATGATCAGCAAGATCAGCGCGTATATCAAGCCGGCGACTATGCCCCAGAACCAACCCTTGTTTTCCGCTCCCCGGGCCGCGTCAAAACCCGCGACTATAACGGAGATAAGCGTGGCGCCGGCGACGACCAACGGCATTTTATCCTCAGTCAGCGATGTGTACGTAATAAGCATGGAATATCCCAGAAAGATTATGCATGTAATAGCATAACCAACCAATACGCCCGAAACCAGCGAATGAAACCTGGAATTTTCTGTTTTAACCTCAGTTTTCATAGTCTCCCCCTCTTGAATACGCATTGCGTCTAATTCATTTTACTGCGCATAAGGGGAATTTATGACTAAAAAGCGTTCCGTCGGCGTAACGCTCCCGCCGGCCGCACGTAAAAAGGGACGGTAAGAAGCCGTCCCTATAAAACCTGTAACATGCTGTTGCCAAATTCAATAATCCCGCGCAGGTATCGAATCGCGTCGCTTAAATTTTCACTGAATGACGTTAACTCATTAATTATGGCTGTATAATTTGCTTCTCTATGCAGTAATTCCCTTTTCGAGGCCATCAGTTCCTTGTCTGCGTCAATCTTCAGCAAAGCGCTTTGCAGCGCGCCCGCCTTCTGGTTATAAAACCCTGTAAAGCTTGTGAATGAATCTAATTGCGTCTCGTTCAGCGGCTTTTTGGTATATGCGCGGAAATCAAGCAGAGTCTGAATCTTATCAATTACTTTTGTTTTTTCCTTAAGCAGATTTTTAAGGCTGCGGTTCTTTTCGTCTATAGCGGCAATCAATTCATTTATCTTCATTAGCTGGGGGTTCTCCTTAATGCCTGTTAAAACTTTATTCACGTTTTCTATCCGCAAATGCGAATCGTATGTAACGCAGTAGGCGTCGGCCTGTATATCTGAAGATCCGTTAGCCGGTGACGAAAGTAAAACACTGACCAGCAAACCGCCGATTATCATCTTCACTATATTTATCCCTCGTTTCCTATAATCCAAAGCGGCCCGCGGAAATGTAATTCACTCCTCTCTCCTTTGGCTTACTTACCGCCGCATTGTACATTATAACTCTATTAATCACTCCTTTCTCAGTATAAAGGTTAAAAATGAACAAAAGGTTTGCAACACATTAAATTTTTTTAATATCCCCTCCTTATTTTAGATTAACCTGCCTCCGGACGACATAGCGATAATCAAAATAAACAGCAGCAGCGAATTATCGCCCCCAAACAAGCCTGGGCTCAAAATCATCAGCAAGAGCGGCAGCGCCAGCTCGTTGCCTGCGCCTTGAGCGGGCGGGCACCCGGCTCCAAGTGCGGCCATAAAAAACCCCCTCAAATCATACATAACGCGAATCGAAATTAGCGACCGATTCGTGTATAGTACATTTTATGAGAGATTGAATATTTGTTGCATGTCCACAAACAGTTATTACGGTTTCCTTCTCCGCGCCAATTCCGCGTACACGTCCTCCCAACGCACGCCGCGATCCGCCAGCATAACGCTTAAGTGATAAAGCAAATCGGCTGTTTCATAAGTAATCTCGTCTTTACTGTTATTCTTTGCGGCGATGATCACCTCGGCGCTTTCCTCACCGACCTTTTTCAGTATTTTATCTATGCCCTTGTCAAACAGATAATTGGTATACGAACCTGCCTTTGGGTTTTCTTTCCGGGCCAGAGACGTGCTGTACAAGGCTTTTAAGTGATCCCAAGAATATGATTCCGCGCCATAGCCAACGCGGTAAAAGCACGTCCTGTTACCGGTGTGGCAGGCCTCCCCCTCCTGTTTAACTACCGCCAGCAGCGAATCAATATCGCAGTCATAATACAGCGTCAGCAGCGTCTGAATATGCCCGGATGTTTCCCCTTTCAGCCATAGCTTTTGACGGGAGCGGCTGAAATAATGCATCTTCCCGGTTTTCAGCGTTTTACCCAGCGCTTCAAGGTTCGTGTACGCCAGCATCAAAACCTCGCCGGTATGGTAATCCTGGGCTATAATAGGAACCAAGCCGTTTTCGTCAAACTTTATTTCATTAATCCATTCCATACTGCCGCCTCACAGCCGTATCGGCACATTTTTACAACGCAGATAGCGTTTCACATCCAGAATAGAGATTTCACGGTAATGAAAAAGTGACGCGGCCAACGCGGCGTCCGCCTTGCCCGCCGTAAGCGCGTCGTGGAAATGCTGGGGCGTCCCCGCGCCGCCCGACGCTATAACCGGAATGCCGACCGATTCGGCTATTTGCGCTGTAATGGGGATGTCGTAACCGGTTTTGACGCCATCCGTATTCATACTGGTCAGCAATATTTCGCCGGCGCCGCGCCTTTCCACCTCCTCCGCCCACTTTAACGCGTCTTTGCCTGTGTTTACCCTGCCGCCGTTCAGATATACGTCATACCCGGAACGATCCTCCCGCCGCTTGGCGTCTATGGCGACCACCACTGTAGAACTGCCAAACCGGCCGGCCGCCCGGTTAATAAGTTCCGGATCGGCCAACGCCGCGGAATTCACTGAAATCTTGTCGGCGCCGGCTTTCAATACGCGTCTGAAATCGTCCAAATCACGTATGCCGCCCCCTACGGTAAAAGGTATGAATACTGTTTCAGCGACCCGCGCCGCCACATCGGCCATTATATCACGCGCGTCCGATGAAGCCGTTATATCAAGAAATATCAGTTCATCCGCCATCTCTTCATTGTAAAAAGACGCTGTTTCCACCGGATCCCCCGCGTCCCTCAAATTAACAAAGTTTACACCCTTTACAACCCTGCCGTTTTTTACGTCCAGGCAGGGGATTATACGTTTGGTATGCAAAGAACCCCCCCTTGCCGTCATGCGGCGTCTAGGATCAGCCCCGCGCGGAACATTAAGTTATGGGATGAAGACAAACAATATATTAAGTATACCGCAAACCGGACGTTCATTCAACCGAACAGCCGTACAGCCTCCCCCAGCCTGACCGCGCCGGTAAACAGCGCCTTACCCACAATAACGCCCGAAACCCCTGTTTCTGAAATCCGCTTCAAATCATCCATACATGATACGCCCCCCGAGGCGATTATATCCATGCCGGTTTCCGCCAGCAACCGCGCGGTAGCTTCGACATTCGGGCCCAGCATCATGCCGTCCTTTGAAATATCCGTATAGATTACAGTATTTACCCCCAGGCTTTTTATTCTCAGGCATATCTCCGACGCTGTCA
>JAITDJ010000251.1 GCA_031282635.1 Clostridiales bacterium
CGAACCGATCATTGCCCCCACAGACTGCAAATTATCGTAGTCCAGCGGTAAATCCAAATGCTCCAGCGTCAAACAGCCGCCGGAAGGCCCGCCGATTTGCACGGCCTTGAAATTACAGCCGCACAGCGTACCGTCGTCGTTCATCACGCCGCCGCCGATTTCACCCACAATTTCCCTCAGGGTAGCGCCAAACGGCACTTCAATCAGACCTGTATTAGCCACGTGCCCTGTAAGGGCGAATGTCTTTGTACCTTTGGCGTTTGGCGCGCCCAGCTTTGCGTATTCCTCCACGCCCATCCTCAGAATCAGAGGAACAGTGGCAAAAGTCTCCACGTTGTTGATCAGCGTCGGTTTGCCGAAAAGCCCCTTTTCAGCGGGGAACGGCGGTTTGATCGCGGGCATTCCGCGTCTGCCTTCAATAGAGGCAATCAATGCGGATTCTTCACCGCATACAAACGCCCCCGCGCCCTCCATAACCGAAACATCAAAATCCACGCCGGAACCAAAGATGTTTTTACCCAGTATGCCGGCCTTCCTGGCCGTTTCAATCGCTATTTTCAACCGTCGTACCGCCAGCGGGTACTCCATGCGGACATAGATATATCCCTCTGCGGCGTTTACCGCCTTTGCCGCGATAAGCATCCCTTCCAGAACGGCGTGAGGGTTGCCCTCCATGACGCATCTGTCCATAAACGCGCCGGGGTCGCCTTCATCGCCGTTGCAAATGACATATTTTGTCTCGTTATCATGCGCGCGGGTTAAACCCCATTTGCGTCCGGTGGGAAAGCCCCCGCCGCCGCGTCCGCGCAGCCCGGAATTTGAAATTGCCTCGCAAATCTCATTGCCGTTCATTTCACATAAAACTTTTCTTGCCTGAAAATATCCGCCCTTGGCAATGTACTCATTCAGATCTTTCACGTCAATCGCGCCGCACATGTTAAGCATCATGCGCCGTTGTTTGGCGTAGAACGGCACATTTCTGGCGTGGCGTACCCTCTCTCCGCTATCCGGCTTCTGATAAAGCAGCCGCTCAATAATTTCACTGTTTATCAGCGTTTTTTCAATGATCTCCGTGACATCCTCCGGCCTCACCTTTATGTACAGTATGCCTCGAGGCTGTAATGTCACCAGGGGCCCCATCTGGCAGAAGCCCTGGCAGCCGGTTTCCGCGAGCGCGTAATCAGCTTTTTCATTTTCAAGCGCGGTCTTGACGGAAAGCCCTCGCGCCTTTAACTCATCCCGAAATTTTTCGTAAATTTTTAGTGAGCCGTTTGCCATACAGCCGGTTCCGGCGCAGATGATAACACGGGTTTTGTAATCCGCGGACAGCTCATATCGTTCTTTGCGCTCTTCCAACGTAAGTAAATCAGGCATCGGCGGCTTCCTCCTCCCGGATTTTTTTCAGCAGGCCGAGTGTTTTATCCTTGGTCATCGAGCTGTGTACATTTTCGTTGACAACCACCACGGGCGCGAGGCCGCATGCCCCAAGGCACGCCACAGTTTCCAGCGTAAACAGCATATCGTCCGATGTTTTCTTTTTCGCTGAAAGCCCCAATCCCGTTTCCAGCGTTTTGATAATATCCGCCGATTTTTTAACATGGCAGGCGGTTCCATCGCAAACCTTGATGACATATTTGCCCTTCGGCTCAAGCGTAAAGTGGGAGTAAAAAGTCGCCGCGCCGAACACCGAACCCGGTGTGACGCCAAGCGCGTTCGCCGTATATGTCATAATATCCTCCGGCAGATAGGCGTATTCCTCTTGAATTTCCTGTAAAATAGCAATTAACCGATGCGGGTTGCGCTCATATTTATCGAGTATGGCGCAAACCTTTTCAAATTTTGTCGTAAACCCTATGCTCATAGTTTATTCCTCCACATAGTACGCCTTGCGAAATAACACACTCCCTATGTTAAAGATCAAAATCCATAAGGATGTTCTCGGTAAGTTGTTTGGTTAAAACCGCCAATGACGCGGCCATATCCTCATTTTTCACGATGAGATGTTCCGGCGTCCGCAGATGAGTCGGGGCAAAATTCCAAATAGCGCGTACGCCTCCCGCCGCCATTTTGTCGCAAATACCCTGCGCTTCATTAAATGGTACGGCAATAATGCCTATATTCGCTTTCAGACGACCGCAAAGATTTACCAGTCTGGAAACATCCAAAATTTTGACGCCGCTTATCTCGGTATCGATAAGCGCGGGGTCGATATCAAACGCCGCGACGATTTTCACACCGTAGTTTTGAAAATTTTCATAGGAAAGCAGAGCCTTTCCCAAATTCCCCACACCGGCCAGTACAGCGTCCATGCGTTTGTCATAGCCCAAATAATGCTCTAAATCGGCAATCAGTTCCTTTGTGACATATCCGATTTTAGGTCTGCCTTTGTTACTGACAATGGCGAGATCCTTTCGTATCTGCACATCGTTCGCTCCGAGCGCGTTTGCGATGACGCTGGATGAAACAGTGTCCGAGCCGCTTTCCAGCATTGCCTTCAAATAATGCAGATAACTGACCAGCCTGTTATACAGTATAATGGACATAGGCATTTTAGCGGACATAAAAAACCCCTTTCAAGTATAGTGATTATTAATATACTAATTATCGATATATAAATTATCTATATATGTAGTATCGATAATGAGTATACTCAATTCTAAAAGGGTTGTCAAGATGATTGTAAAATTTTATCATTCATGCTTAAAGATTTAACGCGCATGTATATACGGACGGCTTGGATAAAAAGCAGATATTTACGCAAAAACAGCCCCGAAAAACACTTCGGGGCTGTTTTTGCTTTACGCGCTTATAACATACGTCTTATGCGCTTCCGATAGCCTGAAAAATGAAACCAATTCCTTTAGCCTTTCCGCCTGGGAATTCAATTCCTGTGCGGCCGCCGCGAATTCTTCGGAAACGGCGGTATTCGTTTGCACGACTTCGTTGATCTGCCTTACTGAATCTGAGATAGCAGTGATAGAATCCGCTTGCTCCCGCGCGGATGAAGATATATTTGAAATAATCTCCGAAACCTCACGCGTATCGCTTACTATTGTAATTAAGGCCTCGGACGTGGAATCCGCGTTTTTCGATCCATTATTGACGTTTTCAATAGCGCCTTCAATTAAATCAGTTGTGTTTTTCGCCGCATCCTGGCTTTTGGAAGCCAGATTCCGCACTTCCTCGGCCACAACGGCAAACCCTTTCCCGTGAACTCCCCGATATTTTTAAACTGTCCTTTATACTGACGCTCAATGCCCACACACAGATCTCCCCCGGCCAGATCGCCCAGAATCCGCGTAATCTCAACGATATAGTTGTTTATGGAACGGACGGTACTGTTCAATGATTCTTTCATCTGCGCGTAGCCGCCTTTATAATCGCCTGTAACCATTACGCTGAAATTACCCGCGGCCATTTCTTTCATAACGGCCCGCGACTCTTCGATCGGCTTAATGACCGAGTCTAATATGCGGTTCAAACCTGTAAGCAGATCCTTCCAGTTGCCGTTGAACGAATCGACGCCCGCTCTGTTAGATAATTCGCCCTCAGCGCCGGAAATTACCAGCTGATTGATCTCGCCCCTAACAGCCAGCAAATTCTCCTTCAGCAGCAGCATTGCCGAACTGAGCCGCGACATATCATTAGGGTAGTCTGTTATGTCCACATCGAAATTTCCGTTGGCGAATCTCTGCGCAACATCTATTGCCTCGCCGACTCTGTCCGCGTAATTGCGCGCCATACGGTTCGAGTTTTCGACGAGCCGCATGTAAACGCCCGTGTAATCTTCCGGATTCAGACTGAAATCCATGTGGCCCGCGTTATGCATGGAGGACAATTCCTCCAAATCCGTGATCAGATGGTTGACAACGCCTATCATTTTAGAAAAGTTTCCGCTCAGAATACCGATTTCATCATTTACGAAAATGGTATTCTCAACGTCAAAATTGCCCTCAGAGATTTTTTGAGAAATGGAAACCAGGTTATTCACGGGCTTCAGAGCACGGGATACCGTAATATATGTTATCGTGATCAGCGCGATCGAAACCGTCAGCAGTATAAGCCCGCTCGTTGTTATCATCCGGTTAGTCGCCGCGTTTATTTCATTATAAGGCGCGATTATTGAAAGATAGAATGTCTCTTCCATATCGGACAGTTTAACAGGCAGAGTAACTTCCAGGCTTTTTTGGCCGTTGACAATCGAGACCGTGTCAGCGTAAACCGCCGCGTCCGGCGAAGAGTGATAATCCAGGCCTACATCTTTTTTGTTCTTGAACGTATGCTCCTGAACAGGGCTGTAAATAACTGTTCCGTTAGCATTTGTAAGAATCATATAGCCTGTTGAAAATAATTTCTGGTCTTTTAATCCGTTAAACAGTTTTTCTAAGAAAATATCCGCGGTAACAACGCCTATAACCTCCGAAGAAGAATTAAAAACCGGCTCGGAGACAGTAATCGTCTCATGCGCGGATCCGTCGGTCGCATACGGGCGAGGCTCCGATATAGTTGTTTTTTTTGTCTGAAAAGGCATACAGTAATAGTCTTGCGTAAACTCTTCCTCATTTTCTTTCACGCCGTTTACAAACCGCGCCTGGCCGTCTGTTTTTAAATAGTAAAAAGAAACCCTGCCATTCTTTTGGGCGCCATAATTTGTACCCGCGTACAGATTATCCAGACCATCATAAGCGTTTGGTTCGAACATAATCGATAATCTGTCTATATCAGGATATTGTAAGAACGCGTGCAGTACCTTTTCACTCAGTAAAACGCGATTATAAGACAGCGTATTCGCGTAAAACGCGGCGTCTGAAGCTATAATCCGCGCGAATTTACTTGGATACGAAAATGCGTCGTTAATCGTGTCAATATAATGTTCTCCTGTTTTTTCCAAAATGTCTCGGGCTGTCTGATCAGCGTGGCTCCGCAGCGAAAGATAGAGTACCAGCATAAGAGCCGCGATGCCCAATAATATGGTAACAGCCGTTACACCGCTTACACGCGCCTTTATGCTTTTTAATCCATTCAAGATTTCCTACCAACCTTTCTTCGCTCTTTATAATATTATTGCCCTATTGAATTGAGCTATGCGCGGGGCCGAAAGACGCAGGAAAAGCCGGGCCTCAAATCGGAAGCCCGGCTTTTAAAACAGTTCACTGCGCGCAGCCAGCGAAACGCTCCGCGCGTTGACACGGGCCAATCATAGGTTTATGATTAACAGAAAACGAGAATAGGTGAGAGTTATGTTTCGTAGGCGAGGGTCATCGACCGGTGATATGACCGGCGGCAATATTATCAGCCAGCTGGTTTACTTTGCGGTTCCGCTCTTGCTGGGGAATCTCTTTCAGCAGCTTTATAACGCGGTTGACGCCATTGTGGTGGGTAATTTTGTCAGCAAAGAGGCCTTGGCGGCGGTCGGTTCCACTGCTCCGCTGATTAACATGATTATCGCTTTCGCAATGGGTATGTTCGCGGGCGCGGGGGTCATGGCGTCGCGCTATTTCGGCGCGAGGGACAGAAAGAGCCTGCTTAAGGCCATACATACCACGATTGCGCTGTCCGCGGTTATGGGCGTGGTTTTATCGGTTATAGGCATAGTATGGTTAAGGCCGCTGCTGCGGTTTATGGGAACGCCGGAAGAGATCATGCCGGACGCGTATACCTATCTGGTTATTTATTTCGGCGGTTTGATCGCGCTTTCCATATACAACGCCGGAGCTTCAATCCTCAACGCTTTGGGCAACAGCCGGCAGCCCTTGTTTTTTTTGATTGTATCCTGCATTCTGAATATCTTCGGCGACCTGATGTTTGTTAACGTGTTTCACTGGGGTGTGGCCGGGGTCGCCGTTTCGACTGTGATCGCGGAGGCCGTCGCTATGGTATTGGCCTTAATGGCTTTACATAAAGGCAAAGGCGAACGGCTGCTCAATTTCAAGGACCTGCGCGTAGACTTTCCCATCCTGAAACAGATAGTGGGTATAGGCCTGCCGAGCGGCATTCAGGGAACAATCGTGAGTTTTTCCAATACATTGGTGCAATCGTATTTTAACGGGTTGGGCGCGATCAGCCTGGCCGGCTACAGCGCCGCACAAAAGATAGACGCTTTTGCGCAGCTTCCCGTGCAGACAATGGCCATAGCCGTGGCTACTTTCGTCAGCCAAAACCTGGGGGCGGGCCAGGCAAAACGGGCGAGACTGGGTGTGCGGCAATCAATGCTGCTCGGTGTTCCCGTTACGGTGTTGATCTCGACTATCACGCTTATATTCGGAAGGGGGTTGCTGCGTGCCTTTTCGCCTGACGACGAGGTGCTTGAGGCCGGCATGCGGTATATATGGGTATTCGCGCCTTTCCAGTTCGTTTTGAGCGGTACGCAGATTATACCAGGTGCGCTTCGCGGGGCGGGCAGCACCCGCTTTCCCACATTCGTCTGCATATTCTCCTTCGTGGCGCTTCGCCAGATATACCTGTTCTTTATTACCAGGATAAACTACTCGATAACCACAGTCGCCATGGGGTATCCGCTCACGTGGATGATTGCGGCGTCGGCAATCTTTATATTCTACCTGAGAAGCGATTGGAGTAAATTCGAGAGGAACGAAACGGCGTGACTGCACGTCCGGCCGAAGATTCGGATATCCGTCAGATGGCGGATATTTACATTTATTATGTTGAAAATAGGATGGAATTAACGGAAAAAGACGGGGTTTATTCAATAATTCCGCCGAACGCGACATACTCCCCGTCATAAAACACCGCCGCCTGCCCCGGTGTTACCGCGCGCTGCGGAACATCAAACCGGCAGCGGATTCGCGAATCCAGGCCGCGTTCAACAAACGCCGTACAACCGGCCGCTTTGTGGCTGTAACGGATCTTTACACTTAAACGGCGCTCGCCCTGGAAGGGCTCAAACGCCATCCAGTTCACATCTTTTACAATCATTTTCGAAACCGACACGTCTTCCGCGAGCGTAACGGTATTATCGGGGGCGTTTATGGAT
The DNA here is from genome assembly GCA_031282635.1 of Clostridiales bacterium. Lineage (GTDB taxonomy): Bacteria > Bacillota > Clostridia > Lachnospirales > WQUN01 > JAISZF01. The sequence goes on from JAITDJ010000251.1 coordinate 6,995, forward strand.
TTTACATATAACGGCCTGCCGAACGCTATGCCCAGGCCTTTGCGCTGCCCCACCGTATAGTGGATAACGCCTTTGTGCCTGCCCAAAACGCCGCCCGTTTCGTCAATGAAATCCCCTTCCGGGGACTCTGCGTATGTGTACTCTTTAATAAACCGCGCGTAATCTCCGTCCGGCACGAAGCAGATATCCTGGCTGTCCGGCTTATGCGCGACAGGCAGATTACGCTCCGCGGCAAACCGCCGTATATCCTCTTTACGATAATCCCCCGCGGGCAGCAGCGTAGCGGCAAGCTGCGCCTGCGTTAACGGGTACAGGGCGTAGGATTGATCCTTGCCTTGCGCGGCTGAACAGCTTATACATAAACGCCCGGTATCGGGATGCCTGCCGGTGCGCGCGTAATGGCCGGTAGCGATATAATCGGCGTCAAGCTGTCTGACTTTAGACAAAAGCGATTCCCATTTTACATGCCGGTTGCAGGCAATGCACGGGTTTGGCGTACGGCCCGCCATATATTCACGCACAAAATAATCAATTACATAATTTCGGAAATCCGTTTTAAAATTAAGCACATAATACGGAATATCCAAGCGTTCCGCCACCCGCCGCGCGTCCTCCACCGCTGTCAGACCGCAGCATCCGCTTTGGGCTTGAATGGCGTCAGGAGTTTCATCCTGCCATATTTGCAGGGTGACGCCGATAACGTCATAGCCTCGCTCCAATAGAATACAGGCGGCCGCCGAACTGTCGACGCCGCCTGACATGCCTATAACAACACGTTTTTTCATATTTTATACAAAGGCGCCTTCATGCAGATCTTCAATATCGCTTACCGGAGGTTTCAACCCCTCTATGGCCAAGCCGTTCTTTTGAGCGTAGTCCCATAAAGCGGCGTGAAGCGCTTCTTCGGCCAAACAGGAACAATGCACTTTTATGGGAGGCAAGCCGTCCAGGGCCTCCATAACAGCCCTATTGGTAATATGCAGCGCTTCGTTTATTGTCCGGCCCTTAATCATTTCGGTCGCCATGCTGGATGTCGCGACAGCGGCGCCGCAGCCGAATGTCTTGAACTTCGCGTCCTCCACAACGCCGCTGTCAGTAATCTTCAGGTAAACCTTCATAATATCCCCGCACTTGACGTTGCCCACTGTGCCCACGCCGCTGGGGTCCTCTATTTCTCCTACGTTCCTGGGGTTCATGAAATGATCCATAACTTTTTCACTGTACAGCATAATTTAGCCGCGTCCGCGGCCGCACCTGCCTTTCTGATTAGTGTCTATTTTGAAATCCGCTGCCTCGAAGTTTTTAAATATTCCTCATAAAGCGGCGACATATCCCTCAGCCTGGAAACAATCGGCGGCAGTTCTTTCAGGAAATATTCCGCCTGTTCTTCCGTGGACGAGCGCCCCAAAGTAATGCGCAGCGACCCGTGAGCCTTTTCATGCGAGAGCCCGATGGCCAGCAATACATGCGATGGATCCAGCGAACCGCTGGTACACGCCGAACCGCTGGAAGCGAAAATTCCTTTCATATCCAGCAGCAGCAGGAGTGACTCGCCTTCAATAAACTCAAACGACACATTTACATTATTAGGCAGCCTCTTGTCCTTGGATCCATTCAGCCGGGTGTGCGGCACAGAGGCAAGTATGCCGTCGATCAGCTTGTTACGCAGGGCGGTCAGCCGCCGCGAATCTTCCTCCATCTCGGATACCGCCAGTTCAATCGCGCGTCCCAGAGCTACAATACCCGGTATATTTTCGGTACCCGCGCGGCGCCCGCGTTCCTGACCGCCTCCGAAGATAAATGAACGCAGCGGGATGCCCTTTTTTACATACAACGCGCCCACGCCCTTGGGACCGTAGAGTTTATGCGCGGAAAGAGACAGCATGTCTATGTTATGGGATTTAACATTTATGGGGACATGCCCTACAGCCTGAACCGCGTCGGTATGAAACGCAATGCCTTTCGCGCGGGCCAGAGCGCCAATCGCTTCTATGGGCTGAATACTTCCAATCTCGTTATTGGCGGTCATAATTGTTATAAGAATGGTATCGGGCCGGATAGCTTTTTCCAGATCGGATATTCTGATAATACCGTCCTCGTCAACAGGCAGATAGGTAACCTCAAACCCGCGTTTCTTCAAAGACTCACAGGTATGCAGAACGGCGTGATGCTCAATACGGCTGCTTATTATATGACTGCCCTTATTTTCATACAGTTCGGCTATACCTCTTATAGCCCAGTTGTCGGATTCCGTACCGCCGCCTGTAAAAAAGATCTCTGCGGGATCGGCGCCCAGAGCGGCGGCTGATTTATCGCGCGCCGTTTCAAGCGCCTTTTTTGCGGATCGGGCAATTTCATAGATACTGGAAGGATTACCGTATTGTTCTGTAAAATACGGCAGCATTGCCTCCAACACCTCGGCGCGAACGGGCGTTGTGGCCGCGTGGTCAAAATATATTTTTTCCATAAAATAGCGCGTGAAAAAACGCTTCCTCCGTTCAAACTTAAATTTTACTGTTCACAGGCTCTCCGGCTAAATCGGAAAGCGTGTAAGACTCCAGCACTTCATTTATGCTGTCGTATAGCTTTTCCCATACCGGCTTTGTAACGCAGCCGGCGCAGCCGCCGCTGCCGCAAGAACTGACTTCCGCGTCAGACAGGCATTCCACAGGGTACATGGAACCTTCCAGCGTGCGTAGAATTTCCGCTACAGTTATCTGTTCCGCCGGCCTGTTTAGTTTATATCCGCCATATAAACCGCGGACACTTTTGACAAACCCGGCCTTATTCATCTGTGCCAGTAATTGTTCCAGATAATGCTCGGAAATACCATGGCGCCGGGCGATGCTGCTAACGGAAACGCATTCCCCATCGCGCGAAGCCAGATCAATAAGGGCCCGCAGGCCGTAACGGCCTCTGGTGGAAATTTTCATGAGTTCACCCGCTTTGGCTGAAAGAAAATCACTTTCAGTTTGTGTTTACAGGGCTAACCGGGAATTTGACGTCTCTGTACAGCCCATGATTAAATATAACCGACTTACTTGGTTTTATTTTTAAATAATACCACGTGGATTATTCAATGTCAAGACGCTAACTCAAAGTATTTTAGTTTGCCATGGGAATTTACGGCAAGACTAGCCGAACTGCTGATAATCATGTTATACTTAATTTATGGAGGTGTTTCAATATGGAGGAATATGTAAGAAAGTCTCTGCTGGCGAAGAATAAGAAAATCATCGACATGGTAATCGAACGAGCAAAACGTGATTTCCCGGACGATATTGGACTGATAGGGTTAACAGGTTCATTCAGTCACGGAGACTATCATGAACATAGCGACTTAGACTTGATTATCGTCAATGTAACTGAACAGGGTTGGGGAATCAGCTATTGTTTCATTTTAGACGATGTGGGCTACGATATTTACTGTACGCCTTGGGAGCCGCGCCTCGCTTCGCAGTCCAAGGTGGAGAGTTCAATGGTCTCGTGCTTGTTGGATATGGAAATTTTATATGTCGCCAAACCCGAATATATGGATAAGCTCAATGCCTATCGACAGGCGGCGCTGGATGAACTGGTGAAACCTATAGGGAAACCATGCCTTGACCGAGCGGCCAAACATATTGACCAAGCCAAACAGGAATACGCTAACGCCATGCTTGCAGAAGAAATTGGTATGGTGCGCTATGCAGTGGGCGGCGTGATTTACAACACCATCAATGCGATTGTCAGTATGAATAATACGTACATAAAGCGCGGCGCGCGGCGGTGGCTTGAAGAACTGCGTGGTTATTCATACTTGCCGAAAGACTTCGAGATGAATTACATGGCGGTCATAGACGGAAAAACCGTAGACGAAATGCGCCGCGCCGCGTTCACTGTGATGAAAAGTCTTATCAAATTGCACGAAGAAATGATTGAAAAGTTCGTCGAAAAACCAACGCCGACATATGAAAACCTACGGGGTACTTATGAGGAATTATGGTGCAACTGCCGTAATAAAATTATCCGCAGTACGGATTTGGCTGACAAAAATTATGCCTTTCATGCGGCGTTCGGCGCGCAGAACTATCTCGACGAAATGACCGAAGTGGTCTGCGGCACGCCTAAGTTCGACTTAATGAGTAGTTTCGATTCAGGCGACTTGCAGACGTTCAAAGCAACTTTTCTCCGCACTATGGACGAATACTTGGACGAATATAAGAAAGTGGGCCGAAAGGTCGAAAGGTTTGACAAGTTTGAGGATTTGTATTCCGAATATATGAAAATTACAACATCATAGAGTGTGGGCGTTGCCGAAATCCCAGAATGTCATTGTTTGTTCTCCATTTCCTTTTCAATCAATCAAACCTCGGAATAGCCGCTTCTCTGCCCTGTATGCTCTCAAAATAGAACAAACGTTTGCTAAATTACACTAAACCGGGTAACGAATCAGTCAGTGCCGGCATACAATAAATGTTACCTATTATCGCCGCAAGGGCAATAAAAAATGTATAATTAAACTGTTTTGGCAGATAATCCTATATTAGAAAGGGTGTTGCGCGTGCCGGGCTTTATTACGCATTATATATGCGGGGAGGCTACCATTAATAAACTTCCCCGTGATATCCAGGAAATTTTGCGGGACAGTCGCCAATTATACAATGTAGGCTGTCAGGGGCCTGATATGTTTTTTTATTATCTGCCCGGGTTAATAAAAAAGAACATGAAAAACCTTGGCGTGGATATGCATAAAACTAATGTCCGCGTGTTTTTTTCGAATATGCTGGACAATATGACCGCCGCCGCCGATGAACGGCTGATGATTTTTTCTTATATCTGCGGATACTTATCGCATTACGCCTTGGATTGCGGTACGCACCCGTATGTATATTACAAGAGCGGTTTCCAAGTGGAAGGCGACAAAACCCCGCGTCTGCGCTACAGCGTTCGGCATCGCAGCTTTGAGACGGCCATAGACGTGTTAATGCTAAAAATCATGTCCGGGGAAAAACCCGCCGGCATAAAGCTGTGGCAGTTGATAAAGGCGGAAAAGAGCCACGCCATGGTAATCGCGGCGGCCCTAAGCAGCGCTGTCAGCGACGCTTACAACAGGCGGATCAGCTCAAAAGAGGTTTTCAGCGCCATACGCTATATGGTGGGTCTGACGCGGATACTGCAATCCAAACGCGGACGCCGGAAAAGGCTGATGGAACTCGCCGAGGATTTAACGCTCGGCGAGCACGTAATGTCCAGTATAATCCATACGCAGGAAATCAAAGACGGCGAAGATTATCTTAACATCAAAAAAAAGCCCTGGTACATGCCGTGGGACGGCGATAATGAAATAAACCACAGCTTCGGCGAAATGTATAACCAAGCTGTGGCTGAAGGAGCAAAACTCATAGAGCGAAATTTTTTATTTATGACCGGTTCGATTGGCAAGGAGACGTTGCTGAAAGATATCGGCAACAGATCGCTGGCATCCGGCCTGGATATTGATGAAGATAAAGCCTTTCGCGTCCATGTGAGCACGGTTGAGCGAACCGCGACGTAGGTTCAAGCTTCTTCTGAAGGCGAATACTCCGCCTCGTCCTCTTTCGTCCCGCGAATAAATGAGAGATTCCATGTAGTGGGCTTTCTATGCTTGGACTTCATACCTAAAGCTTCATTATAAACCTGTTCAACCGAACGGGCGAAATGCGCGGCCGACAGAAGGCTTATCTTTATAAAGCCCTCTTCGGCCATTTTCTTTGCCTCATCGCGTTCGGTCAGAGCACGGTAAAGCAGATCGGCCGCTTCATCGTCCCTTTCAAAGCAATACCCTGTTTTACCGTGCACGATAACGCCTTCTACGCTGCGATCGCTCTTGACCACAACGGGAATTTTCCCCGCCATGGCCTCTATATATGTCAGCCCCTGCGTTTCTGTGGTTGAAGCCATGGCGAACACATCTCCAATTTGATAATAGATCGGTATAACCTCCCAGGGCTTGCCGCCCGTAAAGATAACCGATTCTGTGACGCAAAGCTTTTCAGCTTGCTGTTTCAGGATGTCCAAATACGGGCCGGGCCCGACGACCACCAGTCTTACGTTGGACAGTTTTTCCCGCAGCCGCGGCATTTGATCGATCAGCACATCTATGCTCTTTTCTTTAGCGACACGCCCGATTGTGACGATTACCGGATCGCCGGGGCTTATACCTAATTCTTCCTTAACGTGGCTTATCTGCTCCTCGGTGAAGTTTTCCCTGGCGAACGGCGAAAAATCCAGACCCGTAGGTATAATACGAATAGGCCGCGATACGCCGATTTCTTCCAAATATTCCTTGGTCTTACGCACCGGCGCGATTACAATGTCGGCGCGGTTGCAGAACAGCCTGCTGAATTTCTGCGCGATTTTCGGGGTTATCAGATGCCCGTTAGCAATGTAGTGTACATAATCCTCATACATGGTATGATAGGTATGCACCATGGGAATCCGGTAAAATTCGGACACAATTTTTCCGAATATGCCGACAGGAAATTCCGTCTGTGTATGGACAACGTCCAATTTCAGCTGTTTCAGCCTTATCAGCAGTTTGGGCGAATAGAGGAACGTCACCCGCTGCGTCGGGAAGAAAATAAACGGCATGCTGGGCAGGCGGAACACGCGCGGGGCGACGTGCGTAACCTCCGGGTTAGTGGTCGTTATAATAAATACCTGGTGACCGAGTTTGTTCAGTTCTTTTTCCAACATGCGAGTGGATGTGACGACGCCGTTTATTTGCGGATAATATGTATCAGTAAAGATGCCTATATTCATAAATGCCTCCAAATACATTTGTATATATATTATATCATAATTTACAGAAATAAGTTATAATACTTCAAAAGAGTTACGCTTACGAGGTGTTTTGCGCCAGCCGAACGCGAACCTAATCCCTTACGCGGCTGTGCGCGTAAAAAATATGGAAGGCCGCTCTATGAAACCGCTCAGTGAAAATCAAACCGCCGCGGTCAGGCACGACGAAGGGCCGATGATGGTTCTGGCCGGGCCTGGCAGCGGCAAGACTACCGTTATTATCCACCGGGTAAATTATCTGATTAGTGAAATGCGTATAAATCCCAATAGCATTCTGGTTATAACCTTTACCAAGTCCGCTACGGAAGAGATGCGCAGGCGCTTTATCGATTTAGCGGGCGGCGCAGGCGCGGGGGTTACGTTCAGTACATTCCACGCCTTGTTTTTCCGCGTTATACGCAGCCGCTATGATCTCGCGCCGGGAGCGATCCTGTCGGATGTTGAAAAACGCGAGGCCGTAAAAGGTATATTGAACGCCATGCACATGGAGACGGATGACGAATTCATTCAGTCCGTATGCGGCGAAATCGCTAACCTGAAAAATGACCTTATAAACCCGGAGGCGTATAACCCGGCTTCAATGGGCGCCGACGAGTTCCGTCAGGCCGTGCGGGCATATGAGGCTTTTAAGGAAAGCAACCGCCGGATCGATTTCGAAGACATGCTCGTAAAATGTCACGAAATGTTCATTAACGACCCTGGTCTGCTGCGCGTATGGAGGGATAAATTCCCGTATATATTAGTGGATGAATTTCAAGACATCTGTCATGCCCAGTATAAATGCGTCTGTATGCTGGCTGGCGCCGAGGGCAACCTGTTTATTGTCGGCGACGACGATCAGAGCGTTTACCGATTTCGCGGCGCCAGGCCGGAGTTTCTGCTGCGGTTCCCTAAAGACTTCCCATCTGCCGCGCGTACTTTGCTGGATATCAACTATCGTTCCACCGAACAAATTATCCACCTCTGCAATACCGTGATCAGCAGGAATAGAACGCGCTATTCCAAGTCGATGACGGGCACAGGCAGGAAGGGCCCTGAACCCGTTATAATCAAATCAAAGGACGCCAATGCCGAAGCCGTGGAAATAGGGCGCAGGGTTAAAG
>JAITDJ010000259.1 GCA_031282635.1 Clostridiales bacterium
CTGCCCTTTGGCTATAGCGTCGCTATGCATCTCAATTTCCGCACTGCCGTATTCCAGATCATAACTCTTTTTTACGGTTTTATACGGCAATTTGCCTTTTTTGCGTACGGGAACAAATCCCTTGCCCAATTTGTACGCTGCCGGAACACCGAATATAAACCCACGGCTTTCGGGCCCGATAACCAAATCAAAGTCCATTCCGTCAAGCCTGTCCGCTATAGCGTCAACCGCCAGAGTCAGCGTACCGGGGTTTTGCAGTATAGTCGTGATATCGCGAAAAATTATGCCTGGTTCCGGAAAATCCGGTATTGTTCGGATAACATCTGCCAATTCCTTCAAAGCAATCACTCCTGTCCTCGGTATATATGAAAGTCCTTTATCCTCATTTGCACGGATATATTGTTATTATACTCATTTATTTCCAGGGCGTAAACCACATCCATAATAAAATCAGCGGATCGCGAAAATCCCGCAAAGATTTTGGCGCTGTCATATTCATCGAACATTTCGTTTATCTGTTCTTTAAATACGTTATTCAGCCCGAAGCAAACGCCACGGATCTTTCGGTACGTATCATTTACCCCGAATGTGAAGATCATGGTATTCTTTTCATCTATCATGCGCAGTTGCTCCGGCTTAAGACGCTTCGCGCCGAACAGCGGCTCCGGGTTGTCCCTCCCGAAAGGCGCGAGCAGATCAAGTTCCCTGGTCAGTTCATATGTGGCGTATTCCGGCTGAATCCCGCGATCCACATACAGCACAGGCGCAAAATCCTTCTCGGTCAGGCTGCAAGACTCGTTAAGTCTGCTATGCAGCAGATCAATATGTTCCGGCGGCATGGTCAGCCCCGCCGCCATTGCGTGGCCTCCAAACCGTACAAACAGCTCCCTGCTTTCGTACAGAGCCTCGAAGATATTGTAACCCTCAATCGAACGCGCCGAGCCCTTGACATAATTATCAGAGCGCGTCAGCATTATAACCGGCCGGTTAATGGACTCCTTAATCCTTCCGGCCACAATTCCGGCTATACTTTCATGAATTTCCTCATTGTAAAGAACAAGCACCTTATCCGGCGCGTGTTCCGGCAATTCAGCCATTGCGCGTTCCACAGCCTGGGCCGTCATCTCCTTGCGCCGCTCATTCAATTCCGCGAGTTCCCGCGCCAGTTCCGCGGCTTCCTCCGGGTTTTCGGTCAAAAACAGCCTAACCGCGCTGGCGGCGTCCGCCAGCCTGCCGGAGGCGTTCACGCAGGGGCCGAGCAGAAAGCCGATGTCAAAAACGCCGATTACCTTTTCATGCACAGCTTTAGCTCTCATTAGATGCCATAAGCCTAAATTGGCCTTTCTGTTTCGCTTCAGAATGTCCAACCCGGCCCGTACCACAATCCTGTTTTCCTCCATCAGCGGAACCATATCGCATATGGTGGCAAACGCCGCAAGCGTGAGGCACTCGTCACGGCAATCAAACGATTTTCCCGCGGCGTCATAAAACGCCTCTGCGAAACGAAAACACAACCCAGCGGCGCAGTATTGCTTGAACGGGTATGGGCAGTCCAATCGCTTCGGATCCACCACGCAGTCCGCTTCCGGAATTAAATCTGTCTTTTCGCCATTTTCACCAATGATAAATCCCGGCTCATGGTGGTCGATAACAACAACTTTCATGCCCAGCGTTTCGGCTTCCGAAATTTCGGACAGCGCGGCTATACCGTTATCGCAGGTAATAATAAGCCTCCCTCCGTCCGCGTGCATACGCCGCACCGCGCCGGCGTTAAGCCCATACCCCTCTTCTTCCCTATGCGGGATATAAAAACGGACGTCCGCGCCAAATGCGATCAATGTCTTCATTAAAATGACCGTACTCATAACGCCGTCCGCGTCATAATCGCCGTATACAAATATTTTTTCGCCCGCGGCGATACTTTCCGCAATCAACGCGCAGGCCCTGTCCAAGTCTTTCATCTTATGTATATCGCTTAAAAATTTCATTTCCGGGCGCAGAAACTTGACGGCGGCGTTTTTACTGCGTATGCCTCTGTGAGCCAGAATAAGCGCCAAATTCTCGCTGACGCCCAATACTTTGCTCATCAGCTTAATGTCCGCGTCCGTACGTTTCAGTAACCATTCAGCCATATAATTGTCCTTTCATTAAACTCCTCATTGATTATACGCCGCGCTTAACACGGAGTAAACACAATAATCCAAAATTTTCACCTAACGATGTTAACATAACGGCCGATATATTATATGCAAGGCAAACCGTTCAATAACGAATGAGCCATAGGGGAGGCCCTTTATGAAGAAATTTAAAGGCAATAATATCTTCGGCGCCATAGTTTTTACACTGTTCGCCGCTGTTTTAGCCGCGGGCGTTTATTGGAAGAACCATACCGAACCCATTAACGTTCCGTATGTTGATTTTCTTAAATCCGTTGAGGAAGGTAATGTTTCCCTGGTTACCCTGACCGATGAATCCAGCCTTAAGTATACGCTCGCAGGCGAGGGCGCCGAATATATCACCGAGAACCCGCGCAGCCCCACGTTAAAGGAAGAACTGTTGAAACAGGGCGTTTCCGTTTCTGAAGGCGGCGCGTTTTCAAACAGCGGCGCGCTAATGAGCGTGTTGTTTTTCTGCGCCGTATTATTTATGATATACAAGGTTTCGAGCCGGCAGAATCCTAAAACCGCGATGGTTCTCAATGTGAGCGACGTATCCGAGTCCGGCGAGCGGTATCCGGCATTTGATGATATAGCGGGCAATGAGGAAGCTAAGGAGAGTGTGCGCGATGTGGTGGATTTTATAAAAAACCCTGATAAATACGCCCGCTACGGAGCGCATATACCGCACGGCATGATTTTTTACGGCCCTCCGGGCACAGGCAAAACGCTTATGGCCAAGGCTATTGCCGGCGAGGCCTGCGTCCCGTTCTACGCGGTAAGCGGCTCCGATTTTGTTCAAATGTATGTGGGCGTCGGCGCGAGCCGGGTGCGCGATCTGTTCCGCAAGGCGCGTGAAAATAAGAAGGCCGTTATATTTATAGACGAGATCGACGCGTTGGGCAAGAAACGCGGCGCCAGCCCGCAGGGCGGCAACGATGAACGCGAGCAGACATTAAACGCCCTGTTGACGGAAATGTCCGGGTTCTCAAACAGCGAAGGCATTATCGTTATAGCCGCCACAAACCGGCTGGACACATTGGATGAAGCACTGTTAAGGCCCGGACGCTTTGACCGCCAGATAGAAATCGGGCTTCCGGATCTCAACGCCCGGCGCAGCATTCTGAACTTGCATATAAAAAACAAGCCCATATCCAAAGACGTGGATATGGGGTCGGTAGCCAAACAGACCGTGTTTTTCAGCGGCGCCATGCTGGAAAACCTGTTGAACGAAGCCGCCATATTTGCGGCCAAGCGTACGGCTGAAAGCATAGAGTCGGCGGATATAGACAGAGCGTATTACACGGTCATCGCGGGCAGTGAAAAAATGGATCGCAGCGGCATTAAGGAACGCGAGCGGCGCGTAACCGCTTACCATGAAGCGGGGCACGCCCTGGCGGCCAAACTGCTTTCACCGGAAAATACCGTCGCGAAGATCACTATTATTCCCAGCGCCAAAGGCGCCGGCGGATTCTGTATAAACATACCGCCGGATAAAATGTACCACACCAAATCAGAAATAGAGAATCAGATAATGATCAATCTGGCAGGCCGCGTGTCGGAGGAATTGACGTTCACGGCTGAAAATGTCACCACGGGCGCCGGCAATGATATAGAAAAATCCATCTCGCTGGCCCGCGATTATATAGACCGATATGCTATGGGTTCAGGGTTTGTGTTTGATGAAAAATCCTCGCGGGACGCCATGCGCAAGTTGCTGGACGAACTGTACGCCAGGACAATGGAACTGCTGCTGAATAATCAAAACCTGCTTATCGCGATTTCAGAAGAACTGCTTAACAGGGAAACGCTTAATGAAGACGACTTGGATCGGATTATAGGGGCGGCAAACCGCCCTTGATCCCTGTTCGCCATTTGTGGTTTCCCGCGCTTTCAGCGAACGGCAGGGTGGCGGCAAGGTTAATCTTGTCCTTGTTGATTTGGCCGGAGGGGAGTATAATACTCTTGTCAGTCAGTTCGTTTGTCATAAAAAAATTATAATTGTCAGGAGGTTCACATCTGAATAAAGTTCTGGTATGCATAACCCCACAGGCCAACGGCAGGCTGCTTATAGATAAAGGGCATGCAATCAGCTTATATATCGGCGCGGAATTGCATATATTGCATGTCGAACAAAACAACAGCGTCTTTTATACCGAAGAGTCGGCGCGGATGCTGGATAATCTTTTTCGATACGGATCCGAACGAGGCGCTGTTGTACATGCCATATGCGCGCAAGACCCATTTAAAACGATAAAACATTTTATTAAAGATGAAGGCGTTACGGATGTGATTCTGGGCGAATCGCCGGAATCCGTTTTTGGCTTTTCCGAGCGCTTATATACCGCGGCGCCTCATATACGCCTGCATGTTATATATAAATCTTTGCGCGCAAATACATAAATCCGCGATAAAAAATCCGTCCGGCTTATGCCCGGGCGGATTTTCACTTCAGATCACAATTACGCCAATACCGTCCGGTATGGCCGTTATTGACGCGTTGGGTCAGCGTTGAGCGCTACGCTGTCAATCATTTCTTTCAGCTTTCCAATAATTAAAGGCCAATTATAGTTCGCGGTAATATATCGTCTTCCATTTTCGCTTAATAAAGCATATTCATCGGGATGGTTAAACAAATAATTGAGTATTCCCTCGAATTCTCTGTAGTTTCGATAATATAAACCCGCATTGCTTTTATGGCAATGCATACGTAAAACATCAGATTTACCATTAACAACAACCGGAATACCTAAAGACAGAGATTCCAATACAGACATAGAAAGGCTTTCATACAATGATGGAAGTATCAGTAACCGTGACGCGGAAATACCGTTATATTTATCCGCCTCACTTACAAAGCCGAGAGAAATAATATCTGAATGTTTGGGTATCGGCATAACGGCTTTACCTATTAGCACAAGTTTTAAATCGGAAGGGTTACTCTCTTTGTATTGTATAAAATATTTAAATAACTCATTACAACCTTTACTATCATCGATCCGTCCAACATAGATAATGTAGTCAGAAAGCCTGTATTTCGATCTGAATTCATCCGGCGCAGCGTGTAATGGCGGCTCTGCCCCTACGCCCAATATATTGGATGGAATATGTTGATTACGGAATATTGAATATACCAATTCGCGTTCTTCGTCTGTGTTGAAAGCAATTGCTCTGGGCGCGTTAAACACCCCCTTATATATTTCAAAATAGATAGGTTTTTCGTCATGCGCGGTAGGGATTAAAATAGATTTGTTTTTTACAAGGCCTATACCTCGTACCGTAAGATAATAAAGATATGTCACAAATATGAATACATCATATTCTTTTTGGTTATCTTTAATGAACTGAATCAGCTTGGTACACAATGGACCCTGTTCATTGATCCATTCATCCTCAGTCGCTGTTTTATGGAATAAAAGCCGCTCAGTCAGTTGGTTAAAACGCTTTATACTGCGCGGTCTATCTACAGGAAACCGTCGTACGGCAACGCCGTTTATTTGCTGCGTTCCCTCTGGGTAGAAATTCTTCCAGTCTATATATTCCAGAGCACAGGTTGTTAGAACCTCAACATTATAATAAGGCAATAATCTTTCCGCAAATTCGCGGGTGTATTGTTCGGAGCCACCGTTTACTTCTATACCATAGCGCTGGTTGACGAATGCAATTTTCTTCTTCATAGTGTTTCACCATTTAGACTGTTAAAATAGGTTATATATTTTTTAATAATTACTTCCCAAGCATAATTTTCTAAAACAAAATGTTTTCCTTGCTCTCCCATTAATTCGGCAACATCTTTATTATTCAGAATATAATTGACGCAAGCTTCAAATTCCATATATGTACTAAAATAGAGACCACCGTTTGCTGCTTTAGTAAAGTATTTTGTAACACTGCAATCTGAATGAACTAGTACAGGACAATAACATAACCAACTCTCCATTATAACAAGTGAAAAACTTTCATTAATTGAAGGTTGGCACAATATTTTTGCTGATGTATACGCGTCATATTTATCTTGAGTGGATAAAAAACCTAAATCAAATATATCATTTATTACAGAAGATGGAATACTAATTTTACCGCCGCCAATTAAAACAAGGTATAAATTGCTTTCTTTATTATATGACTTATACTTAGCAAAATATTTTATTAATAAAGAAACATTTTTTCCCTCGTCCTTTCTGCCTGCGTAAAGAATAAATGGTTTACTGATTTTATATTTTTTAATAAAATTACATTTATTACCTATTATGTGTGTATCAGTTCCTATCCCAATTATAGTTTTATCCACATTTGCCAAGTTGTACACGTGTTCTGCCAATAGTTTTTCAGGATAGGAATTAAAAATCATACCTTTTATTGTTGAAAATAATTTTTTGAAAATATCCATTTTTAGGTATGATTCATCATGAAAACATGGGATTAATACAGACTTCCTTGGGGCTACCTGTAAACCATAATAAGTCGTTCCAAACATATAAGGGATAAATACAAATAATGCGTATTCGTGTGATTTTTTATCAAGCCAATTATAAAGATTAGGGCTATTGATCATCTCACGCACGAATGTACCTTCATCTTCATCCGTTACAATCAAACCTTTTATCAATTTATAATTAACTGCGTTGAAAGCTTTAGTGTCGCGCTTACGTACAGGAAATCGCCTTATTGTTATACCATTCTCTTTTGTCAACCCTGATCGATAAAAATTGGTATTCCAGTCAGCATTAAATTGTTTCACACATGTTGTTAGCACTTCCAATGATATTCCAGCCATATGCAAATGTTTAACTAAATCGCGTAGTGCCGCCTCTGCCCCGCCAGGAATATTCTCACCATACCAAGGCGTGATAAAACCTAGCTTTCTCATATTTTATCTCCTAATGAAATGCGCCAAAAATTCAACTATTTGTCCCCGGACGGTTTCATATGCGAAAGCTTTAACTCTTTCTTGCTGAACATTTAGAATGTGCGTTCGCAATGCTTGATCAGTATTTATGGCGTTAATTAATCCCGCTATGAAATGAGGCTCTTTTTCTTTAATCATTATCCCTGCGCCGCCTAATGTTGACGGAATTGCCGCTGACGCGCGCGCTATAACTGGTACATCAAAATACATCGCTTCCACAAGCGGTACGCAGAAGCCTTCATGTTCGCTCATACATAGGAAAACGTCCGCTAAACTGTAATAACTTAATACTTCATCAAAAGAAGCGTGACCGGAAAAGACTACATTCTCAACGCCCAATACATTTATGTAATCCCGCAGCCGACTATAATATTGCTCCATCCCTTCCCAGTTTCCCACAAGAAAGAGCCTTGACTTCTTATTGTAGTATTTTTGATAACAAAAAAAAGCCGCAATGATGTCTTCCTGTTTTTTGTTTGGTGAAATTCTTCCAAGAAACAGAAGATTTTTATAATCATCATTATATTCGTGCAATAATTCTTTTGACGGATTTCTATCGTAAATGGAAAATGGTATTATAACAGGAATTACGTCAATCGGGCATTTATATCCGTAAGATATAAGATCAAGCCGGTTAAACTCTGAAACCGCCAAACAATAGTCAAATTTGTCATGAAGATACTTAACCTGGTCAAGCCCGTCCAGTACTAATCGGTATGTAGAATTATTATATTCAGAAAAATATTCAGAAGGCGTAATATTATGATATACCATCAGTTTTCGGCACGGAAATTTTTCGATCATATAACTGATTTTC
>JAITDJ010000004.1 GCA_031282635.1 Clostridiales bacterium
GTGTTATATCACTTGGGTATGCCTTTCTCATCCCAGCCCCCTCTTATGTATGTATTATATTATTTACATTATTATACACTATCTGAGAGGCTTTGGAAAGATACTCAACAGGTTCTTAGTGGACTCAAACCTTCAACGCGAAGAAATTTTACCCAGTGAGAAAGCGTTGGCATACAAAATAAAGATGGAAGCACTAAAAAGGCGGGCAGGGAGACGAACAAAGAATCCGGCTCAAGTTGAACTGAATTATGAAGGCCAACAGTCGAGGGATATACTTGGAAAATTAAGCGGAGACAGTGGAGTTCAGGTTTCACGATATATCCCGTCTTACTGAGTTAATCCCAGAACTGCTGTCAAAAGTAGATGATAAACAGATCGCTTTTAATCCGGCAGTCGAGTTATCCTACCTTAGACATGAGGAACAGCAAACTCTATTGGAAGTTATCGCCTTAATTGAAGCCACACCGTCATTATCACAACAGAGCTGAAGCATCAAAAAAATAATGGCTTAAACTCAAGCATTTATAAGCGAAAGAAAAATAAAAATAAGTAAATGGATATTTTCCATTATTCTTCTGTCAATTCCATCCAAAACCGATTGAATCACAACCTCATACTCCATCATGGCGCCTCCTCAGCTTGGTGATTACAGTTTAGCATGGAAAAATCGTTATTGCTTTTCCTGTTTAGCCATTATACTATTTACCGCTTAATGAGTGCGCCTTCATCAATGCGTCTCACAACACTGTGAGTGTACGCATCGAAGTATTTGAGCCAAAATGCGTAAGCCGGTGGGTTAATGCTCTCAAAATCCACTCCGAGGCATTCATATCCGTCATTCCTCAATGCAGCTGCCGCAAGACGCAGCAAACCTTGCAATAAACCTTTCCCACGGTGTTCCGGCAGACAATACGCGCCATCAGCGTGAATATACCCCGGTATATCGCGTAAAAAGGTTTCACCCGCTTGCGAGACGCAGAGAAAGGCGACAGCTTCGTCGCCTTTCCGCGCGACGAAGAAGCGGTCAGCACCTACATCCTCTAAAAATTCCGTTTCGGTTATACATGGCTTTACCATGAAGAACGGGCTTTCAAGGCAATGGCGATGAAGCATCATATCAAGCGTATAAACCTCCGAATAACGTTCCGGTGTGAGTTCAGCGAACGTATAACCCTCACATAACAGCGCGGCAATATCTTCCATACCGCGTATCGCGTCAACACAGCGCAAACCGAACCCATACCGAAAGAATTGCGCCTGCGTTTCTTTATCGTGGGCGTATAAGCAGACGGCATGGCTGGCCGCTCCGGCGCGAACCCATTTTTCGCCCGCCGCTTGATATAGTCGAGCAAAGACCATTGCGCGGTTATCTCCGACCGCACCGTTCGCGCCCATCGGGGAGAATACGCCAACGGCTCCGGTGGAACCGAAAGCGTTTTGGAACGGATTCACACTGCATAAAAATCCGAGCATGGTTTCGCCATCGAACGCGGCAACGCCAAGACCGTTATCCGCAAACGGCGTTAAATCCAGTACTTTATTTACATTCGGGAGCGCGGGGACAAACCCGCGCTCCTCGTCGTAGTTTTGTAATACGATTTGTGCCGCCTGTTCGATATGGGCGGCGGTAAAGTCAACGATTTGCATTAGTGTTGTTATCCTTTCCATATTTGCTTGCGATACCGATAAACATTACCGCCGCCGTTGCCAACATAACGCATTTCTTCCCAACCTCGCTGTACAAGCGGGTTATGCTGTTCTCCACGGTCATAGTTATCCGTTTCATCCCCCGGACAGTCAAGCAGCCAACCGCCCGACTTGCACACACGGGTTAGCTCCGCAATCTCCGCGTCCCAATCGTCGCCGACAACATGACCCGACATAACAATATCAAATGAATTGTCGGGATAAGGGATTGAGGTTACCAACGCTTCCGCGACGCGGATATTGGCGACTCCTTCACGTTTTGCTTTGTTGCGGATAAACTCACGCATCGTTTCGACAGGCTCGCTCGCGTAGACCTCTTTGGCAAGAACGGCGGCGGCGAAAGTTAAACGACCTGAACCGGCTCCCACATCAAGAACTACCTTGTTTCTGAAGTCGACCATTTCATATAGCCGTTCTTTGTCCCATGTGCGGATATAATGACAGTTCGTTCCCATCACTTCGGGCGTGGTATGAGTGACCCAATCCTCTACTGATGCCTGAGCACCTCCTTAAGCGGCACTCTGCTTTTTTGGGAGCGGCAAAGCCTCGCCTCTTGCCGCTCCGCCCGCCAGTGTCTGCTCGGAATAAAGAAGCGACCTTTCAATCGTACTCGCGAATGGGCTTAGCTGAACTTCGACTATCACAGCTTCACCCGAAACCGTTTTTACCTCCACATCGACGCGGAACCCGCGATTACTCGTTTCCGAATGGATAGAGGTATCCCCGCTATCCTCCAGTGTCGCGTTCAACAGGCTTTTCATCGCCAAGCCGCTGACTTCGGCGCTTTGGAATATCGCGCTGAATACAGGATCGGCTAACGGGGGCGGTACAATCCGCGGATCAAGCTCTTCATATGGGTCAAAAGTCAAATCGATATCATTGGGCATGATTATTCTCCTCTGATTTATTCGATTATAGCATTATCCCGCCAGGGTTTCAATCTGTGCCACGCTATAGAAATAATCACAGAAAATGCAGGAGAAATGCACCCACTTTTTGCCAGCCATTGGCATGAGCGGATTAGAAAGACTTTTGGGGTTCAGAAAAGCGATCCGATATTATGTTAACCTAAAAACAATTTTACTTGCAATTTCAATAGCTCTAGGTTGCATGGGAAATACTGGGTGAGTTTTTCCTGCAGAAAATGAAAATCCTCTTGACGCGGCTCGCGAATTATGTTATCTTATCACAGAAAATTAACCAAAGGTCAAACATTGAGTGGGCGCTTTGCGTTAAGTGGGCGTCACCGCGGGCTTTACCTGTCCCTCAGTTTTTGAGGGGCTTTTTTATTACGCGTACGGCCGCGTAAGTTATTTTTACTTTGCGCGTGGCCGCACGGAACGAGCAGGAGTGACAAACAGCGTCCGTCCCGTTCGATTTTCGGGCTCTTTCCAAATTCGAGTGTGTTTGATATAATGCGCCTTGACGATTGGCGCATTTTTATCCGGACTCACATCCGGATATGGATTGAAACGATTTCTGAAAGGAGCGATTTATGGACAACACGAACATTACAAAGCTCTCTGGCCTGTCCAAAATTCATTTTACTTTAGAGGAGCTGGAGGAAATGAACAAAGATATGGAATCTATTATGCGTTTAATGGATTCGATAAAGGACGTGGAACTGCCTCCTGAAAGCGGGTCTCAGTTGGGTACTAATATTTACCCGCTTCGCCCGGATATAGTCATCCCCAGCCTGGATCCGCCGCAGACAGGCAAGTATTACACAATCCCCCGTATTGTTGAATAGGGGCGGCGAGCCGCTGCCCGCTAAGAGAGAAGCGGCGGATCGCCGCTCGCTGATTTAGGAGCGGAAGTTATGGATATTTCCGAATTACGCGTATTGATGGATAAAAAAGAGATCTCCTCAGCGGAAGTCGTAAAAACCTGCCTGGAACGGATTTCGGCGTCGGATAATACCATCGGCGCCTTTCTGCATATCAACCCTAAAGCGTTAGAAACCGCTGCGCAGGCGCAGAAACGCATTGACGCCGGCCATGCGGATATGTTTACAGGTATACCTGTCGGGTTGAAAGATAATCTATGTACCATGGATATGCCTACCACCTGCGCGTCCCGTATGCTTGAGGGTTTTACGCCCCCTTATGACGCCGCCGTAGTGGAAAAGCTGCGCGCTCAGGGCGCCGTGCTTATCGGCAAGCTGAATATGGATGAGTTTGCCATGGGCGCGTCTACGTCAACCTCTTATTATAAAAAAACACGCAACCCATTTGATATTACCCGTGTGCCCGGCGGATCGTCCGGCGGCAGCGCGGCAGCGGTATCGGCCGGGTTCTGCGCCGTCTCTCTTGGTTCTGACACCGGCGGTTCCATAAGGCAGCCCGCTTCATTCTGCGGCGTTAGCGGCTTGCGTCCGACATACGGCAGGGTGTCGCGGTATGGTTGCGTCGCGTTCGCTTCCTCGCTGGATCAGATCGGCCCGATAGCTTCTTCGGCCAAAGACTGCGCTCTCCTCTTAACCGCCATCGAGGGTAAAGACACGCGCGATCAAACCTCAACGGAAGGCCCGCCCGCGCGAATTCGCGATGTCTCCCTTAAAGGAAAACGCCTGGGACTTATAGAGGAATTAATCGTCGGCGATGTCGAGGATGAAACGCTTGCGGCGGTTGAATCCGCGGCGCTCTGGTATGAAAAGCAGGGGGCCTTTGTCGAATCGGTATCCCTCCCCATGCTTAAATACGCCGTACCGGCCTACTACCTGATTTCGTCCGCGGAGGCTTCCGCGAACTTGTCCCGCTTTGACGGGGTGCGTTACGGATACCGCCCGGCAAATCCTGAATCCTATGAATCCCTCGTGTCGGGTAGCCGGCGCGACGCGTTCGGCTGGGAAGTCAAACGCCGGATAATGCTGGGCAGTTATGCTCTGTGCTCCGGTTATTATGATGATTATTATAAAAGGGCTGTGCGGCTGGCCGATGTTATACGGAGTGAATATGACAAGGCGTTTGAAACCTATGACGCGCTGCTGTCGCCGGTCAGCCCAATGGCGGCGTTCACGTTCGATAACATCCCAACCGACCCCGCGCGGTTATACTTGGCGGATATTTGTACGGTAAGCGCGGCGCTGGCGGGCTTGCCCGCTTTATCCACCCCTTGCGGGTATACCGGAAACGGTCTGCCTGTAGGGCTGATGATTACAGGCGCGCGTTGGGACGATTACGGAATATTGTCGCTGGCGGACGCTTTTGAGCGGGCGTTTAACCGGAAGCGGCCTG
The DNA here is from genome assembly GCA_031282635.1 of Clostridiales bacterium. Taxonomy (GTDB): domain Bacteria; phylum Bacillota; class Clostridia; order Lachnospirales; family WQUN01; genus JAISZF01. The sequence goes on from JAITDJ010000004.1 coordinate 4,944, forward strand.
CGTTTCGGGAGGTGGGCCAGTGAATTACATTCCAGTCATCGGCTTGGAGATCCACGCCGAATTAATGACAAAAACAAAAGTATTTTGCGGCTGCGCCAACACATTTGGCAGCGAGCGGAACAGCAACTGCTGCCCTGTATGCTTGGGTATGCCGGGCGCTCTGCCTGTACTGAACCGGCGGGCGGTAGAATTGACCATATCCGCCGGTCTGCTGTGCGGGTGCCGGATATCGCATTTGACACTGTGGGATCGTAAGAATTATTTTTACCCGGATCTGACAAAGGCATACCAAATTTCACAGCTGTACGCGCCTCTATGCCTGGGCGGAGGTTTGGAAATAAACGGGCGGTTTATCCGGCTTAACCGCATACATTTGGAAGAGGACGCGGGTAAACTTATTCATGAGCGTAATGTAAGCATTTTGGATTATAACCGGGCGGGCGTGCCGCTTATAGAGATCGTTACCGAGCCGGATATACGTTCGGCGGACGAAGCGGTGGCTTTTGTGGAGCGAATGCGGCGGAATCTGGTTTATGGCGACATATGCGACGGCAAAATGGAACAGGGCAGTTTGCGCGTGGACGCGAATATTTCAGTTATGCCGGAGGGTTCGGATGTTTACGGTACCCGTGCGGAGATCAAAAATATCAATAGCTTCCGTTTTATAAAGCGCGCCATTGAATTTGAAATAAAACGGCAAATCGGAGCGCTGGAAAACAACGGTCGCGTTACTCAGGAAACGCGGCGGTATGACGCGGCTTCCGATGAAACCTTCTCCATGCGCAGCAAGGAAGACGCGCATGATTATCGCTATTTCCCCGATCCGGATATTTTGCCCTTATTTATGTCTGATGAGGATATAACCGGTATAAAAGGAAAACTGCCGGAACCGCCCCACAGCCGATTCCTCCGGTATACGGACGCGTATGGTCTGTCTGTGAAAGACGCGGAGACAATATTATCGGAACGTTTTATGTCAGATTTTTTTGACGCCGCGGTTAAAATCGGGGCTGACCCGAAAGCGGCGTCTAATGCGGTAAGAGGAGAATTGCTGCGCTGCGTGCGCGAAGCCGGTTCTGATGAAATACCGGTTAGCGTGAGCGATTTTACGAAGGCATTGGCTCTGGCGGCAAAAAATGAAATTACACAGGAGGGCCTTAAAACAGCCCTGTCTTATATGTTCTTCAACCATGTTGATCTGGAAACAGCGGTTAAAGCCAACAATCTGCTGATATCTGAGGACTTTGAGCTCATCGGCGCGGTTATAACTGAAATTTTGGCCGCTTCACCCGATATTGTGAGCAAATATAAAGACGGGAACTCAAAGGTATTTTCCTATTTATTCGGCCAGTGCATGAAGCGGCTGAAGGGCAAAGCCCTGCCCGCCACTATTAACGCTGAATTAATAAAGGGGCTGAACGAAATTTGAATCCATACAGAACTCACAACTGCGGCGAACTGCGCCCATACCATGCCGATCAGGCGGTCCGGCTGGCCGGATGGGTCGATACCATTCGCGACCACGGGGGCGTGCTGTTTATAGACCTGCGCGATCATTACGGGGTTACCCAGATAGTGTTGAATGCCGCTGTCAAAGAATTAAGCAGGGAAACTGTTATATCTGTAAGCGGCCTTTTGCGCGCGCGCGATCCCAATACCGTTGACCCGTTGATTGAAACGGGCGAAGTGGAGGTAAAGGCTGATCGGATAACCATATTGAGCCGCCCGCTTCGCCCCATTCCTTTTGAAATAAACGATTCGCTGGAAACCCGGGAAGAAGTGCGGCTTAAATACCGTTTTTTAGATCTGCGAAACCCCGCTGTACACCAAATTATAGCGCTGCGTTCCAGGGTAATCAGTTTTTTACGCGACGAAATGGAACATATGGGTTTTATGGAGATTCAGACACCCATTCTTACATCTTCGTCGCCTGAAGGCGCGCGCGATTACCTGGTACCCAGCCGCAAATATAAAGGCCGCTTTTATGCCCTGCCGCAGGCTCCGCAAATATTCAAGCAATTGCTGATGACCGCCGGATTTGACAGATATTTTCAAATAGCGCCTTGTTTCCGTGATGAGGACGCGCGTGCGGATCGTACCCCGGGTGAATTCTATCAGCTGGATTTTGAGATGGCGTTCGCCACGCAAGAGGATGTATTGTCTGTCGCGGAAAATATGCTATATAATACATTTACGGCGTTCGGCGGAGGACATGCCGCTTCATTAGCCGGCGGGCGCACTGTGGCGCCGCTGCCTTTCCCCAGGTTGACATATGCGGAAAGTATGCTTAAATATGGAACCGACAAGCCGGATCTGCGCAATCCGATGATTATTTCCGATCTGACGGATTTTTTCGCGGATGTTAATTTTGTACCGTTCAAAGGCAGGCCTGTACGGGGTATTGTCGCCCCGAGTTCCGCGTCAAAGCCCAGATCTTTTTTTGATCATATGTTGGATTACGCGACGTCTATAGGCATGAAAGGTTTGGGCTATATCTCGGTGCATGAGGATATGGCTCTAAAGGGGCCTATAGTTAAATTTCTTTCAGACGGCAAACGTCGGGAAATGGCGGATCGGTTGGGGCTTAAATCCGATGACACGCTCTTTTTCATTTCGGATAAAACTGGAACAGTCGATAAAATGGCCGGGCAGATTCGTTCGGAACTGGGTGCGCGGCTGGGTCTTGTGGACGATAGCGTCTTCAGGTTCTGCTTCATCATAGATTTTCCCATGTACGGGCTTAACGAGGACAGCGGCGAAATAGAGTTCACGCACAATCCGTTCTCTATGCCGCAGGGTGAGCTGGAAGCGCTTGAAACGCGTGAACCGCTGGAAATTCTGGCGTATCAGTACGATGTAGTGTGCAACGGCGTAGAACTGTCTTCGGGAGCGGTGCGTAATCACAGGCCGGATATTATGGTTAAGGCCTTTGAGATTGCCGGCTATACCAAAGCGGATATCGAAAATAAATTCTCCGCGCTCTTTGACGCGTTCCATTATGGCGCGCCGCCTCACGCGGGCATGGCCCCCGGTATCGACCGCATGTTGATGCTTTTGACCGGCGCGGAGAATCTGCGGGAAGTAATCGCGTTCCCGATGAATAACAACGCTCAGGATATAATGACAGGCGCGCCGGGTGTTGTAAGTGAACAGCAGCTTAGAGACGCGCATATAAAAATTCGGTAGACGCTTTATACTGATAACAAGACGGATAATCTCGATAAACTCGGCGGTATTGGAGTTCAACACAAAATCGGGCGTTAGCCAAGAGTGTAAAAAGCCCTGCAGCTTATACCGCAGGGTCCTTATTTTATCAACCTGGAAATTCCCTTACCGCGTCAATGGAATTCCCCATGGAACAGTCGGCGCTTGGGTCTACGATAATATCGACAACATACGGCTTATCCGACGCTAAAGCGCGTTCCAGCGCCGGAGCTACGCCATCCGCGTCAAATACGCGTTCGCCCGAGCCGCCGAGACCTTCAGCGACTTTTACATAGTCCATAAGACTATGATTTTCTTCCATCTCAACCGCGTATTCATACCCGTAAGCATACTTCTGATTCTGCCTGATTAAACCGAGATACGCGTTATTCACTATAACAACAATAACCGGAACCTTATATTTCGCGCATACCGCCAGTTCCTGCACATGAAACGTAAACCCGAAGTCGCCCATTACCGCGACGGCCTTTTTACCTGGGTTGGCAATCATCGCGCCGAACGCGGCGGGAATATCATAACCCAGGGTACCTGAGCCGCCTGACGGCAGATATGTCCGCGGCCGGTCAATCTTTTGGAGCTGCCCAGACCAGATTTGGGTAATGCCGCAGCCGGTTGTAAACAATGTATCCGCTCCGAAAACCTTATTTAACTCGCCGAAAACGCGGTGCGGATGAATCGGGCTGGATGTGTAATCGGTTTTGCGTTCCAGGCAGGCGCGTAATTTCTGTAAACCCGCCACTCGTTCCGAAGCGGAAGCGGCGGGATATTTTTGCGCCTCCTTTAGCAGAGCTTCCAATGTCAGCCTAGCGTCCGCGGCAATACCCATGTCGGCGGGGAAGATTTTACCGATCTCCTTAGGTTCGATATTAACATGTATGAAGCGTCTCTCGCCTCTGTACGGATCAATTGCGCCCGTATGCCTGTCGGTGAAACGGTTCCCGATTCCCAGAACCACGTCGGATTCTAAAAATATTTTATTTCCTATAGGCTGCCCCGCCTGAATGCCCGCGTGCCCCGCGTTGAGCGGATGGGCAATGGGAATGCCGCCCTTTGCCATGTATGTGGTTATGACAGGTATCTGCATATACTCAGCGAATTGCACGCAGAGTTTACATGCGTTCGCTTCCACAACGCCGCCGCCCATAATAATGACCGGGGCTTTCGCCTCGCGCAGCGTTTGCATGGCTTTTTCAATGTCCGTGGCTTTCGGCGCGGCTTTTCGTATGGGGCAGGGCAGGTATGCGGCAGGGTCGTATTCAATATCCGAGTTCTGTACATCCAGCGGCAGATCGATCAGCACAGGGCCCGGTTTGCCTTCGCGAGCCACGCGGAACGCTTCGCGCAATATCTCCGGCACGGCGTTTTTATCGGTTAAACACCATGTTTTCTTGGTGACAGGCGCGGCTATGGCAGCAATATCCACGCATTGGAACGCGTCCTTGCCTAATTGAGCTGTAACTGCCTGGCCGGTTATCGCGATAAGCGGGATAGAATCGATATTCGCGGTATAAACGCCTGTAACAAAGTTAGTGGCGCCCGGGCCGGACGTACAGACGGCGACCGCGATACGCCCGCTTGATCGGTAGAAAGCCCCCGCCGCGTGTACGGCAGCCTCTTCGTGGCGTACGGTATAGTGTTTTATCGTGCTGTCTTTTAAAAATTTATACAAGCCGTTAATACCAGCGCCGGGAATGCCAAACGCGACGGTTACGCCTTCTTTTTCAAGGATTTTAACAATTATCTCGCTGACAACCATTTTTACGCCCCCATTATTTCAATTATTAGTAACTTACAGGCGTCGAACCGCTATAAAAAGCGATTATTTTAACGCCAAATTACAACTGCAATAGACCAGCGTATCCGGCTTATCTCCCGATTCCATGTTTAACGCCTATATTAAACATTTGTTTGGGCAGGGAAAGAACAATAATCACGGCAATACAGATTATGCCGAACATTTTTACGGTTTTAACGCCCGTCGCCGCGGCGGCAGCCGATTCGCCGGTTATAAACGCATACATGGTATTGTATATGCCGGCGCCGGGCACAAACGGTATTATGCCTCCTATTAAAAACACAGTCGTGGGCATCCGGCGAAACAGGGTCAGAACTCTCATAGACCAGGCTACGGCGACAGTGGCCAGAAATGTGGCCAGCTCGGCGTTCGACACCGAGCTCATGCAGACGAGATAACATAACCAGCCCAAAGCGCCGACAGCCCCGATGTACGGCAGTTCTTCGTATGGTACGTTAAATAGGCACGAAAACGCTACAGTAGCCGCGAAAGCCATAATAATCTGAATAATCACTGAATAAACCCTCCATATATTCTCAGCCACCCTCCCAGTATCAAACCCACGCCTGCGGCTATGGCCGCGGCGGTAACCAGGGCTTCTGTCGCGCGGCTCAATCCTGAAACAAAGTCGCCTTCCAGAATGTCACGCATGGCGTTCGTCATCGCGATCCCAGGAACCAGAGGCATGATGGCTCCAACGATAATCTTGTCCATGTTAACACCCAAGCGCAGGTTGAGCAACGCCAGCGTTAGAACAGAAATCAGCGCTCCGCAGATTATATTACTTAAAAAAGTCGAAACGCATCTGCCGGACAGCAAATTTAATGTAAAATATACCAGCAGGCCGCAGAGCAGGGCGCAGACAGAGTCACGCCATAAACCGCCGAACATATAACAGAAACAAAAACTGGAAACGCCGGAACAGGTAATCCTAAGCGCGGCAGGGTAAGGGGGCAGGTTCGCTATCCTTATTAATTCCGATTCGGCGTCCGCGCATTGGATCTCACCGGATGACAGCCCGCGCGACAAATCATTTACCCGCGCAATCTTCTCCATATGATAGGATCTTGTCTTAACGCGTTTAATGCCGGTTATGGGCGGTTCGACCCCCGCGCTGATGAAAATTCCTGTAGCCGTTACATACGCCTGTGCGTTTTCCTGCCCCAGCGCCGCCAAAATGCGCCGCGCGGTGTCTTCGACGCGATAGGTTTCCGCGCCGTTGGAGAGCATTATATCCCCCGCGAGCAGGGCGATGTTGACTGAATCGGCGGTGTCCATTGAATCCCTCCGGATAAGTCTTATATGATTATATTATAAGGTTTTATAGATTGTAAACCCGAATAGACAGTTTGCTCAATACTTGTTATAATTATATTCATTAGCTTCTTTTTTGGGATTGTCTTTTACGAGGAGAAAACATATGGTTAAAACATTGATATTAGCGGAGAAGCCCTCAGCAGGGAAAGATATTGCGCGCGTGCTGGGATGTAAATCGGGCGGAAGGGGATTTTTTGAAAATGAGAAATACGCGGTTACCTGGGCGATGGGGCATTTAGTTACGCTTGCTGATCCAGAGATTTATAATAAACGCTATGAAAAATGGGAATTGAATGATCTGCCCATTATACCTGATAAGCTCAAGCTGGTCGTCATCGGCAAAACCGCCGGCCAGTTCAATGTGGTCAAAAATCTGCTGCTGCGTAATGATATTGCCCGTATTGTAATCGCAACAGACGCTGGTCGTGAAGGCGAACTGGTCGCCAGATGGAATTTAGACAAAGTACGTG
>JAITDJ010000010.1 GCA_031282635.1 Clostridiales bacterium
CCGCCGACCGGGTGAGGTTTTCATTGACTGCGGCGTTTTTGATGGTCAACCTGCGGCGCAATACTCCAATTGGGCCCGGGGGGGGGGGTATGGACTCAGATTCGAAAGTATTCGGGTTTGAACCGGCGCCCGCTTTCGCGAAAAATTATCTAAAATGCCAGCGTGAATATTCAAGCCTTCCGCACGCCGAACTATTCAACGCGGCTGTGGGGGAACACGCGGGCAGGCTGCGTTTCTATTTTGACGCGGATGACCCGGCGAGTTCCAGATTAACCGCCGGCGGCAATATAGACGCGGACGTCGTCGCGCTTGACGAGGCTTTGAAAGGCCGTCGCGTCACGTTTATAAAAATGGACATAGAGGGCGCCGAACTGGCGGCGCTGAAAGGCGCAAGGCTTATTATCAGCGGGCAAAAGCCGAAACTTGCCATCTGCGTATATCATAAGTTCGAGGATATTTGGGAAATCCCCGAGTACATATGGTCGCTAGCTCCGGAATACAGCCTGTATCTGCGGCATCATTCGCCGTTATCAACTGAGACGGTGCTGTACGCCGCGCCTCCGGATTAAAAAACAGAAGCGGTTGAATATTAGACAAACCGTATGAATTGCATCCATGTTTTATGCGGGGGGGAGGGTTTATGAGGTATTTTATAGCCGGCGGCGCCGGCTTTATCGGCAGCCATCTTGCGCGGGCGCTTATAGCCGACGGAGCGGAGATTCTTGTTTACGACAACTTTTCGTCGGGGAAGGAACATAATCTTAAGACCATAAAAGACCATATATCCATAATTCACGGCGACGTTAAAGATTTGGGCCTGCTAAGCGCGTCCATGAAAGAAGACGACATTGTATACCACTTCGCGTCCAACCCAGATATTTCAAAAGCGGCTGCGCAGCCGGACATAGATTTTTGGGAAGGGACGTATCTGACTAATAACATCCTGGAAGCAATGCGGCGCTGCGGCGCGAAGAAACTGCTGTACGCTTCCGGCAGCGGGGTGTACGGCGAGGCCGGCTCGGCGCCCGTAAAAGAAACCGGTTCTGATATGCGGCCCGTTTCAACATACGGCGCAAGCAAACTGGCGTGTGAATCCATGATTTGCGCTTATTCGTATATGTTCGGCATAGACGCCGCCGCTTTCCGTTTCGCGAACGTTGTGGGCCCTAATCAGACGCACGGCGTAGGATATGACTTTGTGAACAAACTGCTTAAAAATAGCGAAGAACTTTATATTTTAGGAGATGGCAGACAGGATAAACCCTACATATATGTGGACGACGTCATATCCGCTGTGCGCATGGTCGAGGCAGGGCGTTTAAGCGGATTTGACGTATATAACGTCGCGGTTTCCGAGACTGTCAGCGTTAACGCCATAGCCGATATCGCAGAGGAAATACTGGGCCTTTCAAATGTAAAACGTCTGTATTCCGGAGGCGATCGCGGGTGGAAAGGCGACGTGCCGGTTATACGGCTGGATTTCTCAAAAATACGCGCCTTGGGCTGGAACAGCCGATATGGTGCAAAAGAGGCGTTATATATGTCTATCTCCGCCATGTACAATGAAGCCATGAGGGCGTCCGAATGATTCTGGTCAGAAGCCCGCTGCGGATAAGCCTTGGCGGCGGGGGTACGGATTTGCCGTCTTATTATGAAAAATACGGGGGCTTTTTTATTTCCGCCGCCGTTAACAAATATGTCTATCTGATGATGTCCCGAATGTTTAAGCCCGGATTTTCGATTAAGTACTCCAGGTACGAAGAGGTCGCCGGCGTAAACGACATAGAGCATCCGATTATCCGCGCGGTAACGCGGAAATATATGCCGCGCGAAACGGGCGTTGAAATTGTCAGCACCGCGGATATACCCGCGGGTACCGGGATGGGCTCCTCCGCCAGCTTTACCGCCGCGCTGATAAAATCCATCTACGCCTTTAATCGGATGGTCGTTTCGCCCCGGCGGTTAGCGGAAGAGGCGTGTGAAATAGAAATCAACGTTTTGCGCGAGCCGGTGGGCAAACAGGATCAGTATATCACCGCTTTCGGCGGCGTGACCTGTTTTGAGATAGGCACGGACGGGACGGTTCATGTCAGCCCGCTTCAAATCAGCGAAGAAACGCGCTGTGAACTTGAAGACAATCTGCTGCTTTTCTTCACCGGATATTCCCGGAACGCCTCCGAGGTTTTACGCATTCAAAACAACGCTACCATTCATCAGGACGAGGAAATGATAAGCAACCTTCACTTCGTGAAAAAGCTGGGCATTGAGAGTAAAGCGGCCTTGGAACGCGGGGATGCGGAACAGTTTGCCGGGCTGATGAACACGCATTGGGTATACAAAAAGAAGCGCGCCGGAGCGATGACTAACGGGCAAATCGACTATTTATACGACATGGCTTTGAAAAACGGCGCGTTGGGAGGTAAATTGATCGGCGCGGGCGGAGGCGGGTTTTTAATGTTTTACGCGTACGATAAGCGAGCGCTCCGTAAAAAAATGCAGGCTGAAGGTTTAAGGGAAATCCGGTTCAAATTCGATTTCAAGGGAACAGATGTGATGTTTTAGCAGAATAATGTTTTAGCAGAATAATGTTCAAGGGGGTTTTGAATCTGAAAGCTATAGGGATCATACTTCTTATTACTGTATTGGAAACCGGTTCAAATACCCAAAATAACAATTTAGAACATACCCGCAATATTCATCCTCAAACAAATTTAACCATTTCTCACGATAAAGATAAAGATAAAGGAAGGGAATTAACGGATGATACAATACAAGCTTTTTCTTATCTAGTTAAGCCGAATAAAAATATTATTATCACAAATTCGTCTGTAAAAGAAAATAAGGATAAGAAGCAAAATTTTATTAAATCTATTATAAATATGGTAAAAACAATACTAAAACAGAAATAATGTTTTAACGCTGCGGAGGGGATCTGCAGTATGATGGATCTGGTTTTGCTGTGCGGCGGATTGGCTGCCCGGATGCGGCCGATTACGGAAAAAATACCCAAGTCGATGATAGAGATAAACGGAAAGCCCTTTATCCATCATCAATTAAGCCTGCTGAGAAAAAAAGGTGTCCGGCGCGTAATAGCCTGCGCGGGCTATTTAGGGGAGCAAATAGTGGATTATATAGGAGACGGGAGGCGCTATTCCATAAAGGTCGACTATTTTTTTGACAAACTTTCAGGCACAGGCGGGGCTTTGCGAAATATTACCGGCAGCCTGCCGGATGATTTTTTTGTACTGTACGGCGATTCCTATTTGGACACGGATTATCAAAAAGTGGAAGACGCCTATCGGCTCTCGGGTAAAAAAGCGCTGATGACGGTATATAGAAACGAAGGCGAATGGGACGCCGGTAACGTTATATTCAGAAACAACGAAATCCTCTGTTACAGTAAAAAGCATAAAGCGGAAGGCATGAATTATATAGATTACGGCCTTGGAATTCTGAATAGATCGGTACTATTCGGCCATGAACAGGGCGCGTTTGATCTATCGGAATTGCATGAGGCGCTGTCCGCCCGAAACGAGCTGGCGGGTTTTGAGGTTTTTGAACGGTTCTATGAGATCGGTTCCCCGCAGGGGCTTCGGGATCTGCGTGAGAAGCTGGGCGGAACATGAATAGCGCTGTATTTTTAGACAGGGACGGCGTAATAAACCCCCTGGTGTATAACCCGAAAACCCATGAGTATGAATCTCCGCACTATCCGGAAGATTTCAGCGTATTCCCGTGGACGGTGAAATCGCTGAAATTGTTGAAAAGCAGCGGCTATATGGTTTTTATCGTATCCAATCAGCCCAGTGCGGCGAAAGGGAAAACAACTATGGAAAATCTGAAGGCAATAGAAAAACTGCTTATGGATTTTTCAGAAGAGAACGGCGGATTAATTGATAAATGCTATTACTGCTATCATCATCCCGCCGGCGTAGACCCGGAATATTCAAAACTGTGCCGATGCCGGAAACCGGGGACTCTGTTTTTGGAGGAAGCCGCCGCCCAGTATGAGCTGAATAAAGAATACTGCTGTTTGGCCGGCGATGAGGACACGGACATAGAATGCGGAAAAAGGATGGGTTTTTACACCATTAAGATATATAACAAGCATACATTATTACATAAAAGGGGCAAAGAAGCGCCCGATCAATTCGCGCTGAATCTGTACGACGCGGCGCGGGAAATGATCAAGCGGCGGTTCCATGCGCCGGTCGGAGGGGATCATGGATTATTATAGATATACGAGCCGCTATTTATCCGAAACCGGCATGATCGCGGCCGCGATCAATCAGCATGACATCGTAAAAATTATTGGTATAATGCATGATTTAAAAAAGAAAAACGGAAGGCTGTTTATTTTAGGGGTAGGAGGCAGCGCCGCCAATGCGTCGCACGCAGTGAACGATTTCAGAAAGCTGGCCGGTATCGAGGCCTACGCCCCCACAGATAATGTTTCGGAATTAACGGCGCGGACAAATGACGATGGGTGGGGCGGCGTATTTAAGGCGTGGCTGGACGTATCCAGGCTGAACGAAGACGACACCCTGCTGATTTTATCAGTAGGCGGGGGTTCGGATACAACCTCGGCGAATATTAAGGAAGCCGTGGATTTCGCAGCCGCTAAACACGCTAAAATAACAGGCGTAGTTTCAAGGGACGGGGGATACGCGTTCAAGAAAGCCGATGCCTGCGCGCTGGTGCCGGTAATTTCGCAGGAAAGGATAACGCCGCATGCCGAAGGCTGGCAAAGCGTGGTTTGCCATCTGATTGTTAACGCCGTCGCGGAGGGGGATGAGCCGGCGTGATGCGGGATGATTTTAAAATAAAAACTTTTAAAACAAAAATATTTTCGGATTGCGCGGATCTCAACGGCATGAAGGAAATGTACAAGACGGGATATGTAAGCGGCTTTACGACAAATCCGACGCTGATGAAAAAGGCCGGCGTAACGGATTACGAACAGTTTGCACGCAGCGCCATTCAGGCAATACCGGATATGCCGCTGTCATTTGAGGTGTTTTCGGATGATTTTGAGACAATGGAAAGAGAGGCCGGAAAAATAGGCGGCCTGGGCGGGAATGTTTTTGTCAAAATCCCTATTACCAATTCAAAAGGCGAATCTTCTCTGAATTTGATAAAAAAATTATCCGCCGAAGGCTTTAAGCTGAACGTTACCGCGGTTTTTACGCCGCGTCAGGCAGAAGCCGCGGTACAGGCGCTTTACCCGCGCGTTGGGGCGTATGTTTCGGTATTCGCGGGCAGGATAGCCGACACAGGGGTGGATCCTATGCCCATTATGAAACAGACCGCCGATTTATGCCATTCTGTGGATAATGTGAAAAGTTTGTGGGCCAGCGCAAGGGAATTGCTGAACATATTCCAGGCCGAGGAATGCGGCGTGGATATAATCACGGTGACAAATGACATCCTGAAAAAGATCCCGTTAATAGGGAAAAATCTGACGCAGTTCTCTCTGGAAACCGTACGCATGTTTTATAACGACGCCGGCAGTCTGGGGTATAAGATTGTATAATATACTAGCGAAAGCTGAGATTTGCCAGGCGCGGTTTTTGCGTTCGGCAAATCTCAGCGCCGCCGCCCGCGCGAACAGGCGTCAGTTCACCGCCTCCTTCGCGGGCCGTTTCTGTAAGTATCCTTCCATTTGTCAAAATCCCAGGTTCTTAAAAATACTTTAGCGGCTCGGAGGCCGTTGTTAAACAGCGCCTCCTGAGTGTCGGACTTTATGGCGAAGTCTACGGAACTTACGGGCGTGTGTTTCCCGTTGATCGCTGCAACGGACGAAATAGTAATACTGCGTTGATAGTCGCCTTTGCTTACGCTGATGTAGTGTTTGTCATGAGCGTCGAGACTGGTGCGCGCCAGCGCTTTCAAAAAAGCCGGCAGTTGGGATACTTGCTGGAAGTCCTCTCCGTATGGCTCCTCCGATGTGGACGAAGAGAATTTAAACCCGAACGTGGGATAAGAGGGGTTGGATCTCCGATCGTCCAGCAGCCACATGGGGTAATTGCTTAACAGCCCGCCGTCCACTATTACATGTTTACGCCCGTCCGCGTCGGTTAATATGTAAGGTTCGTAGAATACCGGTATGCTCATGCTCATACGCACGGCTTTAGTGATATTGAACCGATCGGGGTCTATTCCGAAGGAGACGAGATCGCGCGGTAAAACCAGCATACGGCTCTCCGACAGATCCGACGCCACTGCCTGAAACCGGTATTGGGCATTGCCGCCGGCCGGGTTGGAAACCCGTATGTGGCCGAACCGCGTTTTGCCCTTGCGTTTCAGCAGCGCGCCCAGCCAGCCTTCCAAGTAATCGGCTTTATATACCCCGTTCGTCAGAATAAGCTTAGCCGCTTTGCCCGGCAAGCCCAGTTTAGCCAGCCAATCCTCCCCTTGAAATTTTTTAAAGTCTAACTTCAGCATCTCCTCTCTGATTTCGGCGCCTGTGTAGCCGACACTCAACAGCGAGGCCACAATGGCCCCGGCCGAGGCTCCGGCCACGTTTCTGAACGAATACCCCGCGGCCTCAAGGCCGCACACCCCGCCGACCAGCCCTATACCCTTTACTCCGCCGCCCTCAAATACGGCGTCGCATAACATCTCCATAAAACGCCTCCCAAATATTCCTAATGTATTGATATGCGCCGAAGCAAGTTCGAGCGCCTGTGAAGGAGTATAAACGAGGGCAAAGGACAGTGACATATCCGCATGTCAGAAATAAATAGAGATTGATTTATAATGATTATAAAAATATGTATATATATTGACAAATGTATATACACGTGATACAATGTGAAGTAGTGCAAGCGAAAGAAGCGTGATGAAATGTACGCAATTGAATTTGAAGCAACTGTAAGGGATGGTAAAATCGAAATCCCCGCTGAATATACGAGCCGATTTTCTTCCGGCGTCAAGGTGATTTTAATGGCGAAAGAGCGGGAGAAAAGCGCAAAAGTGAAAGTGAAAAATGAATCCGGCTTTGGCGCGCTTTCCGGTCACGCCAATCCCGCCCTTTGGAAGCAGGAGTCCGGCGCTTGGGAAAGGGCTGCGGCGGAAAAACATGAAACTCGTTGACACCAACATTCTTTTGCGCTACTTGCTCAATGACCATCCAGAAATGTCTGCAAAGGCAAAGGAAATTATGTTGGATGACGAAGTGTTGCTTTTGGCACAGGTGGTGGCGGAGGCTGTCTATGTCCTCGGCGGGGTATACAAAATTGAACGGCCTGAAATTGCGGATGCTCTGCGCACGGTTTTTTCGTTGGAAACAGTGCAACTGGAAAACAGTGAAATCGTTTTGCTAACTGTCGATGAATACGCAAAATCCAAATTGGATTTTGTGGACTTGCTGTTATTCGCTCACCATCAGATCACCGGACTTGTGGTAGAAACATTTGACAAGCCACTTTTGAAAAAACTTCAATCTGTTGCGCCCGATG
>JAITDJ010000047.1 GCA_031282635.1 Clostridiales bacterium
GTTAAAACCCTAATACTTTCTAATCTGAGTCCATCCCCCCCCCCCCGGGCCCAATTGTAGAATTGCGCCGCAGTTTCACCATCAAAAACGCCGCAGTATATGAAAACCTCACCCGGTCGGCGTTGAAAAAACGGCTGAAAATAGGCCGGCCCGCTGTCGCGGTATAACCGCTCGGCGTCGTTGTAAGGCAGGCGTCGGATCAGCGAATTTACGGGCGGGCTTATTATGTTCGTAATACCAAGGCTTTCCAGATACTCCTCCAATTCGTCCGTAAACCAATTGCTTGCTATTACGATGGGCGTCTCAGAGAACTCACGCAGATATTGTTCGGCGGAAAGGATGGGGCCGCCGTATGCGTCTGTTGTTTTATACGTATCCATTACCCCGGCAATGCCGACGCCGCGTTCCTTGAGTTCGGAATAAAGCCTGCGGCCATATCTTCCCGCTCCATATAAAATCACGGTTCCGGCGGACTCTATCATCGCGTAAAACTCCGTTAAATCGGCGGCTGTCGAATAACGCGCGGTTTGTTTGGCTGCAATCTCCTCATGCACCGGCCGCGCCAAAGCGAACCTGAGTACATCAACGCTTAATAGATCGCCTCGTTCGCCAAAATGCCTTGTTAATTTCCTGATTATTTGTTCATGCATTATAATGAATGAACCCCCTCTTGATTAGCAGCCAGTTTGCTGTAACTATCGTACATTTTCTGCCATGATATTATGCCTTCTTTACCGGATAGCAATGACAGGGCGAATAGCCAGAGCATGGATTGCCGCGCCCAGCTGAGTTCGCATTTTTCGGCGTAAATATTTATCGCTGTTCGCAGTCTGGGCAGGCGGAGTATATCGCTGATATTGAAGCGTTTCATGGCCTCGCACAGAACATCCGCTGTCTTTGAAAGATCTCTCAAGGCCCGTTGAGTGTTATACATCGCGCCTTGCGCCATTCGGATAAAAACAACAGGCAGAATATCGTCCATACAGTCTATGCCATTTTTCTTCCAATATGCGGTAATATACTGATACGCGTTGAAATAATGCAAGAAGTAGTTTTCATTTAAAGCAACTGTATAGGTTGCGGAATAGTCGTGCTGATAATAGAAATACGGCGTCGCGTCGACGTATACTGTTTTTTCTGAGCGGAAAAACAAACTGTAATTAAATACGCGATCCTCAGTGGGTAAGTGGACAAAAGAGACGCCGCTGTTCTTTATCAGAGCTGCGCGGTATAATTTAGACCAGACAAAACTCATGCGCCTGGGAAGGAGCCAATCAACACAAAAATGGCCTAAAAGATCCGCCTTTGTCAAATCGACAGATTTATATTCAAACCTGGTAACATCTATATCGTCTGCGTCGGGCATATTCCTTTTATAGCCGAATATCAAAATATCCGCGTCGTTTTCCCTGGCGCGTTTATATAAAATTTCGCAATAATCCGGTTCAATGTAATCATCGGAGTCTAAAAATGATATGTACTCGCCCTTCGCCTGAGCCAGCCCTGTATTTCTTGCCGCGCTTAAACCTCTACCATCCGTAAAAATCAATCTGAACCTTGTATCTTTATGTGAATAAGCGCCGCATATATCTTGGGACGAGTCGGATGAAGGCTCATATATCATTAAAACCTCAAAGTCCGTTTCAGTTTGCGCTAAAACGGCGCCAAGGCAGCGTTCAAGGTATCGCGCTGAATTGTAAATGGGCGCTATAAATGAAAATTTGATAAATAACACGCCTTTCTGCGGTCACTACAGCATTTATCCTATGCTATCTTTCTATAATCCATTCGCCGATTTCACGTTTTGAAAGACCCCACGGATTATCGTACGTTCGGTTTTTCACGTCGCAGTAGCGGCAGAATGGTACGGGTTTGCATATGAAGTCCAGTATCTCCTGTTGGGATTCGACTGCGTAGATGTCAATATAATCGTCAGAAGAGACTTCCATGCGCGTATTGAAATACGCGTTAAAAAAATCGGCGTTCTGTATGATAGGGCAGGTTGTGATTCTGCCGTTACTGAGACTTGTACAGTTAGCCAGGCAGCAATTGGCAAAACTCTCTGAAGCGGTTTGTTTTCCAAGAGGATCAAAAGCGAAATTCCAGCTTGTTTTATCCACGGCTATGCCGAAGAATTCAAATTCAACGCCATGAGCTTCCGCGTTTTTTTCCATTGCGTTATAGTCCAAATTAATGGGGTATCTTGTTACGGAGACAGTTACCTTGTTTTCTTTGCAGGCATTCCAGAATTGATCCGGCATTTTTGGCAGAAGTATTCCATTTGTTACAATTGTAATTTGCGCGTCCGGGAAACATCTGCGCGCGCACTCGGCAAATTCGTTTATTTGGGGGTTAAGCAGCGGCTCTCCGCCAATAAGTGTGAAAACCCCTAATTTATTTTGAAAAAGTACGGACAATCTGCGCATATCACGCTTAAAGATATCGAGGTCAGCCAGCGCGGGTTCTTTTACCAATGGTGCGAAAGCGACACATCCCCTGCAATTTAAATTGCAGGAGTGGGCTATGTGAACCTCAAGCTGCGTTAATTCCGTTTTCGGCGTCAATCGCTGTTCCGAATCCCTCGCCCTTTTTGTCTGTAAAACCGCGTCAGGCAATTCTCTTATTATATGGTTTTCGCCTATCCCTATGCCCGTCAGTTGTGTATACATAGTGTCCAAATGTCTGTCTGTCGCTAAAATCCAGAGCGCTTCGGGATATTTTGCACTGGCCTTCGCCGGCCGGAATATTTTTTTTTCATCGTTCCATTTCTTGTACGAATTATCCGCGTAGCATAGTGCGATGCCGTTCGCACCGCAATAAGGGCTGATCCTTTTGTGAATAATCTCTCCGATATCCGACGCGCCGAATATTATAACGCTGTCGAATCCATTAATTCGGCCCAGCAGTCTCTCCATTTTCCATCTCTCCCTTCTCTCCATTAATAATATTCTGCCGGTAGATAAAAATGACATGTTTTGAATATCAAAACATGTCATTTTTGACAAAGGATAATATCTTGGCCTGCTAAATAAGCTGCCGCCGCCTCGCGTACGTCTGCGTGAGGGAATCGGGAGTTTATTTCCCGGTTTCAGACGGAGGCTTGGGGATCCGCAGCCCCATTCGCGGTCGCGGATCGCTTTAGTCGCTGACGAAACGACTAATTGATGAGGATCATCCATCACATGTCTTTGTCAGACTAACATATAAATGCGCATCCTGCGGACGGTCGAATCTATTCCTGCTTATACCAATTTCCTTGAATATGTCTGGTGTTGTTTGGATATCGACCGCAAAGCGGAGTCCGCCCTCCCGCTTGCTTTCAATAATCCGCTTAAGGCTTTTCTCGTCCCATCCTGATTTATGCTCGTCGCCAATCCATCGCTGCCATCCGTAAATCGTCCGAAGTACATGCCGACGATCAAAAGGCGTTTCTTTGCCTGCGCAGATGTCAACGTAATATTGACACCAGATCTTCAGGTTCGGAACATCGAATAAAAATTCGCCTTCTATATTCAGTATCATTAAAAAATGCTCAATCGTTTTTTCAAACTCGTCGAATCGCAGATGTTCCATAACGCCCAAGGCAATAATCAGATCAAACCCGTTGTCAGGTATTTCATAAGGCATACATTTATAATCAAGCCGTACGCCCGCCATTTCAATAATATCCTGGTGCAAGTATCCGGGAACCGGCGCGTTTCCGGCGCCGATTTCCAATCTTTTAAGCCGTATGCTGTCCAGCATAAAGTTCGCCAAAATGCTTTGCTGATTTTCTGATTATTTGTTTATTCATTATACCGACGGAACTCCCCTCTTGATTAGCGACCAGTTTACTATAACTATCGTACATTTTCCGCCATGATATCATTTGCCAGTCAGAACTGGCGAGGCTATGGAACGCTTCAATATAAACGATATACTCCGCCTGCCCAGACTGCGAACGGCGATAAATATTTACGCCGAAAAATGCGGGCTTAACTGGGCGCGGACAATCCGCGCTCCGGTTATTCGCGCTATCATTGCTGTCCGGTAAAGAAGGCATAATATTATCAACTTGCTCTTGAAATTAATCGCGAAATAAGTGTTTCGCGATTAATTGTGAGCTAAAAAACTACGAATTTATGCACCTCTAAACTTCATCAAACATCGTTTCGAGAAGGCTGTCAAGAATAAAAATCTTAATTATGCCTTCTTTTCTTATGCACACTAATCGCGAAACACTTATTCTGCGCAGAGTTTCCAGGTGTTTGCACAGCAGGAAAAATATCCGGCGCGCCGAATATTATAACGCTGTCGAATCCGCTGATTCGGCTCAGCAATCTCTCCATTTTCTATCTCTCCCTTCTCTTCATTAATAATATTCTGCCGGTAAATAAAAATGACATGTTTTGAAAAGCAGGACTGACTAAATATTATTCTTGCATCCGTAGGCATATTGTGATACAATACGATTAAGAAAAGAAAGGAGCAAAAGCACATGTCAAAAACACAAGTTAGGCCCTCAAGGGATTTACGCAATAACTATGCGGACGTGGTAAAATCGTTAAAGCAACACGATCATGTTGTCATTACAAACAATGGCGTAGGAGAAGCGGTTCTGATCGGCTTTGAGGATTATGGCCGATACGAAGAGTTCTTGCACCGCCAATTCATCTACGATGAACTGCAAAAGTCCAAAGTCAAGATGAGCGACCCCAACGCCGTGATGCACGACGCGGATGATGTGCATGCCGAGCTTGAACAGATACTCGGGACGCACGGCTTATGAGTTATCGCGCAATCTACTCGGACGATGCCAAATTGGACGCCAAGGAAATCGTAACTTACTTGGCTCAATTCTACGCCAGTACCGCTCGCAGTTTCAAGACCAAATTGACGGAACGAGTCAATGCGCTCCGAGATATGCCGTTATCATGCCCGGCATATGAGGAAGATCCCTTTTTCCGGCGTATGGCCTTGGGAGACTACTTGCTTTTTTACAGCGTAGACGAGGTGAGGAAGTTGGTAACGGTTCACCGCATCTTCCACCATGCGAGAGATATCGGGCGGTTGATGGCGGAGTATCAAGCGCGCGAGTAACTACACACCCACCAACCCTTTACAAATCCGCCCATGCTTCGTTCTCCTCCGGCGTATCCCAATCTTTCGCTAATGATTTTTCGGAAAGGAGCATCGTTTCAGGGGTATTTTTTAGACGTTTTAACTTTAAATATCCCACAAAATACAATATATCCGCATAAAATTCTTTCGGTAAGGATTCTATCTCACGTATTAACTGATCTTTTACCATATGAGCCTCCTGTTTACATTTAACTATCAATTGGCTTTCCTTTATTATAAGTCCGAATATATGAGATATCAACGGTATTTTCAGCGGCTAAAGAATCCGGTTAATCCAGTTATTCTCGTTATCCGCCGTTAGTTCAGGAAAAATTTATTATGAAAACGCGCGCATTTTTCACGGCGCAGTCTGAATGTGTTTCTTGTATCGTCATCCGCCCAAGAACCATTAAAGTGGTGGACAGACAGCGTATTTGACGTAAAAGCAACGGGTGCAAAGTGAATAGGGGAAAACACATCAACGGGATAAATCGTCGCGCCGCATATGGTTTGCAATTCATTCGTTAATTTAAAACCATTGGCAGCGGCGACTTTAGTCTGATGGTCGCAATTG
>JAITDJ010000184.1 GCA_031282635.1 Clostridiales bacterium
AAGCGGAACCGGGCTGGCGGGAGCATCAGTCGCGGTAGAACATGGTATTCTTTTGGATCTGTCCGGTATGAACCGGATTCTGGAGTTGGACAAGGAAAACCTGACGCTTACGGTCGAGCCGGGCGTTTTGCTGATGGATCTGGCGGCCTACGCCGAGGAACGGGGTTTTTTTTATCCGCCGGATCCCGGCGAGAAGACGGCGACTATCGGCGGCAACATCAGTACGAACGCGGGCGGTATGCGCGCGGTTAAATACGGCGTCACGCGTGACTACGTAAAAGGCTTGAACGTGGTTCTGGCAGACGGGGAAGTTTTAACATTGGGCGGCAAAATTGTCAAAAACAGTTCGGGGTACGATCTGCTGGATATAATGATCGGCAGCGAGGGAACGTTGGGCGTCATAACCCAAGCGGTACTGAAACTGCTGCCGCTGCCGGCGCGTGTTGTCAGCATGTTGGCGCCATTTGCCTCCCTTGATGCGGCGGTCAGCGCCGTGCCCTTAATTACGGCATCCGGAACAGCCCCGGCGGCAGTGGAATTTATGGAGCGCGCCGTCATATCGGACGCCGAAAGCTACCTGGGGCGCAAGTTCCCCGATAACAGCGCGGATGCCTATCTGCTGCTGCGGTTCGACGGCGCGGCGGATGAGATAAGCCGGCGATTCGACGCTGCCGCGGAGATCTGCTTAGCAAACGGCGCGCTGGATGTGCTGATATCCGATACGGAAGATCGGGAGGATTCTATATGGAAGGCGCGCGGCTCATTCCTGGAAGCCATCAAGGCGGGAACCACAGCCATGGACGAAGTGGATATAGTGGTACCGCGCAGCCGCGTGGCTGACATGATGCTGTACGCCTATTCATTACAGGACGAGGTTGGCTTGCAGATAAAGGGGTTTGGGCACGCAGGCGACGGAAACGTACACATTTACCTGCTGCGCGGCGATCTATCCGAAGAAGACTGGCGGAGCCGTCTGAAACTGGGTATGGAAAAGCTGTATGCTATGGGCAGGCGTCTGGAGGGCAAAATCAGCGGCGAGCATGGCGTAGGTTGGGCAAAACGCGATTATTTAAAGCGGTATTCCAGCCCGCGTGAGATAGAAATTATGCGCGCGGTAAAACGCGCGTTTGATCCGGATATGATTTTGAACCCAGGAAAAGTGTGCTGGTAGACGGAACCCGCGACCAGGCGCGCAAACGGTGGAAAGCCTCGCCGTTTGCGCGCCAGCCGCTGAATGTATTCATATGCACCGGCACTACATTCGGGATTGTTAAGGTGCGAAATATAAGTAATCATAATCAGTTAAGGGGGATATTATGAAAAAGGTAATTTCAATTTGTATTATTGTAGCTGTTTTGCCAATGTCAAATAGATAAAATGGAATAAAAATGGGAAAAAGGCGAAGGACACGGAACGACAAATATTGCCAGGATTACAAAATCGTGATACAATCCACGCGGATACCACTTGGTATATCTTACATATAGAAAGAAGCAAGCTCTAACAAAAAATGCTAAACTATCAAATAATCGGGAAATCAAATGATAGGAGGCAATAAAATGTTAGAGCTCAATACTTATGATACCATACCAAACAAATATACGAAAGATATAATGAAGACTATTAGATCTCCGGAATCACAATCTCGATCTCATGCCCCAAATCAGCGGACTTCGCGATGCCGTCCAATATAGCCTGATTATAAATAATCTGGCTCGCAGGCACGGGCGCGGCGCCTCCGTTCTTCACGGCGTCCAAGAATGAACGAATCTTTTGATAAAACAGCCCCTTTGACTGATCCTCAATAACCGGTACCTTCGTCTCCGTGCCCAGCCCCTCTAAGTCGTGATAAATGGTCATTTCACCGCCGACGCTGCCATTCCAGCATTCGGTCGAAGGTATGCGCAGAGAACCTTTTTTGCCCATAATTATCGTATCGCCCGGCGTATCCAGATGCATTGCCCACGCGATACGAAAATCCAGGATAATACCGCCTTCCAGACGGATGAAGGCCGCCGCGAAATCGTCCACGCCGAAAATATCGGCGTAGCTCTCCGGCTTGCCCTCCGTGCGGAAATAGTCTTTGTTCTTTCCGAAGAAATCTGATTTATAGCCGGTAACTGTCAGCGGTTTGGGATAGCCTATGGCGTTAAGCGCCATATCCAGCGAATAGCAGCCTATATCCGCCAGCGCGCCGATACCGGCGGTGTCTTTTTGGATAAAGGAAGTGCCGAATGGCGTGGGTATGCCCCTTCTCCTGCCGCCGCCCGTCTGAATGTAATAAATATCGCCCAATTCGCCTGACTCAACAATTTTTTTGATCATCTTCATATTGGGATCAAACCGCGGCTGAAAACCAACAGACAGCACTTTGCCGCTCCGCTTCTCCGCTTTGACAATCTCCGCGGCTTCTTCAATGGTAACGCACATGGGCTTTTCCAATAGCACGTTTATACCGGCGTTAAGCGCCAGTATGGCGCATTTGGCGTGCGCGGCGTTATACGTGCAGACGCTGACCGCGTCCAATTCTTCCTTCTCCAGCAGTTCTTCCGTGCTTAAGTAAACGCGCGCGTCCACATTGAACCGCTTGAAAAACGCCCTGGCTTTGCCGGGGATAATATCCGCGCCCGCCACAATGTCAACATCCGGCATTTTTAGATACGACTCGATATGCGATTCCGCTATCCATCCAGTACCGATAATGCCTACTTTAAGCCGTTTGGATGTGTCTATCGTCTCTTCCGCGCCGATAACGCCGTTAGGGTTAAGGCTTTCCATCTCGTTTGCCATAAAACGCCTCCGTAATATTTTTTATATATTATATACCTGAAAATATGTTATGAAAAGATTTTTTCTAAATATGCCGCGCAGCGATATGATTTGCCGCTGGACGCGGATACTACTGGTATACAAACAAAAACGGAGCGGCAACGCTGATCAGCAGCGCCAGGATCAGCAGCGCGACTATAACAGCCGCGATCTTGCGCTTATGGATAGAAACTATCCGCCTTATTGTTTTTATAATAATCACCGCCTATCGTAAAATCCCCGCTAAAAAGCGTGTGGGTTTTACATCCAATTCATGACGTTTTTTTATGACCGAGATACACAGATACCGTTTGGCCCGCGTAAGCCCCACATAAAACAGTCTGCGCTCTTCTTCTACCTCCGGCGTCGTTTTACTTTTTTCATGAGGAATATACCCTTCCACAGCACCCGCGATAAATACGGAGTCGAACTCCAGCCCTTTAGCGCTATGCATAGTCGACAGTAAAACGCAGGGCTTATGTTCATCACGCCTTTCTTTTATAATGCCCGTTTTTTGATTTTTGGCCGCCGTCGCCGCCCGCTCCATATGCGCGGTAAATTCCTCATTTTTTTGAAACGGCTTCGCGGCTTCCTGGAGTTCATCCAATACCTCCGCTAAACCCGAAGGGTTAAGCTTACGATACTGTCCGTATTCAGACAGATACTCATTATATCCCACAACACCGCGTATATACTTTATCGCGTCGGACGGCGCGCGATTTCTTATATCCTTCAAACCACGCAGCAATTCCTCAATACGCGTCAGCTGCCAGACCTGAAGCTGCTTTTGAACGTATAGATTGGCGATAATACCCTTGCCGTCTTTTTCCCTTTTCGCCGCCGTCAGCGCCGCGTTGCTGATATAGCGTTTGGGTTTGTTTATAATACGTCGAAAACACTCGTCAGCCCCGCTGTCATATGACAAGCGCAGGTACGCATAAATATCTTTTGAGATCCAGTGCTCATAAATACTTGGCGCTTCGTCTCTGACCTGATACGGAATATTCAAATTCATAAATATATCCGTTAACGCGCGGGCCTGAATGTTGACACGGTAAATAACGGCTGCATTTTCCGGG
>JAITDJ010000036.1 GCA_031282635.1 Clostridiales bacterium
GCCCATCTACTTCTACACTCAGCCCTATCTGATTAACCCGAAACTGAGCGGCATGTACTACACGCCGCTTGGCTACTTCTTCTTCCAGAACGTGAAGATCGCGCCGTAAGAAACCACGCTCCGCATCCCACGCCCCTGCTCCCTGTATGGAACAGGGGCATTTTTGTGGCTGGTGTCAATACCCGATCGCTCACCGCGCCGTACTTAAATATGCTTATATACCTACCTCATATACGGGCGTATACCTGACTCATATATGAACGACAAAGTTATTGAACTTGTGGAATGGGGAAAGGGAGTTATCCTATACTTGAGCGCCCGGCATGAACATCAGTGAGCTTGCGAGCTTGCGGAAAGGGGAAAGGGAGTTTCTTATACATCTATCCATATCTTTTGCAACTTAATCCATGTTATTGAGCTTGTGGAATGGAGAGAATGGAGTTATCCTACTATAAACAAGGAAAGAATCGGGCTTGTTCCCAAACTAACCAGAGAACACAGCCTCTCTTTTCACAATACATTTATGTTTCAGGAGGAAACTATGATGAAAAAAGGTTCGTTTTTGGGTTTAGCGCTGGCTTTGGGGGCTGTCTTGGTTATGACGGCTTGTAGCAAGCAGGAGGCCGCAGCGCCAGCGGCAGCAACTGCTGTTTCTGACGCGCCAGTAACACTTACCGTGTGGTGCTGGGATCCGAATTTCAACGTGTACGCGATGAATGAGGCCGCGAAGATTTATCAGCGGGAAAAGCCCAATGTAACGGTGAATGTGCTTGACATCACGGACATTGAGCAGAAGATCACGACGGCGCTTTCTGCGGGGGAGATGGCGGATCTGCCGGATATTGTCCTCAATCAGGATAATTCGATTCAGCGTTTCGTCCAGACTTACCCGGACGCCTATCTGCCGCTGAACGGTAAGGTTGACCTGAGCAAGTTCGCGGAGTTCAAGCTGGACGTGGGTGTTTATGAGGGAAAGAACTACGGCGTACCATTTGACAATGGGGCGACCGCCACGTTCCTGCGCCGCGATATTGTCGAACAGGCGGGTTTTCAAGTGAGCGACTTTAACGACATCACTTGGGAGCGGTTTATTGAGCTTGGCCAAGTAGTCAAGCGGGAGACGGGCGTTGCTATGGTTTCAACCGTGGCGGGTAGTTCGGACTTCATCATGCTGATGCTCCAGAGCGCGGGGAAATGGTTCTTTGACGATGAGGGCAAGGTCACTATCAAGGACAATCCGGCGGTGGTTGAAGCTATCAAGACGTACAAGGCGCTCGTGGACTCAGGCGTTCTGTTACAGGCGGCGGATTGGAACGCCTATATCGCCACACTGAACAACGGCACCACGGCATCGACCATTCAGGGCTGCTGGATCATCGGGTCAATCACTCCAGCTACTGATCAGGCGGGTAAATGGGCGGTCGTGAATACGCCGCGTTTTGCCAATGTTGATTCGGTAAACTATTCAAGCCAGGGCGGTTCGGGCTGGATGGTGTTCTCAAGTTCCAAACACCCCGACATCGCGATGGACCTGCTCAACAAGACATTCGCGGGCAGCACGGAATTGTACGAGACGATTCTGCCCTCTTCCGGGGCTATCGGGACGTGGCTTCCGGCGGCGGATTCCCCGGTCTATTCTGAGCCTCATGCGTTCTTCGGCGGGCAAAAGATATACGAAGACTTGGTTGACTACGCGAGCAAAGTTCCCAGGGTAAAGTACGGCGTTTTTAACTATGAGGCGCGTGATGTGGTAGGCCGGGCGGCGGCTGCTGTCTTGCAGGGCGCGAGTATCGACGCTGCTCTTGACGAGGCGCAGAAATACCTCGAATTCCAGATTGCTGAGTAGGAGGGTCGGTTATGGGGCGCGTCAAACTGGAACGAAAGTATGCGGTGTGGGGCTGGCTGTTTGTCGCACCCGCATCTTTGATGATCTTCATACTCTCGTTTTTTCCCATGATTCAGGCGTTCATCCTGTCCCTTCAGTCAGGACGGGGAAACAACCTCCGGTTTGCGGGTATGCGCAACTATCTGAGACTTCTGGAGGACGAACAGTTCCGTGCGGCAGTGTGCAACGTATTTACCTATCTCATCATTCAGGTGCCGATTATGCTGATACTGGCGCTGATACTTGCGACGATTCTCAACGAACAGACGCTCAAGCTCAAGGGACTGTTCAGGACGCTCGTGTTTCTGCCCTGTGTGGCAGGCTTGGTATCAGCGGCGACTATCTTCAAATCGATTTTTTCGATTGACGGACTGGTAAACATCATGTTGCTCAAGCTGCACATCATCACCAGTCCGGTGAGTTTCCTCTCCGATCCGGTCTGGGCTAAGGCGGTCATCATCATCGTGATAACGTGGCGCTGGACAGGCTACAACACGATTTTCTACCTTGCGGGCTTCCAGACGATTGAAACGTCCATCTACGAGGCAGCCCGCATCGACGGGGCAAATGCAGCCCAGCAGTTTTTCAAGATCACCATGCCCCTTTTGAGGCCCGTTATCCTCTTGACCACGATCATGTCAACCAATGGCACGCTCCAGATTTTCGACGAAGTACGGACCATCACCGGGACGAGTGGCGGGCCGGGCAACGCGACACTGACGATAAGCCAGTACATCTACAACCTGTCCTTCCTCTACAGTCCGCAATTCGGTTACGCGGCGGCGGCTTCCTACACGATCCTCTTCATGGTTGCTGTGCTGTCGTTTATTCAGATGAAGATTGGAGATAAAGAATAACGGTAAGGAGTGAAAAAAATGAACAATGCAATGAAAAAAGTACGGCCTGCAGTGGCTTTTATGTACGCCTTTCTCACGCTGATCGCTCTGGTCTCCGCGTTCCCGTTTGTGTGGATGGCGCTTGCCTCGACAAACAAGAGCGTTGACATCGTGCGGGGGCGCTTCTTTTTCGGCCTTAACCTGCTGGAAAACTGGAGCGCTCTCTTCTCAGCCTATCCGATGGCCAGTTCCTTTCTGAACAGTCTGCGGAACGCTGTGGTCGGAACCATCGTAAGCCT
The DNA here is from genome assembly GCA_031282635.1 of Clostridiales bacterium. GTDB lineage: Bacteria > Bacillota > Clostridia > Lachnospirales > WQUN01 > JAISZF01. Next base: position 3,021 of record JAITDJ010000036.1, read on the forward strand.
CTTTGTTTGTTCCCTGGCTGGCTACGGCTTTCAGGTATACCGCGACAAGGCCAAAGACCGGCTCATGGCTGTGCTGCTCCTCTCAATGATGGTGCCTTTCGCGTCGGTGATGATACCGCTGTTCAGAATGTTCAGCCAAGCCAAACTGCTCAATACGACTCTTGGCATCATTCTGCCCAGCGTATCGACCGCCTTCCTGATCTTCTTCTTCCGGCAAAACTCGGCAGGCTTCCCGATGGAGATCGTACAAGCTGCCCGTGTTGACGGCCTCTCCGAGTTCGGCATCTATCTCCGCATCTATGTACCGGTGATGGCCGCGACCTTTGCCGCAGCCGCAATCATCCAGTTCATGGGTGTGTGGAACAACTACCTGTGGCCGCTCATCATCCTGCTGAAAAAAGAAGCGCAAACCCTGCCTATCATGCTGGTCTCAATAACATCAGGCTACACGACTGACTACGGCATTCTCATGCTCGCTGTTACAATCAGTACCCTGCCCACAGTGATCCTCTTCTTCACCCAGCAGCGCCGCTTCGTGTCCGGCATACTCGGCTCGGTGAAGTAACGTTTTAAGCGGAGAGCAATTCGTTTTTGGAGTCTTAGGGGGAGAAATCTCCCCTAAGACTGGTTTGGGCTGTTTAGGTACACCCATACGCTGAATGGGAACTCCAACATAGCAGTTCGATGTATTGGCGCGGTCAAGGGTAATTCACATGCGGCAAAGAGTTAGACGCAATCTGCCGCTTGGCTACTTCTTCTTCCAGAACGTGAAGATCGCGCCGTAAGAAACCACGCCCCGCATCCCACGCCCCTGCTCCCTGTGTGGAACAGGGGCGTTTTTGTGGCTGGTGTCAGATTATGCGCGGCGTTTTATACGGATGGCGGGTAGGTACTATTTTATTTCATTAATTGTTTCTATTGTTTTAACAATACAAGCCATTAAATCTTTTTCAATATCTGATTGCCAGAAACGTAAAACCGTCCAGCCTGATGAAATATAATACTCATTAACTTTTTTATCGCGTTCAATATTCCCACGAATTTTCTTTTGCCAATAATCAGAATATGTTTCCAATTCAGCCTCAAGGGAAGAGAATCCCCTAACTTTCCAATTATTGCCGTGCCAATAATCACCATCAATAAAAATTACCAGTTTATATTTTTTTATCGCAATATCAGGCTTCCCAAATAGTTTAACATTTTTTCTATACCTAATACCCAATTTCCACAATGTCTTTCTAAAAAATATTTCCGGCTTTGTATCCCGATCGTGTATCGCGGACATTATTTTATGGGTAGTTTCTTTGTCGCGTTTCTTCATTATTTTTCCACATAATTCAAGAAAAGGCTTTTTGAAGGCATCCAGTCATGCGCCAGCGCATCCGCTTTTTCTAGCCATTTTTTGATACGCTGTTTTGGTGGCACAGATTCGCCCCAATATTCAACAAATAGAGCATCGTCCATTGCCCGTGCCGCCTCTATCATTTCATTTTCGATAAGTTTTAAAGCGCGTTCAATATATATGCCGCCCTCATCGTCATTATTGGGATTGGCGACACTGCCAGCGGAAAACAAATCCCGCGCCTGATGACAGATTACACCGTGATAGGTCAACAAATATAATACCGCATCATCGTATTTGTTTTTTGCGCGTCCTGATCGCACAATTCCGGGACATAACAAAACTGCTTCGGCGCGTAATTTTGTTTTTTCTTCCGTTGATAATGTAGTATATAACCGCGCCTGAATGGGCAATGTATGTTCGGCATTTATGTTATCGGGAAGCCACCAAAGCCGTTCACCCTTTTGTAAACGGGAACGCGCATATTTACGAATATAGCGCATCTTTTCTTCCATCGGTAATACGCGAAAATCGTTATATGTTATTTCCATCAATTCAAAAAGAGAATATTCCGCCGCGATTTCAACCTCAAAACGCGGTACATGAGATGTACGGATGTGAATAACGCTCTTTTCATAATCATCCCATTTCACTTCTGGCGTTCCGCCCATTTTGCCAAAAATTAAATATACTTTTTCAACACTCTCGATACGGTTAGTTTCAAGAACGCTGTTGGCAACGCTTCGCCATGTATCGCTCAAGGTGAATTTTACTTCTACACCGAAATTTCCAACGGCAATATCAGGAAAGGCTTGCGGATGCGGGTTAAAATCTATTTCGACTTCAGGATATTTGTTTGTTAAATCGCATAAGACTTCGCGTACCCGCTTTTCAAATTGTGGGGAAGACAAAAATATTTTCTGCCGCGCCTCGGCGGTTAGTTTCACGCGCGCCACTTCGAGAATCTGCTCAAATTCATTTTGGCGCATATTGATTGCCTGTAATACTATTTTGCGCCGCGTTTGCGATATGCCACGCTAGCACGGGTGGGACGGCGTTTCCGATTTGTCGCTCAGTCTCGCGCAATTTTGATTGAAATAAAAACGTGTCGGGAAACGATTGAATCCGCGCCGCTTCGCGCATTGAAATTCTGCGCGGCAGTGAATAATGAAACTGAATGTTACCGTGGCACTCTGCGCGGATAGTGTAACCGGGACGATCGGCGATAAGGCGTCGGTTGCCCTGCTCAGCGCTTTTATTCGCGTAACTCCATATATGACTGAATTGTTCATCGGGGGAAAGCGTTTCGAGGTCGCCAATTGCCTCTTTTACGGTGATATATTTTTTACATACTGGCGAGGGAGGTATAAACTGATGAACATCTTCGCGTGTGCCAACAATAAAAACACGCTCACGAGTCTGCGGAACGCCGTAATCCGCCGCATGATATAATTTATAGGTAACGTTAAACCCTAGCGCATTAAAATCTTCTAAAACTTTTTGAAGGGAAGCGGCATTGGTTTTAAGCAAAAGTCCTTTAACATTTTCCGCGATAAACATTTTAGGTTGTATCTTTTTCACCGCCTCGACAAGGAACGTATACAAGCTGCTCTGCTTGCCTTTTATACCTGTCATTTTCCCATTGATAGAAATATCCTGGCAAGGAAAACCACCGATAACCAGATCCGCGGTTTCCGGCAGAGCGGCGATAGTTTCCCGAATATCGCCTTCAATGATATGCGCACCGATGTTTTTTCGATATGTGTTACAGGCAGCGGTATTGATTTCGTTTGCCCAAATAATATCAAAATTTGTTTTTTTATATTTCTTGCCCAGAAATTCAAATCCACCCGAAAAGCCTAAATCCATTCCGCCACAGCCGGAAAAGAGCGAGACAACGGTTATAGACCCTTGTTTATCCATTTATTCCCCCATTCTATCTTTTTCTCCTGAGCCAAAGGAGAAAAAGTCCAGTTTTGGAGTTCATCACTGCATAGTCCGTAATCTAATCCCTGTTTTCAAAGTTCCAAACTCCAATTTCCTTGTTCTGAACCTACTATATCATAAAAAAGTTGAACTGGCAAGTGGGTAATTTATAAAATTTGTATACTTTTTTATACACGATCCGGTGTGTATCTAGCCTTTGGGTGAAGGTCGAAGTCAAGTTGGATTTTGAGGGTTAGCGCGTCTAGCGGTATGTACTACACGCCGCTTGGCTATTTCTTCTTCCAGAACGTGAAGATCGCGCCGTAAGAAACTACGCCTCGCATCCCACGCCCCTGTTTCCTGTGTGGAACAGGGGCGTTTTTGTGGCTGGTCAGATGCCACCGTTACGGTTATATTTCTTCGTTCCTGATTAATTTCACCGCGAATTCTAAAACACCGTCTACGTTATTCAGGTAGTCTTCAACCTTTGTCTCAACATAATACTCGGGCGGTATGCCTACACCTTCCATCGGGAAACCCTTTGGCGATATTTGCGGGGGTTTACGGGTTGGAATCCTAAATACGGTGTTCCGGAGTTCCGATCCGCCGTCAGGCGGCGAACCATAGAGGCCATTCAATGAATAACTTTGGGGACTATTACCGGTATCGCCGGCCGTATCCAGACCTACTATAATTGCCCTTCCACTTTCTTTAATGTCCAGCACAAAGCTTTCCGCCGCAGATCCCGTCCTTACACCAGTAAGCAAAATGAGTTTCCCTTTATAGTGATTCTGACGCGGCTGTAGTATCCGCCGGGAAACACAGGCCTCCTGGGGTTTCTCTATCAAATAGGCCGCCGTTATTGCTTCACTCAGGCCGGAATTTCCGCCGCCATTCCGCCTTACGTCAACAATAAGATAGGGCAAATGTTCTACTTTGGAATATTCCGCTTCAAATTCCGCCAGACTACCCGTCATTGAATTAAGGGCGATATAGCCGATATCTTCTTCAAGAATTTCACCCTTTACGTTTTCTGTGGCGGGCAAACCATACAGTTCCTCTTCGTCTAGTTTTTCCAAATTCAGGATTACTTCGTTAAGCCCATTATCCGATTTAACCAAATATTTTCTTTTGACCGGGGAATAGCTGAAAAAGACCGAAGCCGCCGTCATCTCCAGTAAAGAAGATACCGTAGAGGCTGAAACATATTTCGCGTTTTCGCCGATCCATTCCCACACCGGCACATCGTCAACCGCGATTATCTCATCTTTTTCATGAAGACCAGCATACAGACCCTCTTTATATATTCTATCAATGAACACTTTGTCTTCTACCAGTTGAGCATCGCAAAAAACCCCGTATTGTTCAAACAATATTCTTGAATGTATATTTTTTAGTTCGGCAAAATATTGCACCATATTCAGCTTGAACGTAACGATGTCCTCGGAATTCCCGATCAGCACTCTATATTTATCATAGAGAGCCGAGGGATCAATACTTTTATTGTTAAAATGACAATAGCGCTCCGCAACGACACCGTGTATCATGTCAAAGGTACTTACAAATTCTTCACTGATATCCGGCGATTCCGATAAGGGCTTGTTCGACGCACAGGAAACCACTACAATGCCCATGACAATCAAAATTGTTGTCAAAGTAATCTTTTTCATTTTATCCTCCATGTTATTAATTAACCATAATGGTTATTTTTATATCTCACCATGTAGTATTTTTTGAAACAGCGTCTTTACGTTGCCCTTGAGGGCAGTTTCAGAGAACGCCTTCCGCGTTTGTACGCCCTTCATGCGCGTACCGCATATCCGTCATGTCTCTTGTTGTTTTATACGCGCCTCCTTTACGGTATCACCGCCTGAAACATCGGGCTGAACTCACCGGCCTCGGCCTTGCGGTTCTCGTAGCGGCAACAGACATAGGCCGTCTTGCCCGCATCCTCCGTGTCAAAGACGAGATTCTCATTCCGCTACTGAGGATGACTGATGGCTTAACAGTTGAAACGAATGGATTAGAGCTACAGCTAATGACTCAGAAGCTGTAGCGAATAGCTTAAAAGCTATAGCGAATGACTCATTAGTTTTAGCTTTTGACCCAGAAGCTGTAGCTAATGGATTAGAAGCTACAGCTAATGGATTAGAAGCTACAGCTTTTGACCCAGAAGCTATAGCGAATGACTTAGAAGCTACAGCTAATGACCTGTCCGCTACACCGCATGAGTAGATTTGATACAGTTTGGGGATATTGGAATCAAGCTGCGGTTTGTCCACATAAGAACGCGGGGCATCCGGTGTCAGGTACTTGAC
>JAITDJ010000060.1 GCA_031282635.1 Clostridiales bacterium
TCGCAGGCGAACCCGAACATCATGCCCTGGTCGCCGGCGCCTGTGTCATTACCATCCGTGTTTCTGGTTTCAAACGCGTGATCCACACCCATCGCTATATCCGGCGACTGACCCTTTATGGATGTGATAACCGCGCAGGTCTCGCAGTCAAAACCGTATTTCGCGCGATTATAGCCTATGCCGCGGATTGTGTCCCGCGCGATTTTCTCTATGTCCACATAGCAATGGGTGGTGATTTCACCGGCCACAAAGATAACACCGGTTGTCGCTATGGCCTCGCAGGCTACGCGCGCCATGGGATCCTGGGCGATAATCGCGTCCAGTACGGCGTCCGCGACCTGATCGCATATCTTGTCCGGATGCCCTTCGGTAACACTTTCCGAAGTGAAAATATGCATATTGAATGCCTCCTTAATTATTAAAGCGGTCTGCGACCGCGAATGGATCTAAGTTCCCCAAAAGTCCCCATTAAAAAAAGGAACCCATAGGGCCCTTAATATTTTCATCATCTGCCGGCCGAAGCCGCGGGATTTGGCACCATAGCGATTTGCTGGTTGCCGGGCTTCACAGGGCCCAACCCCTCCGCCTCTCTTGATGATATATTTAATTGCGCGTTTGCCCGGACATGCCTGTACATCATATCCGCCAAACCGATACCGCCGCGTGACGCGGCTATTTTAGAGTACTCCTCATATAGCATATCCTCAAATATCTCTTCAGCGCCGCTTTTCGCGAAGATACCGCCGGTATTCAGGCTCGTTTCGCGCATTTGGCGAAACATGCTCTGTAAAAAATAAGACTCAAAGCCTTCACATGCTTTGCGAAGCCCCATAGCGTCATTTTTTTGAACGGCAGTTCTCAACGCGGCCTGAACCCCTTCGTCTGACGTCCTATCGTTATATAATCGCCCCATTTGCGCGGCGGGGCTGTTAACCTCCGATATATTCATCTCTTCAGGTTATTAACGGTCTGAAGCATTTCGTCGGACGTGGTGATGGCTTTGGAATTAATATCGTACGCCCGTTGAGCCACAATCAGGTTAACCATCTCTTCAGCTACCTGCACGTTAGACATTTCCAATACGCCCTGCCGGAAACGGCTGACACGGTTGGTCTCCCCGTCGGCCTCGACTAAAGCCGGCCCGGAAGCGGATGTGACCCTCAGCAGGTTAGAACCTACAGCCTCCAAACCTTGCGGGTTGGAAAACTGCGTCAATTTTATACGCAAGCCCAGGTCTTCATACTGACCCTGGCCGTTAATATAACTTAACTCACCCTCCTCGCTGATCGACAGATCCTTTACGGCGACGTCAGCGGGTATATACAGCGGTGTATCGTCCAGGCCCATAATCGGGTAACCTTCCGACGTTACCAGCATGGCGCCGGCATCAGTTACGCTGACTTTCATTGCCCCGTCTTTAGTATAATAGAACTCGCCGCCGCGGTCAACCACTAAAAATCCGTCGCCCTCAATAGCTACATCGTTGGAATTATCGGTGCGTTCGAGATTTCCCTGCGAAAATATACGCGCCGTCGACATTGGACGCACACCGTGGCCTATTTGCAGATTAACCGGGCGTCCTGTCCGATTGGATGGGTCAAGATCCGCCCTCGCGATAGTTTCGTAGAGAAGCGTCTTGAATTCCATGCGCTCTTTTTTGTAGCCGAATGTGTTAACATTGGCCAGGTTATTTGAAATTGTGTCAACATTCTGCTGCTGACCGATCATGCCGGACGCGGCGGTCCATAAGCTGCGCATCATATTATATCGCCTCTGACGTCAAAATTAAGATTATATCTTCCTGCCAATGTCGTTCGCGACGCGGTTTAGTATCGTATCGTGAATGGTTATCATACGCTGATTGGCTTCAAACGCGCGTGATGTGGATATTATATCCGTCATTTCACGTATAGGGCTTACATTGGAGTCTTCCAAAAAACCCGCGTGTACCTCCCCGCTAAAATCAGTCTGCATGGCGCGGTTAGTAGCGGTAAATAAATTATTTTCACGTTTGCGCAATTCGTGGGTATCCGCAAAATTGGTTATTTTAAGTTTATCCACATATTCATCGTTCGAAAAGATCCTGCCGTCTTCACTGACTGTAATATGCCCGAGAGGTATCCTTATCATACCGTTCGCGCCTAAAACAGGATTGCCCTCTTTAGTGAGAAGCAATCCGTCGCCTCCCAGTGTAAAAGAACCGTCGCGCGTGTACATTTCGCTGCTTTGGCCGGTTCTGTCGGCTGAAGATACACAAAAAAAACCGCTCCCCGCTATAGCTAAATCTAAGGGCGCGGAGGTTTTTCGGAACCCGCCGCTTGAAAAATCGGTGTAAATATCATCAATAAATACGCCTTGCGATATACGGCCTATGGGCGCGTCATGGTAAGGCTGATCGCCGGAATCGTCTAAACGTTTTAACAGTTCCTCTGTGAACGAGCGGGTGGCTACACGGTCTCTCTTAAAACCGGTTGTGTCAGCGTTAGCGATATTATCGGCGGTTACATCCATTTTCCGCATCAACGTGGTCATACCTAGTGCGGATGTATATAATCCCTTAATCAACGCGGGGCCTCCTGATGTAAGAATACCCCCCTAATTTCTGTTTCCCATTTCCCTCATATCTATTTTACCCATTGAAACGAATTCTATATATTTTCCCGTGCCGATTGCGACACAGGAAATGGATTCCTCCGCGATAATAGCGTTAATGCCTGTTTTTTCCTTTATCAACTTGTCCAGCCCGGTAAGAAGGCTGCCGCCGCCTGTCATAACTATGCCGCGGTCGGCAATATCGCTGGCCAGTTCCGGAGGGGTGCGTTCCAATACCATATGAACCGCTTCGATTATGCTGGTGACATTCTCGCTTAAAGCCTCCTGCATTTCATCGGAAGAAACCGTTATAACGCGCGGAAGCCCGGTAATAAGATTGCGGCCCCGTACATCCATTGTAATGGGGGCAGCGCGTTCATAGGCCGTACCTATGTTGATTTTCAGATCTTCGGCGGTGCGTTCGCCTATAAGTATATTATGTTTCTTTCTCATATATCTTACGATAGCTTCGTCAAAATTATCCCCGGCGACTTTAAGCGATGTGCTTACCACCGTTCCGCCCAGGGATATAACCGCGACGTCCGTGGTGCCGCCTCCTACATCCACAACCATACTGCCGCAGGCGCGGGCTATATCTATACCGGCGCCGATCGCCGCCGCGATAGGTTCTTCTATAATAAACACCTGCCTGGCGCCCGCCTGCTTGGTGGCGTCCTCAACGGCCTTGCGCTCTACCTCTGTGACACTGGACGGTACGCATACGGCTATGCGCGGCTTACGAATCAGATGGCGCCCGACCGCTTTGGATATAAAATATTTGAGCATTTTTTCGGTAATATTATAGTCAGAAATAACCCCTTCCCGCAGCGGCCTGATTGCGACAATATTGCCCGGGGTCCTGCCAATCATGCTGCGAGCTTCCGCGCCAACAGCCATAATTTGATTGGTATTTGTGTTTATTGCTACAACGGATGGCTCGGACAATACAATGCCTTCGCCTTTTATATATACAAGGATAGAGGCTGTACCTAAGTCTATGCCAATATCTGCCATAAATAATCAGTCTCCCGTGATAATAATTATTCCGGTATATTAGATAACAAGCGCGTAATCTGAATTATAGCGTATTAGAACAGCGTAAGCGAAAAACATCGAAAGGTGATTTCTATTATACCTTATAACAAATAAAAGTAAAGGGAAAATTACAGCCTTTCCGTCAGCATGACTCCAATAACAAAACCAATCATAGCGCCCAGCGCCGGCATACGGCCGTTCCATATTTCTTTCGATTCAGGCAGAATCTCGCCGCACGCTATATACAGCATCACGCCGCCTGAAAAGCATACGCACGCGTCGATAAAACGTGGTGACAACGTGCTGAAAAACGCGCCTCCCATCGTGCCGAGGCCCATCGGAAGCGCAAGTATAAACGCCGAAGCCAGCAGCTTAAACGCGGATACGCCCGCTTGGCGCAAAGGCAGAGCCACGGCCAACGCTTCCGGAAAACAGTGTATAGTAATCATTATGGCCAAAGAAATACCGGACGCATACGAAACATTCAGCATTGAACCCAGAGCCATGCCTTCGGGCAAGTTATGAATACTTACGCCCAGCGTCAGAAGCAGCCCGGCTTTATGCCATCTGCTGAGGTTATTCATTCGCCCTTCGAGCCACGCGGATACGAAAACGCCCAGCAGCATCGCGGCAATGCCCTTATATATACCCCACTGCGCGAACGACGAGGGCAGCATTTCAAAACATATAAAAGAGATCAGCAGCCCGGCGGTAAAACCCATCATAGAGCCTAAAAACCGAGCGCCTCTTTTTTTCATCAAAATCGAAGCCAGGCTGCCTAAAAAAAAGCCCGACCACGCGGTCAGATATCCGATGAGTGCGAACCGCAGCATATCTTTCATATTACACCCGCCTTTAATTCCTGTTGGACGCACAAAGTCTGTACGCTCAAATACTTTATGTTATTATAATTTATGATTACCGCGGCGCGTACATGCCAGCTTATGTTGTATTTTTTATTACGCCTGTGATAGAATAATAGTAGGAATCGGGAATTCAATTCCCGATGGAAGTTTGGGGGTGCGACCCTCGTTTGCGGTCGCAGACCGCTTTAAAACTTAATATTTGGAGGTCATATAATGATGGATAAAAAATCAGCGGCAATCGGCGAGCTATCATCCAAGCTGGAAAGCCTGAAAGGATTCAGCCTGAATATGATTATCGGCGTTGACGGCTTTGTGGATGAGATCATTCACGTTGTGGACAAACGTCAGGACTTCAACAATTTTACGCGCATAGGCCTGATTGAGGAATTAGGAGACCGTATTGTCAAGGCGGCCGGTCTAAGCGCGAATATTGAATTTGTAGTTCAACAGACAAAACTGGGAGGGAACGGCCCGATATATTCAAACGCACTTATTGAGTATGGGGTAAGTCTGACATACATAGGCGCGATAGGCCTTCCCGATATCCATCCGGTATTCAAACCCATGGCGGACAGAACGGCCGCCGTATATTCGCTATGTGACCCCGGGCATACCGACGCTCTCGAATTTACGGACGGTAAATTGATGCTGGGTAAATATTCCGGCCTTTCGGTCATAACCTGGGAGCGGTTCAAGGAAGTACTCGGCGGCGCCGATAAGATTGCTGAAATAATTAGACAATGTCATCTGTTCGGCATGGAAAATTGGACCATGGTTCCCAATATGAGCGGGATCTGGGAAGGCTTGATTAACGAAGTATTCCCTCTGCTGCCTGATAAAGACGAAAAACCGATAGCTTTCTTTGATCTGGCGGATCCTGAAAAGCGCACTAAAACCGATATACTAAACGCGATGGCTTTGATAGGCAAGTTTGAATCCAAATTCAAAACCATATTAGGACTGAATGAGAAAGAGCTCTATGAGATCGCCGCCGTATTCGGCGTTAACGAGAACAGCCTTAAGTCCGCGGCGGAAGCCGTTTACAAGAAACTAGGTGTTTACTGCCTTGTGGTACACCCTACCAAGGAAGCGATCTGTGTGATCAACAACGAATATTATCAGGCGGACGGCCCATACTGCGCCCAGCCAAAATTGACTACCGGCGCCGGCGATAATTTTAACGCGGGCTTCTGCCTGGCGCAGAGTCTGGGTTTGGATCCTCTGAGTTCGTTACTGCTGGGAGTTTCGACATCAGGCTATTATGTCCGTAACGCCCAAAGCCCAAATTTCGAAAATTTACTTAATTTTCTTCGTGATTGGCAAAATGGGAATATCTAACGCGTATACAGGAATAATAAGAGCCGGTATATATACCGGCTCTTACATTATTTAGAAAGGTATTAGAATTCAATGAAAATACCAGAATAATATTGAATTTTGTAAAAATATCGGATATGATATTGATAGGCAGTGAATCTGATGATTAACAGACTGTTAATATGTTTAACGGTTTTATTTATGTCCGGCGGATGGGCGGACGGGCTGAAAACCGCCAATGGTAAGGTCGTCGAGGTCGACGGTGGTCTTATTACCGTTCAAACAACGTCAATCACGGCGCCATTTCTGACGTTTGACGCGGGCGCCGCCCGGATTGAAATGACCACGGGGCTGGCATACGCGGGGGATATAGCAATAGGCCAGACTATCCGGCTGGTTTATCATGGCGAGCCTGACGAGGGATTTGTTAAGGCTGAATATCTGTTGTTTAACCCCGATCATCCGATGGCCGCCGATATTGAGACATGTTTGCGCGTTTCCGCCGATGAAGGCTTTTTATCGGACAATGACCGGTATCTGTTACGCGTCGGCCCCGACACGGATATAACGGATTCGCGGGGCAGAAAAACCGAACTGCTGGCCGGTCAATATATTCTGGGCTGGTTCCGTGAAACAGCCTCGGGGCAGCCTCAGCCGGCATTATTGAGAAAAGCGGCCGTCATAAACCTGGCGGACGAGGTTCCTATTGATAAACAAATCACCATAACTGATTCCGGGGACGTGTTACTCGACGACGGTCCGATTGTGAAATTGGACGAATTCCAGACAGAGTACTGTCGGCGGCGTCATATGGCGCCAATCCGCCCCATAGCCGAAGCGCTCGGTTATACGGTGGAATGGGTGCCGGATCGAACAGTACACATAAAAAATGAAAAATATTCATTCAGTTTTAATATTGGGGATAAATTTTATCAAGTAAATGACAAATTTGTATATTTTTCAGGTAAATGTTTTATAATATATAGAAACCAGGCTTTTGCTGATAGTAGCGTCGTTAACGCCTTTGTCAACTGAATTGGCCCGCTAAGATTAATAATAGCGGGCTAAATGATTAGAAAACTTTAGATAATTCTAATAATATTCTTATAAAATCGCATGAATGTTCACATATTGTACATAATTTATTAATATAATATCTGTATACTTTTCTTAGATGTTAAAAAAATTAAATAAAACTTTCCAATAATAATTTTATAGGGGGTTGTTGTTATGAGTAATTATGAAGACAAAAATGGTATGCCCGGCGCTCCGCGGAACCCGGAAACAAATTACCCAGAGGATGAAAATATGTCTGGCAGCGACAAAGTCACGTTTGATTCGATTTTCGATCATGACTCTTCCGGGCGCGTGTATAAGCCTGTAATCAACGCGGAAACAGAGATTCCCGCTGCTCCCGGCCCGGAGGCGCCGCCGCCCGTTTACGCGTCTTCGCCGGCTTACCCGCCGGCCGCGGCTCCGGTTTATCCATACCCATACAGCGGCTGCTCCGATGCCGGTATGGCGCCGCGGGTAAACAATACGGCTAAAAAATCGGCGGGCGGCAGTTTCAAAGCCAAAGCTATTCTTGTGTGCGCAGCCTCTGTACTGGGCTGTATGACATTGGGGCTGGGCTTAAGCCTCGGCGGGGCGATAGCGAACCGCCTGACGCCTCTTAACCAGCCGGAGGAGCGGATCGAAAGCGCCTCAAGAGAGTCGGAGGTGTATACTTACACCCAGCCTAAGGTTGAATATTCGGAAACACAGTTCATTCCCGGCGTAAGTAATGTTTCGGCCATTGTAAAGAAGGTATCGGACGCTGTGGTAAGTATTAACCTCTCTGTTTCTATCCCGAATTTTTTCAACCAGACCACGGAGCAGCCAGGCGCCGGTTCAGGCATTATTTTCAGCGAAGATGAAGAAAATGTTTACGTCGCCACAAATAATCATGTAATTCAAAGCGCCGGTCATGTGACCATATCCGTAGACGATAAGACCCATGTCGACGCCCATTTTGTCGGCAGTGACCCGCAGTCGGATCTCGCGGTTATTTCCGTTAAGAAATCGGATATGGCCGATGCGGGTATCTTGTATAAATTGGCGAATTTCGGCGACTCCTCACTGCTGCAGGTCGGTGACGAGGTCGTGGCAATAGGAAACGCTATGGGTGAAGGTAAAACAGCCACGTCCGGTATTGTCAGCGCCATTAATAAGCAGATCAGCATAGACGGCAAGACATTGGACGTCATTCAGACCGACGCGGCTATTAACCGCGGAAACAGCGGCGGAGCGCTGGCGAATGGCCAGGGTGAGGTTATTGGCATTAATACCGCGAAATTGTCGGCTTCTGATGTTGAAGGCATGGGTTACAGCATTCCTGCTAATATTGCCAAGGCCATTTTAGAGGATCTGAAACTGAACGGTTCTGTTAAAAAACCTTATTTAGGCATACATGGCATGAGTATTACCGAAGAGATGAAGAACATGTATAACCTTCCGTCTTTAGGTGTATATGTTGACGATGTAACCGCGGACGGCGCCGCTGAACAAGCCGGCATTAAATCCACTGACATTATCATCGGGTTTAACGACAAAAAAATAACTACGATAGATGAGCTTTCCGCCGCAATCGCAGCCTCCGGCGTAGGCGACACGGCAACGGTTTATATCTATCGTCAGGTAACGCATCCTATGCAATTTGAAGTTGTTTTAGGCAATTTAAATCCAGACGCGAATTTCTGAATACAACAAAATGACAAAAAAGCCATTGCTTGACGGCAATGGCTTTTTTGTCATTTTGTTGTATATTTTATAAGAAGATGATAAAATAAATACAACCGATTTTAAGGAAGGGATGCGTAATGAGGAAGGTTACGGCCGCGATTTTTTTTCTCTGTGCGTTAGCCAGCATACCGGCATATACAGTCTTTTGTGAGGAGTATACACCATATTTATCTGTCGGGCAAACAGAAACATTCCTGGTTAACGCGGACGGCGAGCTGTTTACCTGGGATAACAAAGGGGAGATAGTTATTGGGACAAACGACTACGTTTACAGTCCAAAAAAAATACGCGACAATGTCAGATACGCCTCCAATAATGACAACCATACGGTAATTATTACACGTGATAACGAGTTATGGGCGTACGGCAGCAACAGGCATGGGCAATTAGGCGACGGAACCAATATGGACAGGCCCACTCCCGTTAAAGTAATGGAAGACGTGGCTTATGCTGAAACAGGGCGGAATTTTACGGTTATACTCAAAACAAATGGTGAAATTTGGGTCTGCGGGTCGAGCCATGCGTACACGCCGCAAAGCGCGGACGCGGAACATGCGCCGGAATCGGAAGACGCGGAAGACGCCGATATTTTAACGCCTGTCAAGGTTATGGATGATGTAAAGACGGTATCCTGTGGAGGCGCCCATGTTGTTGCCTTAAAAAACAACGGCGAACTATGGGGCTGGGGGGATAACCAAGCGGGCGCCTTGGGAAATGGGACGACCGCGGATGTTTTACAGCCCGAATTGATTATGGCCGATGTAAAAACAGTTTCAACCAGCCTGTCCAAAACAGTCGCTGTGGATACAAACGGGCGGACATGGGAATGGGGCATGATAGGCAAGGATTCAAACGATGTTACGCGGGAATCAATATTTACGAGCCCCAGGGAGGTTAAGGCACGGTACGAATCCGTTTACGCGGGCCGCGGATATTCACTGGGGCTGGAGAGCGACGGCGCCTTGTATATTTGGGGCAGAGCCGATTTCACCAGTTCTAACGATTATTTTTATACGGCCGAAAAACTTGCGGAAAGAATTGTGTACGCGACTGCGGGGCAGCAATACGCCGCGGCAATCGATCAGGACGGCGCCCTTAAATTTTGGTCCAGGAACGCGCACGGCATAACCGACTCTTGGTTGGGTAATTATATACCTAAACCAGTAACCATAATGACCGGATTAGCTTTGTCGGCTGAGGAAGACAGGGAAACTGTTGCCGGCAGCGCTCTGTCCGCCATTTCGACGCCTGTTTACGCGGTTCCCTCAGCGGCTAAAACATATGTTAAAGATAAGCGGGTCTTATTTGACTCCTATAATATCGACGGCAGCAATTACTATAAATTGCGGGACATAGCCCTCGCGCTGACAGACACGGCGTGTCGTTTTAGTGTCGCCTGGCAAGAGGAAAGCGGCAGTATCATTATTGGCCTGGGCGCGGCTTACCAACCGATTGGCGGGGAGCTTGAAAAGGGCGACGGGACGGCTAAAGCCGCGGTTGTTTCTAACGCGAAGCTGATTGCGGCCCCGCAGGACATTGTATCGTCAAGCAGCGTGATTTATCTGAACCATCATTATAGGGTTTCGGCAAGCGCTTATGTAATAAATGGCAATACTTATTTTAAACTGCGTGATTTAGGGGATATAATCGCGTTTAAGGTTGTATGGGATCCCACAGTGGGCGCCGTGATTATTTTGACGGATTGACCGCACAAAAACAGCAGCCGGACTTATGGCCGATCATATCGTTGCGCGGTATAACCGGCTTTTTATCCTTCGGACAATTGTTTCCCCCAAAACACTTTTCACAACGTCTTTCCAAGTAAGCGGAGCGAATTTTTTCGCGCAATACTCAAACCCGCGTTCAATATAGTCTTGCTGAAATTCAGCATATCGTGGATTCGGGTCATTCGGCTTTAACAAGTGCTTTTGATGCCCGGCCGTGGCTTCCGCCAGATTACTTGACTTATACTCTAACTCGCTTTTTATCGCTTCAAATATATCCCGGCCTTTGGACGAATTTACAAGCAGAAGTGATGTCCCCCTCTTGTCGGCAAAATCTGGCATTACCATTTCTATACCCCAATAATCCGCCATCGTAATGTCACCCGGACGGCGCGGATTAGTATAACCGCAGGTATAACAGCTGGGATTAAGGTTAGCATTAGCATAAAACAGATTTTTGCACAGCTGCGATATGTACGAGAATGAGTCTACTGTTCCATCAGCGAGGATATTAGCCTCGGTATGCGACCACATCACGTCTGAGGATTTATAGCGAAAGTGGTGCCGCACAATTTTTTTTCTGCAGCGGCTTTGAGCGTAACATATATAATCTTTGAAAAACTTTGCAGACGGCGTCCCGTGGCAGATAAAATCCATAGTTAATAATCCGGGATGGTCTTTTGCGAACTTTCTAACTGCCGACACTTGGCAGGGGGTACCTGTAACCAGTACTTTTCTGCCGCTTTTCAAAAAGATTTCGACATTTTCAAATAGTCCGGCTGATGAACATTTAACATATTTGCTCCCGCGAAATCGATCCCTGTCTTTTTGCGTTTCAGCATAGGAATAAACAGGGTTCAGATTTTCATCGAGCATTGCTCCGAAAACAACGCCGTCTTGCGCCAGTATATAGTCAGAAACAGCCGTAAAGATACCTCCGCTTGTGCTGCTCATAACGATGTCTTTGTTTTTATGTTTTACGGCGTAAAAATCCGGAGTTTCAGTAAAATATTCATACCCGTTTTTTATGATACAGGATTTACCGCATTTGCCGCAATCTATGCACACAGTTTGGTCGATAACGGGATACGGAAAACCCGTCTTATCGTCTATTAATTGTATGCATTTTTTGGGACAGACAGCGGCGCAAAGGCCGCAGCCACAGCAACTTTGCTTGTTTTCATATACGATATCCATCAGTTATTTTCCTCTCCCTAATAAGCACAGCCGTCTTAAGCAGGCAATAAAAACTCTACGCTGAAATAGCATTCCCATGATGGATACAATCACTATTGCTGAAATTGCGACTGTCACAGCCGAAATAACCCACATAAAATAAGTGCCCGCCGAGATTGGAATAAAATTGTAAATAAGCGCCACGGCAAACACGCACAAGCATGTGAGCCCCCAGCTTTTTAAAGTTACGAAGGGTGACAAACCCGTTACATTTTTGGGGATGAAAAATAATAAATCTATATCCCTGTATAGATTCGACAATATCGAAGCAGCCATTACTCCAATCAACCCAAAGGGTATCGCAAAAATGACGCCAAAAACAACTGCTATCACCCCCTGTATCGTGGTTTGTATTTTTGTTTCCTTATAAAGTCCCGCGGAAATTACAAGCATTCCTTGGGGAGTTTTCAGATTAAAAAGCAATCCATTAATAACGAACATAATCGCAACAACTGGAATCACATACTCGGCGTCATTGATTCCGCTTGTATATAGCCTAATAAATGGAAGAATCATAACGAGCGCTATTGAATATACCACAGCCACAATGCTATAATAAGCAAACTCAAACTCAATAAATGCTTTTTGCAATATCGATTTTTCACCTCTGGCGATTATATCTCCGAACGACGCGGATAAACCGGATATAAAAATACTTAAAACGGCGTTAATACTTCCAATCACCATATAATAAACTGTATATATGCTCACTTCAAATAAGTTTCTGGCGATTAGCGTAAGAATAATTACATTCGCGCCACTGTGAATCACTCCTAAAACCTGGAGATATAAGGCGTCCCATCTCTTATCCAGCGCGCTGTAATCAGGTTCGGCATGATAATTTAAGTACGGATAATTACGCTTCACATAATATATTAAGATAAAACTTCTGATGAAAATCGAAAGTAGCGCAATAAGCCTCAATAAGACTATACTAATTCCAAGTTCGGCACAAATTATAATA
The DNA here is from genome assembly GCA_031282635.1 of Clostridiales bacterium. Taxonomy (GTDB): domain Bacteria; phylum Bacillota; class Clostridia; order Lachnospirales; family WQUN01; genus JAISZF01. The sequence continues at coordinate 12,516 of JAITDJ010000060.1, forward strand.
ATTATTGTGTTTATAATGATGTGAATAGTGCTTGCGTTAGAAACAACATAAGTTTTTTGGTCCGCTGTAAAAATTGCCCTATATTTTCCCAAAGAGAAAAACTCTAAAGCCCCGTTCACGCCGATTGTAATCACGAGAATCCCTACCCCAACTGGTGACAACCCGGAAACAGTCGTAACAAGCGGATATGTTCCCGCCAAAATTCCGGTCAGAAGTATAAAGACCCAACCCGCTTTATAGTAGAACTCCTTTGCTGCCGTTACGATTTTGCTAATTGAGCTTTGATTGTTTTCAGCCAGCGGTTTGTATAAGGAATAGACAACAGCGGCGGACAAGCCGGCTTCGACAAGACTAAAATACGCGATAAACTGTACAATAGAGGAAACCAACCCGTTTATCTCCGAACCATAACACAACAGGATAACTCGAGGCGTTATTAACCCCGCTGCCATCGCAGCAATCTGCTGAAAAGCAGCGGATATGGAATTTGTAAAAAACTTTTTTGTACGATTCAACGGTCATCATTCCTCCGCGTAACATTTTTTGTTTTATCTATGACTGACATTAAGTATTCAGAGGAATTCCGTCTTTGATTATCGAGTATTATTTCGGTGGACATATAGTCGATTTCACTGCCAAAATCGACAATGCCGTTATCAATGACTCTGTTACCCAGCCTGATTTTAGTTAACAGATTATCTACCCTATAATTAAAACCGTCTTTGCAATTTATTTCCGTGAAAAATAATTTTTGAAAAACAACCGCAAACGCGGCGCCATGAAAAGACGTCGTGCATATATACTCCGCGTTTTTGATTAATGTGATAAACTGTACCGGATGCATCGCCTTAACATTAATAGCGTTTTCCAATGATATGAATTCAGAGTCTTTATATGCCGTTGAATAAATAATGGATAAGCCCGTTTCAAGTTGAAGTCGCTTAACGAATTCTATTAGCATATTGTGCTTCATGACAGTGTAAAGAAAAATATACTTCTGCTTCGGGATTTGAGAATCCTCACAGAATACCTCGTAATCTTCTTTGCCGAGGAGCAAAGTAGGGTCAAGGTTGATTTTTGGCTCAATACCTGTATATGCCATAACTTCTTGACTTCCAATCGGCTCGCGCAATGATATATCAGAAAACAGTTTTAGTTCAGGCAGAATCATCTCTTTGTATATAT
>JAITDJ010000109.1 GCA_031282635.1 Clostridiales bacterium
GCCTTCCTTTAGGGGTAGGTGATTTAGAATCGGACGCTTCCATCGATCAGGTAACAGAAATAACCGACAGAATAATCTTGCGGCACGCCTTGGGCATATTGCGATCCGAAGAGCGTCAAGTGCTATTTTTGCACGCGATTGCGGGCCTTCGGCATCGCGATATAGCCGCTTATCTGTCAATGCCTGTTTCGTCTGTAATGACACGTTATAAACACTCGGTAAATAAACTCAGGAGGCATTTAAGCGAGATAGGGGTATCCCTGTGAGCCGGCGGCTTGAGAAATCCCTTCAGGATTCGCTTAGGCAGCTGCCGCGTGCAGATTTGGGGATTATAATAAATTCAGACATACCTAAAGCGGAACAGCATGATTACATAACTAGGCAGGAGACAAACTTAAGCAGCGATATTTTGGGGCGTATTACGCTGATGGCCGTTTTTTCAATTATTATCATTACTGTAATATCTATTTGGCTTATTCAAGATCATTCGGTTTATACAATGGTTACCTTAGATGTTAACGCCGGGTTTATTATAACGGCGGACGGCAAAGGGAATGTGCTGAATGTCAGAGGCGTTGACGGCGTCGCGCGCGTACTCTTGCGCGATATGGACTATACCGGGGTTAATATAAAAGAGCTTACAGGCGAGATTATTTCAATATCCGCGGAACAGCGCTATTTAACGGAAGAAAATCCTTATATACTGATTTCTGTCTGGGACAAGGATCGGCAGAACGCTCAAAAGCTGCTTGTCAATATTTCGGAGAGGATAAATAACGCGGCGAAATCCGCTCGGGTAAACCCATCGGTTCTGGGGCAGTATTTGGAACTCAGCGACGCTTTGGAGCGGAATGCGGAGCGGTTCGGCGTTACGGCCGGCCGGCTTCAGCTGATTGAGGCGCTGCTGAAGTATAAACCCGCGTACACAACGGAGCAATTAGTAAAATACAATGTAGAAAGTCTGCTTAAAATAGCGCGTGCGGCGGATGTCAACCTGCCCGTAAGCGGATATCGCACAGTTGACGTTGAGCCGGCCGCAGAGCGGCGCGCCCCGCGTGATGAACTATTGCGGATTGCGTCAAAACCGGACGATAATCTTCCTGTTATTAAAGTTCAGAAAAAGGAACCGACGCCTGTTCCCATAGTAACGGTCCCCCCGGCGCCGACTGTAAAGTCTCCAAAAATAACAAACACGCCTAAGCTTGAACCGCCGGAACCGTCTCCCGTGCATACCGGCGCGATAGCCGAACCGGAACCGGCCGTGCCCGAGCAGTCGGTTTTACCGTCAGAATCGCCGGAAAGCCTTTGGGTAAGTATAGCGTCTTCATATGGGGATATGGGCAGTCGCCAGCTGGATTTTTGGAGGGGTAATCCTGACGACCAGGCTCAGATAGACAGAGCGTTTGACGAGCTTCTGGAAAAGGCCGCGGAATTAGGCGAAGAATATAAAGAATTGGGGAATCGGTACAGGGAATATTATCAAAGCCAGTATGAGGCGATTATGGACGAAAAGGAATGGACTTCATGAATAGAGTAAAAGCGCTCCGCTCGCGGGACGCTTTTTTTGCGCGCGGCCGGCGAGAAGGATCCGCTTTAATATGTTTCTGAGGATATTATAGCGTCGGAGACATTTATTGTAAATAAACCAATTATTAAATTGTCGAATATACTCGATTGACAAAATATAAGATAGCATATATAATTATTATATCGATAAATATATCAAGAAAGATTTTTTTAGAAAACAATAAAGACCGCTGTATTTGTGCAAGAGGAGGGATCGAGCATGATTCACGCGCCATAAGCGCCGCTGAATTGTTACATACATCGCTAAATAATTTTTCCTTATCACTTTATCGGGCAATGCCGATATATTAATTGCGTAAACTGCGCGGCGGTTCGTTTACGGAATTAGAAGCAGGCGGGAGGTGTACTGAGCCTATACGACCATCAACCTGACCGACATAGAGGAAAAAAATGAAACAAGATAGGGTGAGTAATTTGAGATGCATTTTTAAGCGCTATGTCTCAATTGTGATTTGCATCGGCATGCTTGCGGTTTCATTACCGAGCCTGGCCAACGCCGACGAATCAACCGCGGCGCCGTCTCCAACCGCGTCCAGTGAGGAAAATTCCGTTTCAGGGAACGAAATAACCGGTGTTGAACTTAGCGATGCTGAACCGGAAATAAACAGTAAAACTGATAATGACAACGCGGCCTTATCCGGCGGCAGCGACGCCGTAGAGGAAAACGCGGGTAATGAGGCGGAAGCGGAAGAAGCATCGCAAACCCACAGCGATTTTGAAGAGCGGCGGCCATCCGTTAACGCTGAGCAGCCGGCCGTTAATAATGATTCGTCCGTTAACGCTAAGCAGCCGGCCGTTGATAATGATTCCGTTAATAACGCTGAGCAGTTGTCCGTTGATAATGATTCCGTTAATAACGCTGAGCAGCTGTCTATTAATAATGACGATTCCGTTAATAACGCTGAGCAGCCGGTCGCTGATAATGACGACGAACGGGTGCTTATAGGCGTAAATTCTTCACCGCAGCGTAATGGAGATGAGTTAACGCGCGTCTGTGAAGACGCCGAAGTAATTATTACCGCGACATATACGGAAGGCGCCAAAATACCCGATGAAGCCGAGTTTGTAGTTAAGAAGATAACAGGGCGCGAAAGCGATATGATCAAGAACGCCCTCGAAACAACCAGCGGCCAGGCGCTGGCGTCAGATATGGTAATAAGCGACATCGTATTTTACGACATATCATTCGTACTTGAAGAAGAAGAAATTGAGCCGTCAGAACCGGTAAAAATGCGTTTTGAATACAAGCGGCAGCCTTTCAGCGACTTTAACGCTAACGCGAATGGTAACGTGACTATCCTGCATTTAACAAACAACGCTGACAACTCGGCCGCCGGGACCGGCGAGGACGAACAGTTTCTGGTTGAGGATGTGCTTTCGGTTGATAAAACCATGTCAGCCGACATTAAGGACAGCGGCAAACTGTTTGACCGTGTGGAGATCATCGAACCTGTTATAAGCAACTTTGAGAAAGGGATAAACGATATCGAATTCGACGCCTCGATGTTTTCAATTTACGCCGTAGCATTGGTAAGTATTGAGACATCCGGAGATTTATACAAACGCGTCGACTCTATAGACGATATAAACGCCGATTATCTGATTGTAGCCGCTGACAGGAGCTATGCCCTTAAGGCCGCGGTGAATTCCACGGTATTTTCCGCGCCCGTTACCCTGATTCAGGTAAAGGGGCGCCCCGATTACTACTATTTGCCGGATCCGGATATAACCCCCGTAACCCCTGATATGCTGTTTAACTTTACATCAACCGGGTCGCAGATCAATTCCACGATAAAGAGCTTGACCGGTCTATACTTGAACATACCCGCCACTTCGAATTTTGTAGATAAGCCGATTAGTTTCAGCGCGGACGAAGCGCAGGAACAAAGTCTTGTCTATACCGACGGGGGCTCGCCGAACAATCAGGCCAGGCAGCGGAATACCTGGGTTATCGGCGCTGCGGACAATGACTTGGTTTCATATGGCGGGAATTTCAAGACCGATAATCTCCGCTCTTTTGAAAAATCGACCGTCGATAATCCCCTGTATCTTTCTCAGCGCGCCATGCTTATTTATAAGCAAGTGTCCGAGACGCTGACGGTTCCGGGCGATTATAACGGCGACGGCGAAACGGATGTCGAACCTGACGATCCGGAGAATAAACCGTCATATCCGGCCTATATAGAGCCGTCCGACGAAAAAAGCGGCAGTTTCACCGATTCCGGTACACAAATTAACTTTGATTCCGACGCGTCCACATCACAAGTAGAGTCCGACCTCATTTTCAGCGGCCGATTTGCCGATGACGGAAAGGTATGGACCGATAAGAGCGTCGTATACGGCGAGGATAATTATCAGGCCTTTTCGGCATACGCCGACGGGACGTTCAGCGTCGCGCTTTCCGCCCTCGCTCAGAAAAGAATAGATGAAAACAAGAGTTATGATTATCCGCTGGACTTTGTGTTTATTATAGACGCCTCAGGCAGCATGAATGAGTCCGTAGGCGGCAAGACGCGCGCCGAGTTGCTTAATAACGCGCTTAATCTGGCGATTCACGCTATTATGAAGAGTCACCCGCAGAACAGGGTCGGTATTGTGGATTTTGCCACGGACGCAAAGGATGACTTGCGGCTGGGTCGCTATTACGTAGGCGGCGAGAACGATACGCCTAACTATAATGGCGCCGCGTATAATTATTTTTATACGACAGTCAACGCGGGTCAGAGCGTTATGCATCCTGACGTCAATCTCCGCGACAGTAATACAAAGGCTGTCGCTTCGGCCGAAGATCTTGTGTTTAACGGAGCGACATATACACAGCTGGGTATACAAAAAGGCGCCCAGATGCTGATTGAAAACGATGACATCACACACTTGCCGTTTGAGGGCGGTGTGGAGAAGAGCAGAACGCCGGTTATTATACTTATGTCTGACGGCGCTCCCACGCTGGCTACTAATCATTATATGAATCCGGTTAAAGGGCCTGTATACGGCCAAGCTAATAACTCTGTCGGAATGGCGCCGGGCGTAATGGGTTATTATACTATTTTGTCCGCCAATTACTTTAAAGGCATGGTTAATAGTCATTATCAGGATAATGCACTGTTCTATACTATCGGCATCGGTATTTCCAGCCGTGAAAGCGGGGATAAGTACCAGGATCTGTTGAGCGAGGACGGCGGCGTCGGTGATGAATATGGCCGGGCAGTACTGAATCCGTCCCCGGAATATATGCAGGATCTAATAGAACGGCCAAGCGATACCGGAAATCAGTACAGAGACTTTTTTGGAAAGCAGATGTACGCTTTACTGAACAGGCTGCCGCTGACCAATCTGGTTAATGACGGAAGTTCCAGCCAGTTTATAAAATCCGGCGTAAATACGCTTAGCGGATCGTACGGTGTTGGAAGTTCCTATATTCCGGTCATTGAGAACCCATATGATACGTACGCGTACGCGACCAGTTCATACAGCGACGATGAAATGACGCAAAGCAAGCTGGACGAAATGATGAGTAAGACGGTTAGACGCGCTCCGATCCGCATGCTGGCGATTTTTGACACGCTTCAGCAAGACACGCCTGTGGAGTTTACCGATAATATCGGCGAAGGCATGGAGATTTTAGGCGTACCGGTTCTCCGGTATAACGGCGAAAACTATCAGTTGGAGCAAATTTCATCCAATACCGCGGGCGGCGTTGCCACAGTCAATTACAAGCCGCATTCACGGATTGTGAAAGATTGTGAAGGCGGCGACGTGGATCTGCGTGACGCGGACATTACGCTCATAACCACCGCCGACGGCAAGCAAAGCCTGAAATGGAGCTTTACTGAGAAACTGCTTCCCGCCTATCGCCGGAGTTTGTGGTTCGACTACTATTTTGAAATGCTGCCGATTCGCTTGATTTACCAGGTTAAACCGACAGACGCGGCTATGCGGCAGGCTGTTTCCGGCGCCGCTTCCATACTTTACGCGGGTGATTGGAAGGACGGCGGCGCAAGCGTAAGTTTTTCACCCAGCGAGGTTAATACGTATTATACCGAAGCGGGGAATCTCAATAAAACAATTATCAAGACCAACAATATAACCGAAACCATAAAAGACACTTACTCATCCAGTGGTTCCGCTTCTGCGGTTACCGTGCTGCTAGGTAATAACGGACGGTTGTATACGGATAACTATATGGATAGACTGCCTGAAACAGGCGGATCCGGAACTGTACCATTTGTTTTGGCCGGGTTATTTGTTATATCGTGTCCAATCTTAATTTATAACAGAAAAAATATATATAAGAAAACTTTTTGGAGGGAATATTAATATGAAACGCTTTTTAAGTATGATTGTAGCCTCGTTTGTAGCGGTAAGTTCAGCCGCGCCCGTAATGGCGGCCGCTGTTCCCGCAGAGTCTGATAAGGGCAGCATAACCATTAACAAAACGGTCGCGGGGAAGAAATATGACATATACAGAATCTTCGACATGACCATGAACGAGGCCGGAGATCGTTTTTCGTACACAATTAATCCGTCTTTTAAAGATTTCTTTGACAGCAAAGGTTATGCCAATCGCGCCGCCGCCGTTGAGTTTGTCACCGGACTCAGAGCTGATGATTTAGCAGCGTTTTCTAACGAAGCGAAAGAATATGCCCTTGCCAAACAAAAAGCCGGCACATTCGGCGACGGCGTTATGTATACGGCAACGGCCGCCGGCACGCAAATAAAATTCGAAAATATTCCTCTGGGATATTATCTGTTCTATCCGGAAGGCACATCGAACGGTCTCTGCAACCTGACGACGGCCGGCCCGAACGCGGAAATCGATCTGAAAGGCGACTATCCAACCGTTGATAAAACAATAGCGGGCGGCGCAAAGGGCGCCTCTCACACTGTGGGCGACGTAGTTGACTATCAGTTGAAAGCAGTGGTTCCCGACATGACCGGTTATACCAAGTATCACTTTATTTTCAAAGATAAGATGTCCAAAGGTCTGACGTTTGACGAAAATTCCGTAGTCGTAAAGGTCGACGGCAACGTGCTGGCAGAGGCGGACTACGAACTGACGGCGGTACCCGGCGGCAGCGACAGCACCGATATCAAGATTGTGTTTGTGGATTTTTATAACAAATATAAAGAAAAGACAGGCGCGGACATTGTCGTCACTTATTCAGCCACGGTTAACGACAACGCTGTTACGGGCGCTGAAGGCAACTCCAATAACGCCTCAATTGTTTACAGCAATGATCCGAACTATGACTACGAGGGCGAAAACGAGCCCGGACCCAATGATCCCGATCCGGAAACGCCTATCGATCCCGAAGATATCGTAAAGGTATTTGTATTTGACTTGTCTGCGAAAAAGGTAGACGGCACTGAGCTTACGCGCGTGATTTCCGACGCGGAATTCTCGTTGTGGACAACAAAGGCAAACAGTGCAGAGACGAAGAACTATACAGACAACGGCGGGAACGATATAACGTTGTATCTGGTAACGAAGACGTTGAAGTCTGACGCCGAAGGCAAATTCAACTATAAGATCGGCGCCGGCGAATATTATCTGTTTGAGGAAAAAGCGCCGGCCGGCTATGTTTTGAATGATGAACCCATAGTATTCACCATTGCCGCCGTTATTAATAACAATGAATTGGAAGGGCTTACGGTAACCCCTTCGGACGCTTTCACGGCCGACGCGGATACGGGTATTGTCGCGACGAATATCACAAACTTCGCCGATCATGACGGCGAGATTAGACTGCCCGGCACAGGCGGCATGGGTACAAAGATATTTATGGCGGGCGGCGGTCTGTTAATGATCGGTTCTATTACCGGCATGTTTATCTCCAGCAAGAAAAAGGCCGGAAAGGTCCAATAAATTAATTAGTTTAACAACAATTAGTTTATTAACAGCGTTTAGAGAAATAAAGACCGGCGGTCTGGCGCCGGTTCAACTCGCCATGGTCGGCAATCATATATAAGGGATGATGGCGGCAATATATGGCAGCTAAAAAAAAAGCTCCAGTTATTCTGTTCTTGCTGATGTCTGTGATTGGTACGGGAATCATGTTATACCCTGCTGTCAGCGAGCAAGTAAACAGCAAATACCAAACAAGAGCCATTGCCGCCTATCTTTCCGATATTTATGAGACATCCAGCGAAAAGTTAGAAGAAGTAATGGCGGACGCGGCGCGCTTTAACGAACTGCTTCAAAAGCTGAACGTCAGGTATTCCGACTCCGATTTGAAAGATGTTTACAAAAAGACACTGCGGTTAGACGCCAGCGATGTTATCGCTTATATCGAGATTCCCAAAATTGATGTGTATCTGCCCATATTTCATGGAACGGACAAAGCGGTGCTGCAGGCCGGCGTGGGGCATCTGGAAGGCACGTCCCTGCCTGTCGGCGGCGAGAATACGCACGCCGCGCTGTCCGGGCACAGAGGGCTTCCTTCCGCCAAACTATTCACCAATCTGGATAAGCTGCAAAACGGGGATGTTTTTATTGTGCGTGTTTTGAATAAATCACTGTACTATGAGGTCGATCAAATTGATGTTGTCCTGCCCGAGCAGGTAGATAAGCTGGCTGTAGAGCCGGGCAGAGATCTGATGACATTGATTACATGCACTCCGTACGCGGTAAACACACACCGCCTGCTGGTACGCGGGACGCGTATAACGGATATGGAACTGCCAGAGGAGTCAATACCCCTCGGCGCCCCCGAAGAACTGTATGACTGGAGAAATGAACCATTTAAATTACCATTGCAATCACAGATTTTATTAGCCAGCGCGGCTCTGGCTTTCGTAATTAAGATAATCCTGGAGTTAAGGCGCAAAAGGCTGCGAGACGACTATCCACAGCAATCCCCAAAACCGGATATCCGCCGTTCAAGATTGGCCTGAGAACGCATACTAGGCCGCCCAGGAAGAAGGTGAATGAATGAAAAACATCCATCGCGCAATTGCCGTGTTAACATGCGTCATACCGTTCATACTTTATCCGGTCGGCGTTATGGCGGGCGAGGAATACGACCCAAACCGCGCCGGATCAATTCAGTCATCGGTTGTTGACGCGCGAACCGGTGATCCCATTGACCATGACGCGGATGTGATGCTGTATATGATAGCGGCGCCGGATACTTCGAAAGGTTTCTTGAACGTTAACCTGATTGGCGATTTCGCGTCCGCTGATATTAACCTTATGGATATATCGCCGGAAAGCGAAGCCACGATAGTAAAGACATGCCTGGCAGTCATATCCGAAAAGCGCACAAACCCGGATTTCAGCGGCGCGTCGCAAAATGGAACCGTACACTTCGGAGATCTGCGCCAGGGACTTTACCTGGTGGTTTACAGCGGCAGCGGCAAAACAGCGGAGGGCGGCCTTATTGTGTCCCCATACCTGCTGAGCGTACCTATGCCGAGCGTAGACGAAGATGGGTGGTTGTATGATGTGGTATCATATCCGAAATATATCGTACAGCCAACGCCCGCGCCGACAGATATCGCGGCGCCCGAGCCTATGGTTACCGTGACGCCGCGTCCTGACGCAACGTCTATTCCAAACCCGACGGAGGCGCCGAGACCCGTGTCTACGTCAAGGCCGGGCTCGGGCCCGGCAAGTCCGCCGGACGCGGTTGTTCAGCCTGACGTCGACGACGCCGAGACGAATGCGCCGGCCGGTGTTCCGCTTATTACGGGGGCGCTGATTCAGCCCCCAATATATAACATCGAACAGTCCGCGAACACGCCTGAGACTGTCATTACCCAAACGCCGGATCCGGATATTGCGATTGAACCCGCGGCGCCGCCTTTCGGCGCGCCTGATCTGCCGCAGACAGGCCTGAATCGTTTGCCTGTCGTCATAATGTCTGTCTTGGGCTGCGTGTTGCTTCTGCTCGGATTAATTGATTCGTCGGGAAAGAGGGATTTAAAACAATGAAAAAACGCGCCGCGTTTCTGATCGGGACAGGCTGTGTACTGATAGCCGTTTCCGCGTCCCTGGCCGTGAACAATCAGTTGGAGAGCTTAAAAGCGGAAAAATCGGCGGAGCTATTGACGGAAGCTTTTATTTCGCGGACAACTGTCTTTGAAACGTCTGTAACTGAAATGACAAACGAGCCGGTTCCGGAAATAATCGCTGATAATGAGATACGCGGCGCGGATGAACAAGCCTCCGCGAAAAAACCGATAATTATTGACGGGCAGGAGTTTATCGGGCTGCTTTCCATTCCAAGCCTGGGTGTTAGCCTGCCTGTTAACAATGATATCAGTTATCCGCTTTTAAAGATGACCCCATGCAGGTATTTTGGCAGTGTGGATTCAGATTCCCTGATTATAGCGGCTCATAATTACAACAGCCATTTCGGAAAGATAGGAATGCTAAAGCCCGGGGACAGGGTTAATTTCACCAATGCCGGCGGCTTAATCGAGACCTATGCCATCGCTGAAGTTCTGACATTGCCCGGCGACGCCGTGGACGAGATGATTAAACCCGAAGGGTGGGCTCTGACGCTGTTTACCTGTACTTACAGCGGTACGGAACGTATAACGGTAAGATGTGTGAAAGAGGAGCGTATTTAAACGATCCTCACATAAGGAAACATACAAAAACGTGTTAAAATCAATATTTTCTAAGGCAAACGGACAAAAAATGGGATGCGGGATAGACTGCGTCCCATTTTTTTTGGCGCGCTCGGATTTCTTCGGACGCAAACTCGAAAATACTCACAACTCGAAAATGTTCATTGAAAGACAAGGTTCGATGCAGTATACTCATCTGGTGGGAGTTTCCGCGGAGATTTTAGTCACACAGGGAGGTAATTATGAAAAAACGGATACCTATCTTTATGGCGATATTGATATCAACCGCTGTCGCAGCGCAGACTGGCGCGGCCTACGGCGCGGTCATAGCCATGCCAACAGCTCAACCCGTACTGATCGGGGCGAGGACTTACAACTTTGACGCATATAATATAGGCGGGTATAATTATTTCAAGCTCCGCGACCTGGGATTCGTACTTAGCAATACAGATTATAAGTTCGCTGTGGGCTATGATGATTCGACCTTCGCGATCACGCTGAATAAAGGCGTCGCCTATAAAGCAGCTGGCGGCGAAATGGCGCCCAAAGGAACGGAAAATAAGACTGCGGCGCCCTCCCGGGATTCCGTAGTAATGGGCAGTAAGACGTTGAAGCTGGACGCGTATAAAATCGACGGTTATAATTACTATAAGCTCCGCGACCTTGGCGGCGTTAATGTATTAAATTTCCGGGTTGATTATCAGGAAGACGCCAACGCCATTGTGATTTGGGAAGACCCCAATTTCCTGTGGTACAATATGTACGTCGGCAAGCCTGCATATGTCAAAAAAGACGCCAAGATAGAAAACGCCTACCAGATTACACAGGACGCGAACGGCAAGGACGTTACGGAGAAACTGACAAATCTTAACCACACGCTAAAGGCGGGAACAGTCGTTATCGTCACGGCAGAGGAAAACGGACGCAGCCGCTTCATGGCGCCGAGCGGGGACGCGCCGGCGCTGCGCGGATTTCTCAACTCCGATCAGCTGGAGTTTGACAGGGCCAAAGTGGACGCGCTTATAAAGGATACCAACTACCTGATCGAGCTGAAATATTACAAAATTATCATGGATTGTACGACATTTTAATTATACGACATTTTAGAGGAATCCTGACATCGGATAATCATACGAATATTATTATGAGCCGCTAAGCAGACTTTTAAGGGAGACTTTTTTATGCGCGTCGCCATCGCGAATGATCATACGGGTTTGGGCTTGAAGAGAATATTAAAACAGGAAATCGAGTCTAAAGGCCATACAGTAGTTGATTATGGGACGAATTCAACGGAGATCGCCGATTATCCCATATATGGCAAACGCGCCGCGGACGCGCTTATAAACGGGGAAGCGGATCGCGCCGTGTTAATATGCGGAACGGGTTTCGGCATATCGCTTGCCGCCAATAAAACGCTGGGTATACGCTGCGTGGTCTGTTCAGAGCCGTACACTGCCCTGCTTTCCAGGCGGCATAACAATTCAAACGCGCTGGCTCTGGGAGCGCGCGTCGTAGGCTCCGAATTAGCGAAAATGATTGTCGGCGTCTGGCTCGACGGGGAATTTGAAGGTGACCGCCATGCTCGCAGGATGGAAATGATCGAAGAGATAGAGAAAAACGCATGGAGACAAAGATAAGAGCGGATCTGCCGCAGGGCCGCCGCTTTTCGGCGGCCCTGCGGCAGATATTATTTCCCATTCACCGGATGGTCTTTCTGTTTATCTGAAGGTAAACCAAAGTTTGATTTAGTAACTGCCAGGCTATCTCTCCAAACGCGATCGGACCCAACAATCCGTTGAGCCGTTTCCCCTCCAATTCTCCGTACAGATAATTCAATATGCAATTGCATGAAAATATAGACTTTTTATCCGTAATACTATTCATTTCCTGATTAAACGCTCGTTCATAGTCGGGAAGTTTTTTTGCGAGCCGATATTCAATGCCCTCAATCATCGGCGCATACAGCAAAACCTCATCCGCTTTTACCTCTTTTATCGAAACGTTAATGCCTGTGCCGGAGTAATCACCTATCAAGGGCAGTCTGACGTCAAAGTTGTTTTCGTTTAAAAAGTCCGATAAACTGGTTTCACAGCCGTTAATAAGGCAGGTGCGGACGCTGAAACCGCTGTTTTGCGCGTTTACAGTTATGACGGGGCCGCTCATGTCCGGTGAAAAGATGTTTATTATATTCAACACGGCGGTTTGGAGGGCTTCCAGCTTTACATGAACGGCGACCGCCTTGTCCGTGTAAAAGCCGCCGGTATACCCGTTAACCGTATACGCTTTTGCTCCGGCTTTACTTAAATTTACCCCCGAAATCCAGCCGATGATGTTTTTAGTAAACAAATCGGCATAGTTGGTGACATGGCGCGCGTACTCTCTGTGCGATTCGCTTCTAAATGGGATAATTAATACGGTAAATCCATTTTTATACGCGTCGCGCGTAATTTTAGGCAGGGACGCCGCGCTGTAAACCGCGAGCCTGTATGCGTCAAATTCCAGTTCGCTGACATCCAGCGTCTGATCGCTGATAATGCCTCCGTTTTCCGACACAAAATATTCCGTTGTGCCGCCGATCCATTTGCCCATGGGCAGTTGGCGCAGTAACGCCTCCGCTCCGCTTATATGCAGCAGTTTATCCGATTGAATAAGTTCAATAGTTTCTTCCAATGTCCTGAACACGGCAGCCTCCTATTGATGTAAAGTTGAGTCAGCTTTATAGCCGGCGCTCTTTTGTGAATATGTCCGCGTACATCTACTTATTATTAGCAAACGTAAGTTTATTATTCCGCTGGCGCCTTATTTATGGGCGCTCTATCTATAAAATATTATTCATAAAATCCCCAGTTTTTTTACCGCCCTTTTGGCTTCAAACATGGCTTTTTCTATATCAATGGTCTTATATTCGCCTTTTTCGTATAATATACGCCCTTGGCACATCGTCAGTTCCACATCGCGGCCTGTGCATGAATAAACCGCAGAGGCCGCGGGATCAATCGCGGCTGTTTGCCTGGGGCTGTGCAAATCCAGCATTACAAGATCGGCGTCCAGCCCCAGGGCGATCCGCCCGGATTCTTTCTCGCGCCCCTGCGCCGCCGCGCCGTTTACCGTGACCAGTTTCAACGCTTCATACGCAGGAAGCGCGGTCGGATCGCCGGCGCGGCATTTCTGCAAAATACTGGCCAGCTTAAGATCCGCCAGCGGATCCAGCGAGTTATTGGAAGCGGCGCCGTCCGTTCCCAGCGCCACATTGACGCCCGCCTTAATAAGGCGCTCTATCGGGGCCGCGCCCGAAGACAGCTTCAGGTTGGATACCGGGTTATGAACCGCTGTAACGCTTTTTTCCCGAAATATATCTATATCGCTGTCTTCCAGCCAAACACAGTGGGCCGCTATTGCTCTCACGTCAAAAACGCCATAACCGTTAAGCGTCTGAGCGGGAGTAGTTCCATATTTGGCCTTGCAGTTTTCATGTTCCAAGAGTGTTTCCGAGAGATGTATGTGCATGATAAGGCCATGTTCTTCGGCGAGTTCGACAACTTGGCGCCAAGCGCGGCCAAACGACGTAAACTCCGCGTGAATGCCGGCGTCAGCCTTTATGCGGCCGTCGGCGCGATGATGATAATTATTCAGGATATATGCTGTTTCCATATAGCTTCTGTCTTTAAAATAATCAAATTCAGGGGAAAAAGCCGTCATACCATTACAAAGGTTGGCTTTCACGCCCGCTTCATCGGCGGCCGCAGCTATACCCTCCAACATAAAATACATGTCTGAAAACGACACAACCCCATTAGACAGCATCTCGGCAACAGAAATAAGCGCTCCCGTATAGGCCATACCCTCCGCGAATCTACCTTCCACAGGGGAGATATAATTAAACAGCCAGTCCTGTAATTTCAAATCGCTGGCGTAACCCCTCATCAGCGACATGGGCGTGTGTGTGTGACAATTGTATAATCCGGGCAGAAGCAGCTTATCCGAACCGTCTATTACGCGATCGGCCGAAAGTTTTGGATCATTCCCTCCCACATGGCAAATCTTCCCCGCGTCCACGCCGACGCAGGCGCCCCGCAATACCCTTTCCCCCTCCATAGGGATTACGGTAATGTCCTTAAACAGCAGATCCATGAAACACCTCCTATTTATTGGCTTGTTTCCAAAACGACGGCGCGCATAACAGCAATATAGGAAATATCTCGAGCCTGCCCAAAAGCATGCACACAGTTAGCACAATTTTGCTTAGATCGGAAAAACCTGAATAATTACCCATAGGGCCTACCATATCCAACCCAGGCCCCATATTGCTGACAGCGGAGAGAGTCGCCGTAAAGGTAGTCTCAAGACGGAAGCCGTCCAGCGAGATAATCAACATAGAGACGGCTATCACCGCCATATATAGAAAAAAGAAAGACAAAATGCCTGTAAGAACACTGTCTTCCACAGGCATCCCGTTAAGACGCGTCACATGTACGGAATTGGGGTGAAGAATTTTAGCCAGCTCGTTGCGCAAAATTTTAAATATCAGCAGAATGCGCATACATTTAATTCCGCCTGCGGTAGAGCCGGTACACCCGCCCATAAACATAACCATTATCAACACCATTTTGCTGAATTCCGGCCATTTGTTGAAATCCACGCTGGAAAATCCTGTGCTGGTTATAAGGGTGCTTACCTGAAACGCTGCGTGGCGAGCGGCGTCTGGCGCCGATTCGCCATTTCGCGCCGCAAGCTCTATTGTGACGAACAGGGAAGCGCAGATAAAAACGGCGATAAAAAAACGCGTTTCAGAGTCTTTTAGGATCGCATTTATTTTGCCGCGCGGAATCATTTGGTACAGTGACAGATTAACGCCGCATAACAGCATAAAGATTGTAATTACTATCTCTATGTACGGACTGTTATAAGCACCGACGCTTAGATTGCGGCTGGAGAACCCACCGGTGCTGGTCGTGGACATGGCGTGAACAACCGCGTCATATAAAGGCATACCGCCCATCAGCAGCAAAATCACCTCAATAAGGGTAATGCCTATGTATATGACGTACAATATTCTGGCCACCCAGGCAATACGGGGCGTAAATTTGTCCACATAGGGACCGGGGGCTTCAGCCTGCATGATATGAATGCTGTTTGCCTTTACGGAAGGCAGTATCGCCATCATAAGCGCCAATACACCCACACCGCCCATCCAGCTTGTAAAAGAGCGCCAGAAGACTATACTTTTGGGCAGCGATTCCACTTCCGCCAAAATACTGGCGCCCGTTGTGGTAAATCCCGAAACGCTTTCAAACAGCGCGTCCGTTACGGATGGAATAACCCCGCTGATAATAAATGGCAGAGCGCCGAATATGGCTGACACTATCCATCCGAATCCAACCAGGGCAAAGCCGTCGCGGGCGTATATCTCTATGCTTTTGGGTTTAATAAGATTCAGGGCAAGACCCGCCGCCGTCAGAGATATGATAAACAGGGTAAACGCCGGAGCGCAGCCGTCGTTATAGGTCATAGAGATTATCAGGGAGGGCAGCGCGCATACAGCCTCTATAGTTAATAGCGCGCCCAGGCTTTTGGCAATCAGTCTGTGATTCATTTATTCACAACTTCCAAGATGCCGTTCAGATCGGTAAACCGATGCCCTGTTGTAATAACTATTACGCTGTCTCCTGTCTGAACTTTATCATTGCCATGCGGAATAATTATATTGTTGCCGCGCGTGATAACAGCTATCAGTACACCCGGCTTTAATACCATCCGTTTCAGCGGTATATTTATAAGGCGTGAATTGGATGTGACAATAAACTCGAGCGCCTCCGCCTGGCCTTCCACAATTTGGTACAGTGTCTTAACAGGGTTGCCCATCGCGTTTTCCAGACCTCGGACATATTGGGCGATGGCGTTGGCCGTTATCTGTTTGGGGTTAACGATATTATCAATCCCCAGCTTTTGCATAATACCGGAATATGTTAACCGACTGATCTTAGCGATAACTTTGGAAACGCCGAATTGCTTGGCCAGCAGGGCCGATATCAGGTTATCCTCGTCATGCCCGGTAACGGATACAAAAGCCGACATTTCACTTATGTTCTCGGATTTAAGCAGGCTGTCATCCGAACCGTCGCCGTGAATGATGATCGCTGAAGGCAGTTCCGCCGCCAAATCGGTACAGCGGTTATGCTCGCGCTCTATGATACTATAGTCTATGCCGATATCCTCCAGGTATTTTCCCAAATAATAGGCTACGCGTCCGCCGCCGATCAACATGGCGCTCTTGACCTTCGGGATAAAAATACCTATTTTACGACAAAAATCATTCAAACGCGCCAAACGGCCGACGATATAAATTATATCGCCTTTACGTATAATAAAATCCCCGTTAGGTATAATCGCGTTTCCCGACCTCAGTACCGCGCCAATCAGTATGCTGTGCGCGTATTTTTTTGATATTTGTTTCAGAGGCATATCAGAAATTTCCATGGCGCCCGTAACCTCTATCTCGACCATATCTACCCTGCCGCGCGCAAACGTTTCTATCTTAAGCGCGGGGGGGAACTCCAGTATACGGGCTATCTCCCGCGCTACGGCGCGTTCGGGGTTAATAACCATATCCAATCCTAAATCAGTGGTCAGCTGATTCAGTTCATCCGCATACTGCATATCGCGGATACGGGCGATGATATGACGCGCGCCCAGCTTTTTGGCTGTCAGGCAGCATACCATATTCATTTCGTCGCTGTTTGTTACCGCGATAAGCAAGTCGGCTTCCTTTACGCCGGATTTAATTAAGATACTGGCGCTTACGCCGGTTCCGCAGATACACATAACATCCAGGTTTTCCACGGTCTTTTTAAGCGTATCCATATTTCTGTCTATTATTGTAACCTCGTTTCCATCCACCGCCAGGGTTTCCGCCAGGCTGTAACCCACTTTTCCATCGCCTACTATAATGATCTTCATTCAATAATTACCTCCAGGCCCTCCGGGTGAGGGATATTATAACACAACGCGCAGTAATAATCTGTAAATATTTTTGACCGGAGCCTTTCTTGTCTGCTATACTGAAACTGGGATGTATGATATTGGTTATTCAGGTAATAATGAATTAAACGCACGTTTTGCGCTTATGAGCGCCTATATCGCCGCGCTCAGCATAAATCCGGAGGTGAGCATATTGAAATCACAAGAAATAATCAATTTAAACGAGGTTTTCGCCGGCGTCGCGATTTTTGCCGAACTGAGCGCCGTGATTTTCGGAGCGGAATTAGCGTTAAAATACGCGAACGCCTCGGATTCTCAGTTAAAGGAGGTAAGGGATAATATTGCGCGGAGCGCGTTCGCTTCATTTAGGTTAGACTATGACGCGATGCTCGCCGCAGCGCAGCCAAACCGCGTCGTTTCACCACCGAGCATGTCGCCGATCGAGGCTGAATCCACGCCGTTTTATTCAGAAACGAGCGGCGCGCACAACGCGGCTGTTCTTCCCGAAACCGATTCCGAATATTCTGAACCTGATTTTGCTTATTATCCGAATGCGCTGGCACAGCCTTCCGAATATGACAACAGCTTGACCGAGACGACTCCGGATGATTTCGCGGCGCGTTCCTATCAGGCGCCGGCCGGCGGATTCAACATGGATATAAACGACGGTTTCGAGCAGACAGTGGTTTATGAGAATTACCCGAATTCGTCAAAAAATACCGACAGTGACGCAGAGTTATCGGCCGGATACGGTAGTTATCCGGAGAGCGCTTGGGATCCGGAGGGCAAGCAGGACAAAAACGCGGATTCGGGAAAAATCCATTGGACAACGTATTCTTCCGCGACCAATCCTGATGAGGAATCTTCAAAGACGATGTCCAATCCATTCAACGAATATCCGAAAACAGAGGACTCATCTATAACGGTGTAAAACAATATTATCGTAAAATTAAGGGGACGCCGTAAAAGCGTCCCCTTTCGCGATCAATAATATTTTATGATAACCTTTTTGGAGGATCCGCGCGATTCCACCATCTTAAACGCGTCCAGTATATGCTCAAAATCAAATACATCGGAAATAAAGTCGGCGGGTTTTAATATACCGGCCTCCACCCAGTTGAGTATCTGCGTGTCAGCGTCAAATTCCTCACGTTTAGCCGGCATTTGATGAAAGATCAGCTGCCAGTTATACGGCGCGGCGGACCAGTCTAATTCCATACTCATTACCGGCGAAATGCCGTAAACGCATATTTTTCCGGTATCCGTGATATACCGCATCGCTTGGTTGATAATACCGTTCGAGCCTACCGCGTCCACCACAAAATTGAACCCTTCGGGGCGGATACGCCGGATTTTTTCGTCCAGGCCGTCTGTTCTCGCGTTGAACACGTAGTGAGCGCCCGCCGCCTTTGCGTCCGCCAGCTTTTCATCCACGATATCCAGCGTTACAATGGTTTTAAGCCCCAGCAGATGACTGAATTTTGTAAAACACAGCCCGACCGGGCCCGCTCCGAATATAACAGCCGTATCGTTTGCCTTCATGCCGAAATTGCGCATACCCACCAGAACCTCGCGGAACGTAATTAACATAGCCGCTTCTGTCGGATCCATTTCTTTGGGCACAAGAGTCTGCGCCAGATAAGCCTCATTATAACCGGGCGTACCGACGCCCAGCCCGAGTTCAGCGGCGGCGCGCTTATCGCCTACCACGGCGTATTCTGAATAACCGCCCCAATTGCTTGAGATACTGTCTATGGCGTCTTCCACAAACGGAAGCGTCACACGATCGCCTGTTTTAAAACATTTAACCCTCGCGCCGGTTTCGATTACTTCCCCGATCGCTTCATGCCCAAGCATAAGCGGATAATCGTTTATTCCCTTGAATTTGCGGTGAATGATCTTCAGGTCTGTTCCATTGCATACACCGCAGGCCAGCACTTTCACAAGCGCCTGGTATTCCTTGATTTCCGGCGCCGCGGTTTCGTGGATGGATAACGCGCCGTCTTTGCCGACAACTAGAGAACGAATAATGATCCCCTCCCGAATTATTTTTCAACAAGATTTACAGCCTGATATTTTCAAAGATCTATAAACCTCCCGCTTTCCGACGCCCATGTCCTTTGCCGCTTTCTTTATAGCCTCCATCTCCGTAATACCGTCGCGCATATAACGCTCCACATTCTCTTTAGCGGATATATCGCGATTAGCGGGCTTATCTGCGGGTTCGAAGGCATTAATGACGATAACATATTCGCCGACAGGTTCTGTGTCGACAAATTTCGCGGCCAGTTCACTGAGCCCGGCGCGTTCTACTTCTTCATGCGCCTTGGTCAGTTCGCGCGCCAAAGCGGCTGGACGATTCCCGCAAACAGCTTCCAGATCGGACAGCGTACCCTTTAAACGATGCGGCGCTTCGTATAAAACGATACTGCGCGTTTCGCCGCGCAGCTCGTCCAGAACCTCACGGCGTTTCTTATGAGCGCGCGGCAGAAATCCCTCAAACACAAAACGTCTTGTGTCCATGCCCGACAGCGCTAACGCGGTGATAACCGCCGAAGGCCCCGGCACGGATACAATGGGTATATTATTGTCAAGACAGAGTTTTACCAGATCAACGCCGGGATCCGATATGCATGGCATACCCGCGTCCGTTACCAGGGCGATATTCCGTCCCTGATTCAGCTGGCGCAGCAAATCCGGGCCTTTTTCCCGTTTATTATGCTCGTGGTAGCTGGTGAGCGGCGTTTTTATGCCGTAATGATTCATCAGTTTCAACGTATGCCGTGTGTCCTCCGCGGCGACACAGTCGGCTTCGCGCAATATACGCAGCGCGCGCAGACTGATATCTTCCAGGTTTCCGATTGGCGTGCCGCAGATATATAGCGTTCCCATTTGTTCCTCCATAAATATAAAGCGCGGGTTTCTTGAAACCCGCGCTCTAATTATCCGCTAAAACTCTAAATCGGGCGCCGCTTCATCAACAGCGGAATCGTCAGACAGCAACGCCAGATCATATTTCTCAAGAACGGCGCCTTGGATCCTCTCACGCGTACCTGAATTAATAGGATGGGCAATGTCCCTGAATTCACCATCCAGCGTCTTTCTGCTGGGCATTGCGATAAAGAGCCCTTTGTCGCCGTCAATGACTTTAATGTCATGTACGACGAACTCATTATCGAAGGTTACTGAAACAATAGCTTTCATCTTGCCGTCACGGTTTACTTTTCTAACCCTAACGTCTGTAATTTCCATTTGTCTGTCTCTCCCCCTAGCGACATGTGTGGTGGCTTAATGCCAATTATTTACTGTATTTATTATAAGATATATTTCTCATAAAATCAATAAAAAACAGCATTTTTTTAATCGACACATTAAAGTACGGTACTTTTCGCCACTATCACAGGGTTTTCAGGGGTTCCGATTATCTGTTTGCCGTCAGATAAAACGACTTCCTTGTCTAATATCGCGTTTTCTACAACGCAGTTATTGCCAATATAGCTGCCCTCCATTATGATGGAATTGCGGATGGATGAATTCTCACCGGTAAAAACCTTCCTGAACAATATTGAATGACCGATGTAGCCGTTAATAATCGATCCACTGCCTACCAGCGCGTCTTTAGCCTGGGCGCCGATATTATATTTGCCCGGCGGCTCATCTTTGGGCTTCGTCTCTATGAAAGGGGCGTTTTTTGTGAACAAATCGCGTACATCTTTTTTCAGGAAGTCCATATTACAATCAAAATAAGATTTTACATTATTCAGGGATTTCCAGTATCCGCTGAAACGATAGCCGTAAATACGCAGCTTCTTCCGGTAACGTATGAAAATGTCTTTAACCAGGTCATACCGGTCTTCCACCTGGATTGCTTCCAGCAGCTTAATCAGCAGTGTACGCTGAATGACATAGACCCCCATGGAGATCAAGTCGTTTTGCGGTTCCAGCGGTTTTTCCTCCAGATCGGTCAGACGCTCGAACCCGTCAAATTCCATAACCCCGTACTGACGCAGATCATCGTTGTCCGAGGCCTGGCTGTACATTATGGTTACGTCGGCGTCTTTCTGTATATGGTAATTAATCAAGTCGTTGTAGTCCACTTTATAGATCGCGTTTCCTGAAGTGAGTACAACATAAGATTCGTTGCTGCGCTTTAAATATGTGATATTTTGATATATACTATCAGCGGTGCCCCTGAACCAAAATGAGTTTTTATTTGTGAGGTAAGGGGAAAACACAAACAGACCGCCTTGTTTCCGGCCCAGATCCCACCATTTCGCCGACGAGAGGTGATCATGCAGGGAACGGGAATTGTATTGGGTTATTACGGCTACTTTGCCGATACCGGAATTCGACATATTACTTAACGGGAAGTCAAGGGCTCGGTAACAGCTGCCTACCGGCATAGCCGAGGTGGCCCGCAGATCAGTCAGCGCGCCCAGCCTTTCGTTATTGCCGCCCGCCAGAATGATGCCTATGGCTTTCATTGGATCACTTCCTGTTCATGGAGTATACTTTTGCCGCTTTCAAGCCGCCCCGACTCAAAGTCGGAATATTCGGTTTTACCGTATATAACGCAGTTTTTCCCAATAGTAACCCCGTCCGGCACAGACGAGTTTTCACCAACCACAGTTATGCCTGTATTGTAAACATTCGGCTTATCCTCGTTTGGTATGATCTCGCCCTGGCCGATAACCACGTCGGCGCCCACTTGAGCGCCTTCGTCCACAATACTGCGTTCTAAGCGGCTGTTCCGTCCTATACGGCAGTCTTCCATGATTATAGAGTCCCGTATAACGGCGCCTTCATCCACAAAGACGCCGGGGCCCAGTACGGAATTGTATACCGCGCCATATACTTCGCAGCCTT
Organism: Clostridiales bacterium; assembly: GCA_031282635.1. Lineage (GTDB taxonomy): Bacteria > Bacillota > Clostridia > Lachnospirales > WQUN01 > JAISZF01. The sequence goes on from JAITDJ010000109.1 coordinate 22,006, forward strand.
CCGCCAGCAGACTGGTGCGTACATCTGAATTGGGTCCCGTATATTGAGGGGGTTGATGATCCGAGTCGGTATATATTCTCCAGAAATCGTCGTACAGGTTGAAATCAGGCAAGGTTTTTATTAAATCCATATTTGCCGCCCAATATGTTTCAATGGTGCCCACGTCTTTCCAATAATCGGAAAAACGATAGGCAAATAGTATTTGATTTTCACTCAGCATTCGCGGTATTATATGTTTGCCGAAATCACTGTCATTATGGATTTTGTTGTCGGCGATTAAAGCTTCGCGCAGTTTGCTCCATGTAAATATATAGTTGCCCATTGAAGCTAAATTGGATTTGGGTGTTTTGGGCTTTTCCTCAAATTCGTAAATACTGTCTCCTTCACGCGTGTTCATTATGCCGAACCTGCCGGCTTCCTCCATGGTCACCTCGCGAACGGCGATTGTCGCGTCACAATGGTTTTTTTTATGAAAGTCGAGCATCTTTGAATAGTCCATTTTATAGATGTGATCTCCGGACAGGATCAAAACATATTCAGGGCTGTAGGCGTCAATATAGTCTATATTTTGAAATATAGCGTTGGCGGTGCCTGAATACCATTCGCCCTGTTCACCCTTTACATGCGGCGCCAGTATTGTGACGCCGCCGCTGCGGCGATCCAGATCCCATGCGATGCCTATGCCTATGTGGCGGTTTAGAAGAAGGGGTTCATATTGTGTGAGAACACCAACCGTATCCACACCTGAGTTTATGCAATTACTCATGGGAAAGTCAATCATTCTGTACTTTCCGCCAAATGAGACGGCCGGTTTGGCCTTTTTTGCGGTCAATACGCCAAGCCTGCTGCCTTGACCGCCAGCCAGCAGCAACGCGATCATTTCTTTCTTCTTCATGGGGCGACTCCTTCCATAGAAAATATATTATATTTTAACATATAGACAGATACTTTCAACTAAAAAAATAAAAAGCAGCAGTTAAAACTTCTGTCTAAAAATAGAATTTCGGTCTATAATCTTAAGAGCTATGGACGTACACATTAAATGATAAAAAAACATAATGTTGATAAGAGTACCTTAATTAGGTTATGCGGACAAACAAGCAACTATTCCGGGATTGGAGTTTTATATGAGAAAACATGCGCACTTTATCGGTATAGGCGGCGTCAGTATGAGCGGACTGGCGGAGATATTATATAACAAGGGCTGGAAGGTCACCGGCTCGGATAGTAAGCCCTCCGATATTACGGCTCATTTGGAGGCATTGGGTATAGGCGTGGCGATCGGGCAGCGCGCCGATAACATAACCGCGGGTATTGATTTGGTGGTTTATACGGCCGCTGTGAAGCAGGATAACGTCGAACTGGCGGCCGCGCGCGCCAGAAACCTGAAAATAGTTGACCGAGCCGAACTGTTGGGTAATATAATGAAAGATTTCAGCTGCCCCGTTTGTATTTCCGGAACCCACGGTAAAACATCCACAACGTCTATGATCACGGAAATTCTGCTGGCCGCGGGCATGGATCCCTCAGTATCCGTCGGAGGATTTTTGAATGCTATAAACGGGAATTTCCGAATGGGTCATTCCCGTTATTTCGTAGTGGAATCTTGTGAGTATGCCGATAGCTTTCTCAAGTTTTATCCCAGTATAGGCGTTATTTTAAATGTGGATCGCGATCATCTGGATTACTTTACAGACATTGAGGCAATTGAAGCGTCGTTCCGCCGTTTTGCGCAAAACATCCCCGACGACGGGACTTTGGTTATTTTCGGGGAGGTTCCCTTAAGAGTCTGGGAAGGGCTTAAGTGCCGAGTAATAACCTATGGATCGGAGGGCTCGCGGGTAACTGCGGAAGACCTTAAGTTTGATAGCGACGGATTTCCAAGTTTCAGGATTATGGATAACGGTGAAGTTATCGGCGCGGTGCGTCTTCGCGTCCACGGTGAGCATAATGTGAAGAACGCTTTGGCCGCCTGCGCCGCGGCGCGCGCCGCCGGGGCGGGCAGCGAGGCTGTAATTACGGGCTTGTCACGTTTTGACGGCGTTAAACGACGGTTTGAGGAAAAAGGCGCGTTTAACGGCGTGCGCGTTATTGATGATTATGCGCATCACCCGACTGAAATAAAGGCTACGCTGGCGGCAGTCTCAAAATCCGATCATAACCGCATATTCTGCGTATTTCAGCCGCATACCTATACCCGCACCATTGCCCTGCTGGATGAGTTCGCACGGTGTTTTACGGACGCCGATAAGATTATTGTGCTGGATATCTACGCGGCGCGAGAAAAGGACACAGGCGCGATAAACGCCCGGACGCTGACCGATCATATCAAGGCTGCCGGCAGCGACGCGTTCTACTGCCCGTCTGTTGAAACCGCTCGGACCTATCTTATGGAACAATGCGTCCCCGGCGATATCTGTATAACGGTAGGGGCGGGGGATGTATATTTATTGGGCGAAAGTTTGGTCGGTCGACAGTTTCGCGCTTCCTAAGTCGAAATGGATCGAAATTTTCTATAGAACAATATACAGTCGGTGATCTGTGCATAATCATACGTCTAAGAAACGTGAGTTTATAGGCAAAAAACCTTCTTGGAAAATAGTTATGCACATTATTCACAGAATACAAAACCCCCTAATTTTTTCAGGCGAAAATGCCTGTCATGTGTTTTTCCTTGATCTACAGCTATAAAACGAGGCGGCGAAATTCGTCTTTATAAAACTTACGCACAGGTTTTGATTAAATCTGTGCGTAAGTTTTCTCTGTGCAAAGCATATGAATTGAGATACACTATTGTCCTGTGAGATAGGGGGGGATAAAAATGAGCAACATCAGTATGACTATGCGGCATGAGTACAATGAGACGCCTATTCCTAACGCCTTCATAGACCGTTATATGATGAAAGCCAACCCTGTTTACGCCCTTATATATATATATGGAATGCGGTTGTGTATGGGTGGCGGCGGCGGGCTTTCATCGTCAGAACTGGCTGAAAGCCTTAATATATTGGAATCCGATGTAGAAAACGCATGGCGGTATTGGGAGAAGCAAGGCCTGATTCAAATCGGCGGATCCAATGCCGAGATGGATATTGTATTTTTGGCTATCCCCCACAGGCAAAAAAAAACGGAACGGATAAAGCCGGACAACACACCGGTTACGCCGCTGGAGCGGCAGCCTGTCTACGGCGTGGAGGAATTGGAGATCTACCAGAAACAGAGCAGGGACATCAAGAACCTGTTCAAGTGCGCGGAACAGGCGATGGGGAAACTGTTGACATATAACGATTTGAACATAATTTTTGGTTTTTATGATTGGCTCCGTTTGCCTGTGAATGTCATCGAATATATGTTTACATATTGTGCGGACAATGATCATCGTGATTTGAGGTATATTGAGAAGATCGCTGTAGACTGGGCCGAACAGGGGGTTGATTCTATTGAGAAGGCTGAAGCCCATGTACAGGATTCCGGCAAGGGTTATAGGGAGATAATGAGAGCGCTGGGCGGTAACGGAACGCCGTCCGCCTCGCAAAAGCGTTATATTGATAAATGGGTGGGTACTTACAATATGCCTGTGGCTGTGGTTCAGGAGGCGTGCGATATTTCCGCTTTTCAAATCGGCCGCCCGAAGATTGCGTATGTGGATAAAATTATTGAGGATTGGAACAAAAAGAATATACGCTCTATTGAGGATATTAAGCGCGAACAGTCCGCGTTTTCTTCGAACAGGAAACAGGGCGCGGCCGCCGCGGGACGCAATGAAAAAAAGAACCGTTTTGTTAACTTTAATCAGCGGGATATAGATTTTGAAGAATTGGAACGTTTGGAACTGGAACAGCTAAAACTTAGCATGAAGGGATAGTATGGGATATAAAACGGCGTTCGCCGAGGTAATGAGAGAGTACGAAAGAGATCGGGATAGGGCGCGCGCCGATCTGGAAAACAAAAGGCAGGAGGTTTACAAAAACTTCCCGAGGATATTAACGATAGAAAACCAACTGAAATCTATAAGTATAAAGCTGGCCAGGAGCATTCTGATAAACGGCGGCGATATCAAGGCTTTGGACAGGCTGAGACGTGAAAGTGAAGCCCTTATGGCGGAAAAAAAGCAAATATTGGCTGACAGCCGGTTTGGCGTTGATTTTCTGGACGCGGCGTATCGGTGCCCTGTATGCCGCGACACTGGTTTCGTAGGTTCCACGCGTTGTATGTGCCTTAAGCAGAGGTTGATTCAGAAATATTATGATTGCTCGAACCTGAGCGGGGTATTGGAACAGGAGAATTTTTCGACGTTCGACCTGCGATGCTATTCTGTTAATACAACCGATTCGGAGGAAATGACGCCTAGGGCCAGGATGAAAGGTATACTTAAAGTATGCCGAGAATTCGTCGACAGATTCGGAAACGGAGACAACCTGTTGTTTTACGGCAAGCCCGGCTTGGGCAAGACGTTCATGTGCAACTGTCTGGCCAAAGAGATACTGGATAAGGGCGCGACTGTTCTTTATTCCACCGCCCCGAGGCTCTTCAAAGCGGTAGAAGCATTCCGCTTCAACCGTCAGGAGGCTGGGGATCCGGAAACAATAGAAGCCCTGACCGAAGTGGATTTATTAATTATAGACGATTTAGGCGCGGAGATCTCAACACTGGTTACAGCGTCTGAATTGTTTAACATATTGAACGCGCGCCTGCTGGAAAACAGGTCGATTATTATATCTACGAATCTGAGTCCCGCTGATTTTCAGAACCAGTATTCCGAACGTATTGTCAGCAGATTTTCCGGGCATTTTAAGATGCTTAAGTTTATTGGAGACGATATTCGGATTAAAAAGAAGTATGGGGAAAAAAGGGCAGCCGGACTGGGCCGGTAATCAGAAGAATCCGGCTTGATGTCACAGGCGCTGTTTTTAATCCAAGTAAAACCGCGGGGTATCAATAATACCCCGCGGTCTGCTTTTATAATTCGCGGCAAGCATCAGGGCGCCCCGCGCCGCCCCTAATTATAGAGATCACTTAATTTGAATTCAATTCATCCAGAACCAGCTGCACACGCGGCGTCATTTCTTGAACGAACTTGTCCCACTCGGTCTCAATGTCAATACCGGGCTGCGCTATAAGCGCTATCAGGCGTTCCTTTACCTCAGATCCGAAGGAGCCGTACTTACCTTTGTTCGGATACACGGAAAATGATACGTCATAGTCAAACTTTTTAATGACCACTGGGAGCTGCCCGGATGCCATTGTGTCAAACAAACGTTTCATTTCATTATATTGATATTCACTCTGACCCGGGGCTATAATCGTAGCGGTTTTGTTGTTCTCAGCGCCGTTAGCCTCATTAAACTCGGCGATATTCAGATACGGGTCTATATACATTTGTGCCGCGTCGTCATAATCCCATAGCAGCTTAATATCGTTAACCGCGTCTCCGGTAACCTCAAAGTCCACGCCTTCTTTACCCCACAGTCTCATACGCCGGCCTTCCGTGGTCATAAGGTATTCCCAGAAATCTAAGATACGATCGATTTTTTCATCATCAAGGCTGTGGTTCATCGCGGTAACCGTCCAGTAGTCTTCTGTCTGAGTCATATACCAGTTTCCGTCATAACTGGAAACTATGGCTATGCCCCAGTCTTCTCGATTCGTAATCACGCCGTCCTGCAGCATGGTGTCCGTAAAGTTATTAAGAGAGCCGGTTACGTTATAAGTTGCGAAAGCCAAGCCGGCTTTAACCATATCTTCCTGCTCCGTGCCTTGGAAAAGTATATTATCTTTGTAAATCAGGCCTTCCTGATACATATCGTATGTAATTTTAACGCCCTCTTTATATGCGTCAGTAGCGGGCGGCCATATGTATTTTCCGCTGTCATCCTTAATATAAGAAGCCGTTTCGTTGCCTTCCGCCGCTGGCGGACCCGGGAATAGCACAGCCGCGTGAGGGAACCCCCAGTTAGGCATTACGAGCCCAGCGTTTGACGCTCCGTTTTTGCCCGGATCTTCACGCAATATAGCGCGGGTCAGTTCCAACCACTCATCCCATGTGTAAATATCGCCCTCTTTGTAAAGACCGACAGCCTTGGCCCAGTCTCGCCGGTAAGACCAATGCGAGGTATAACAGCTCTGAGCTTCGGGCAGATTGTCACGCATGGAGGGCCAGGAGTAAAGCTGCCCGTCGACACTTAACGCGTTTATAGAAGGGCTTGAGTCGTATACGTCTTTAAGATTTGGCCTGTTCGCGAAATATTCCGGCAGGAATGGATGGAACGCGCCTTGCTCAGCCCAAGAGGAGTATTCCTGCGCCTGCTGGCCTTTCAAATCCCACCAGATAAGATCCGGCGCGTCGTCCGTGGCGATCCAGGTGCGAATCTTTTCATTCCAGTCAGCCCAGTTAACGGGTATGTAATCAAAAGTCATGTTGAATTTTTCCGCTATGATCTCATTGCGCACATGACGGCCGTTTTTCTCAGCGTTCATGACGTTCATCGAAACTACCAACGGTGTTTCGTAATCTGAGACGGCCGCAGATGGCGCCTCTTCGGGCGGCGTCGCTTCGGACGCGGGTTGTTCCGACGCTTGAGACGGCGACTCGACGACCGCGGCCGCATTCTGCGAATCCGTCGGGGCCTGCGTCTGACCGCCGCCGCAGGACGCGCTCAAAACAAGTGTAACAGCTGTCAGCAAGGCGTACGGAATTCTTGCGTTTAAACCTGATTTCATAAAATCCTCCTTATTAACTTATTTTATTCCTTAACGGCGCCCAATGTCAGGCCGCTGAGGAAGTATCGCTGAAGAAACGGGTACAGGCACATCATGGGAACCATAGAAACGATAATGGAACTCATCTTGATAGCGTCGCCTTGGACGTCAGGACGCTGCTGGCCGGGTATATTCTGTGTGGCCATAAACTGTATGTCATTGATTATTGTCCGCAGAACGTTCTGCAACGGCCATTTTTCCACCGTTTTAACGAAAAGCATGGCGTTATACCACTCATTCCATCGATCTACCGCGTAATACAGAGTAAACGTGGCAAGAAGCGGCAGCGAAAGCGGCAGAATAATACGTAGAAGTACGGTGAAATCACCGGCGCCGTCAATCTTCGCGGATTCTTCCAAAGACGACGGCAATGATTGAAAATATTGGCATATAATCAGCATAAACATAATATTAAGACCAGTCGGCAGCACCATAACCGCCAGACTGTCCATCAGGTGAAGATCCTTTATCAGCAGATAATAAGGTATCAACCCGCCTGAGAAATATATGGTAAACACAATAAAAAAGCGCACAAACTTTCTGCCCGGAAACGATTTGGTCATTGGATACGCGCAGAGAACCGTAAGAAGCATATTATAAATAACGCCGAAAACCGTGATTAATAGGGAGTTCCGATATCCTATCCATATAAGCGACGATTTAAATGTAAAATTATAAGCGTCAAGAGAAATTTTCGGCGGAATAATCATTAAGCTTTGATTCCTGAGGTATACTGTGTTCGGCACTATTGAAACCAGCAGGGCGTTATAAAACGGATAAAGGATTAAGATCGCGAACACTGCCAGGATGAACAGCAGTACGGCGTCGCTTGCTGTAAAACGTTTTATTTTGTTTCTTCGACGCACGGCGTCGCCCGAACCCGCGCGTTGTTTAAGCCCAACAAACATGGCGCGCCTTTCTATAGCACGGTCTTCTGACCAAGCATACGGCACACGCCGTTTGCCGCTATAAGCAGAATAAAGTTTATAATATTTTTAAACAGCCCGACAGCCGTAGGAAAGCCCAAGTTTACGCCGGACGCGCGTACGAATGACAGACGGTATATGTAGGTGTCAATTATATCGCCCATGGCGTATACAGGAGGGGTATACAGGTTAAAAACCTGGTCAAACCCGCCCTCCATTATGGCGCCGACGCGCAGGACAAACTGGATGGCGATCATACTTATAATTCCCGGCAGCGTAATGTACCATATCTTTTGCAATCGGTTGGCGCCGTCGATTTCAGTGGACTCATACAGCGCCTGATCAATCCCCGCTATGGAGGCAAGGTATATAATCGTGCCCCACCCCGCTTCTTTCCACATATCCGAAAGCACCAGAAGCCATCGGAATGTGCCGCCGTCATATAAAAAGTTCCAGTTGTCAGACATTTCCGGGCTGAAAAGTCCAACAATTCTTCGCATCATGCCGGTCGATCCCATAAGGTTCAGCATAATGCCCGCCAAGAGTACCCATGAGAGAAAATGCGGAAACGTGTATATAGTCTGAAAAACACGCCGCAAACGGGCCATACGCACTTCGTTTATCATCAGCGCCAAAATTATGGGAAACGGAAATCCGATAAGAATACGCATAAATGATATTATCAAAGTGTTACGGAATGCCGGCAGAAACCCGGGTTCGAGGAACATGTACTTAAAATGCTCGTAGTTGTTCCACACGCTGGCTTTTATGCCCGCGAGCTTATAATCTTTAAACGCGAGCTGTATGCCATAAAGCGGCATATACCTAAATACAACAAAAAATGCCAATGGCAGAAGCAACATTAAATATATCCATTTGTATTGGAGTATTTCCCGCCTCAATCGCGAAAATTGAAACACACTCTTTTTTACCTTGCCTATGGTGACGCTATCCGCTGACATCGATCCCCTCCTCCATAGAAGACTGAATTCATAGAAGACTGAATTCTCTGATTATGCTTCCATATGTATAAGTATAACATCTTTGATACAAAAGACAAGATTTTTTTATATATAATATAAGTTTTTTTTCAGCAATGCCTTTTTATCTGATTAATTGGCTATTAATTGGTCACAAAAATGGTATATTTTTCTTCAGGCATGAGGGCGCGATTGTCTCGCCGCTGATGATCCGCGACGAGTTTTACGCAGTGCCGGGCAATTGATATGTCGAGGAGATCTTTAAAATCATAAAAAATAATGTGGCGTTAAAAATAAAAATGTGCTATTCTATATTATACAGTAAATTCTGGAGGATTGATATGGATCTTGACTATATAAGGGGTATTCTCTGCCTCGACAGAAAAAAAGCGCTGGTTACAGGCGGGAATTCGGGTATCGGCAGAGGAATCGCGCGATCGCTCACGGCATTTGGGGCTGAAGTGTCGATTGTTGGCCGGGATAGGCGTTCACTTGATGAAACAGCGCGGGAATTGCGCGAACTGGGCGGTTTCGGCAAGGCGTATCAGGCGGATATAAGCGATAAAACAGAACTGGATCGCGTGTTTGACGCTTACGCCGCTGATTTCGACGAAACACTGGATATTTTAGCCGCTAACGCGGGTGTTTCTTTTTTCAAAAGCGCTCTTGATACCACGGAAGACGAGGTCGACACACTGATAAACACGAACTTAAAGGGCGTGCTATTCTGCTGTCAGAGGGCGGCTGAAATGATGAAAAAAAGGATGAACGGCTGCATCATCATAACCACGTCGGTGAACGCGCTTTACCCTCTGCCCTCTCAAGCGCTTTATACTGCCACAAAGGCCGCGCAGGAGGCATTGAAAGAGTGTTTGGCGGTAGATCTCGGGCCTTACGGCATACGGGTAAACAACATAGCGCCGGGCGCGGTCAAATCCAACCTTGCCCGCAATTTTAATTTTCCTCCTCCGAGTCCTGAAGACTCCTCCGAAAAACCCCGGAGAATGGAACTTCCCCTGGGACGCGTCGGTGAGCCGGATGATATCGGCGATGTTGTCGCGTGTATGGCGTCCGACGCTTTCAAATATATGACGGGTTCCACCGTGCTTGTGGACGGCGGGCTTAAGTTGCGTTATAAGTGAAGAAGTATCTTTAACATAGAACTTTAACATAGAATATTTAGTATAAAATACTAAGGGAGGCACGTTTATGAAACTCGGATTGGTATTTGAATCTCCGGATACGCCGCGCGCGGTTTTGGCCAAGCAGCTGGGATTAAAATACGTGGTGTCAAGCATAGCCGGCGGCACGCCGAAAGAAGATTTAAACGCAGCGTATGCGGCCAGGGTAAAACTGTTTAAAGACGCCGGCTTTGAATTTGGCGTGATGGAAGGTTTTGGCGGCATTGAACATATTAAGCTGGACAAGCCTGAAGCCGACCAGGAAATGGACTACGCGAAAAAGACGGTGGAAGCTTTAGGCCGCAACGGCATAAAAGTTGCGTGTTATAATTGGATGCCTGTGGTGGGTTGGCTGCGTACGCGTTTGGCGGTTCCTTCAAGGGGCGGCGCCACGGTTACTGCGTTTGATATAGACGACTTAAACCCGGAAGAACGCACATGGGCGGGCGAGATCAACGCGGAAACACTATGGAGAACCCTTGAAGGTTTTTTACGCGAACTGATACCCGTCGCCGAGAAGTGGGACGTCAAGCTGTCTCTCCATCCGGACGATCCGCCGTTGACGACGCCCATTAAAGGCATAGCCCGTATTATTACCAGTGCGCACAATTATCAAAGGGTGTTTGACATTGTGGACAGCCCTTATAACACCATGACATTCTGTCAGGCCAATATCGCGGCCATGGGCGAGGACGTCCCCGCCGCAATCCGCCGTTTTGGCCGGCAGGGAAAAATTTCGTTCGTACATTTCAGAAATATTATTGGCGATAGATACCGTTTCAAAGAAGCGTTTCATGACGAACCGGGCATGATAGATATGTATCAGGCTATGAAAGCTTATTATGAGGTGGGGTTTGACGGGCATATGCGGCCGGATCACGTGCCCACGCTGGTCGGCGAGCCGAACGACAGACCCAGTTACGCCTTGCAGGCGAATCTGCACGCGGTCGGGTATATTCAGGGGTTAATGGAGTCTATCGAAAAGCAGATGTAGATCGAAAAGCGCCCCATAACACGCGGGGCGCTTATTATTTAGGTATTGCGAGGATAATATTAATACCTTGACAAACGGATTGCCGCTTGCTAAACTAATATATGGTTTTTCGCTCTTATAGCTCAGTAGGTAGAGCGCGTCCTTGGTAAGGACGAGGTCTCCGGTTCGAGTCCGGTTAAGAGCTTAATACAAGAAACCCGCATGGCACAAAGGGTTATGCGAACAAGGAAGTATGTACGGCGGCGTAGTTTCGGCTACGCCGCCGTGCGTATTTCTATGCGCTGATCTGGCTGATTATAGTACGGACAGACCGGCGTGTCTTTGCAATGCCAGACGGAGGTATGGTTAAATTGACATAGCCGAGCTTTTATAAGCTCAAGGGCAGGGAGCCACATGGTTCCCTGCCCTTGTTACGTTAATTATTCGTGTACCTACTTTATTTCACCATTTCACTTGACGAAAGTGAAATGAAGTGATATAGTCAAAATAGTGAAATGAAGGTGACGACGTGGACGAAAACAACCGTATAGAATTTAAGCGAGAGTATACTGCGGATATTAATAAAGAAGTTATCGCCTTTGCCAATGCAGACGGCGGTATCATCTACGTTGGGCGAGATAATAGAGGAAATCAATATCCCTTAACGGATATTGACGGAACGCTTACACAAATAACTAACAGCATACGCGACGCAATTTTGCCCGATATAACAATGTTTATCACTTATGAAACTGTTGATAATGTCATTGTCATTACTGTCGGAGAGGGAACGAACAAGCCTTATTACCTTGCAGATAAAGGTCTGAAACCATCCGGTGTATATGTCCGGCAAGGCGCGTCGTCAGTCCCTGCGAGCTTTGAGCAAATACGCGAGATGATTAAGCTGACGGATGACGATAAATATGAAACCGCCCGCTCTTTAACGCAGGATTTGGCCTTTTCTGCTGCGGCAGAGGAGTTTGGCGGGTGTGGGATAGCGTTTGGCGACAGCCAAAAAAGAACGCTTGGACTTATCGGCGCGGACGGTTTGTATACCAATTTAGGGCTATTGCTTTCCGACCAATGTGTTCACACTGTCAAATTCGCCGTGTTTAACGGGACAAAAAAGGGTGAATTTAAGACGCGCAAGGAAATCGGAGGTTCTGTGATAAAACAAATGCGTTCAGCCTTCGATTTTCTTAGTCTGTCCAACAATCTTGCCGCCACTTTCTCAGGACTTGACCGAGTTGAGCAGTATGATTATCCGGAAGAAGCAATCCGTGAAGCTATGCTCAACGCGATAGTACACAGGGACTATTCATTTTCGGGCAGCATAATCGTAAACATATACGATGACTGCATAGAGTTTGTGTCCTTGGGCGGTCTTATGCCCGGATTGCAAAAAGAGGATTTGTTTCTCGGCATTTCCCAACCGCGCAATGAAAAGCTGGCGAATGTTTTTTATCGCCTCAAATACATCGAGGCTTACGGAACAGGTCTGCGGCGCATTATGCAGTATTACGAGGAATTGTCTGTCAAGCCGGATATAACCGCGACACACGGGGGGTTTGTGCTTACAATTCCGAGTCTGAATTATGCAAGTCCGTTAAAACCCAAACGTAAAAGCGTTCAAATATCACAGCAGCAAATTGTAATGGATTATTTACGAGAAAACGGTTCAATAACCAATGAGATTGTACAAACGATTCTCTCTGTTAAACAGACGCGGGCATACGCAATTATACGTTCATTGGTTGAAGATGGCCTGATTATGAAAAAGAGTGCGACGAGAGCGGAAAACAAGTACATCTTAGCTGAATAGGCGTCTCCGTACCCATGTGTTCGGACACGTCGCTGCGGAACACGGCCCAAGCAATTGAATATTACTGCCCAATACGGCAATAATATTCAGCGCAACCCTTGCTTCTTTCTTGCCCTGTGGTATATAGTGATTGTCAGAGCCGTATTAGGCTAAATGTTTATAGTCGCGACCGGACGACACCGCAAAGATGAATTATCTGCGCGCGCTGTTCAGCGAGGTTCATATCAAGGACATCGTAGAACGGAAAAAAATAGAGCGTGAAGATGTGCTGGACATACTGGCGTCTTCTGTCGGTTCGCTGACAAACCCGACAAAACTGACCAATACGCTGAAATTACGCCAACGCATATCTGTTTCCCCAAACACCATTAAGTGTACATCGGGCATTTAGCCGATGCCTTTCTGTTCGCGGAAAGCAAACGGTATGATGTCAGGGGCAAGGCTTACATAGACAGTCCAAGCAAATATTACTGCGAGGGCATCGGTCTTAGAAACGCCCGCATCGGATTCCGTCAGCAAGAAATGACGCACATGATGGAAAACATTCTGTATAACGAACTCATTCTGCGTAGGTTTTCGGTTGATGTCGGAGTGGTCTATGCGCGTGAACTGAACCGGAACAACAACTCCGTGCGAGTCCCGAAAGAGATTGACTTTGTTAAAACCGTAGCAGGAAAGAAAGCCTACATCCAATCGTTATACGCGATGGAAAGCGACGAGAAACGGGCAAGTGAGGTAAAACCGTTTACGCTGACAGGAGACTCGTTCCCGAAAATTATCGTCAGAAAAGATATCGGAAAGCGGTGGTATGACGACGAATGGGTTCTGAACATCGGTCTCATGGACTTCCTTTTGGACGAAACAGTGGTCTGAGCTATCTTTCCGGCGCCTTTTGTTTCTTGGGCTTACGATCTACTTGCATTTCTTGCGCCTCGATCTGCCGTTTCATAGCGGCATACCTCCCGCAACTGTTGAATTTCAGAGCATAATAAGGAGAGAAACAGTCATACAGCAAAAAGGCGCCCATTTTGGACGCCTTTAATCACATTCACTCAGTCGCATCGTTTTAATTTATGGGCCCTCAGGGACTCGAACCCGGGACCGCCCGGTTATGAGCCGGATGCTCTAACCAACTGAGCTAAGGGCCCTGAACGACTTAAGTATGATACACCTATAAAATGTTACTGTCAATAGCGTATCGCTTAATATAAAAAAATTTATTTGGACTGGAAAAAATAAGGAAGGATCTGTATAATAATTGTACCTGATAACACATCAAAAAAGAAAAGGGGACTACAATGGACATCCGTAAACTGTCCGAAGCGGCGGTTTTCGCAAGGGAGAAATCGTACAGCCCTTATTCAGGGTTTAAAGTCGGCGCTGCTCTGCTTGCTAAAAACGGAAGCGTGTATACGGGATGCAATATTGAAAACGCGGCGTACACGCCCACAATATGCGCGGAACGCGTTGCCTTCGCAAAAGCTGTTTCAGAAGGCGAACTTGAATTTACCGCCATTGCCGTGGCGGGGTGGGGGAGTGACGCGGGCTTTGCCTACCCATGCGGGGTTTGCCGTCAGGTTATGATGGAGTTTTGCGATCCGTCGGATTTTATTATTATTGTTACGGACGGCACCGAGAATCGGGAACACACCTTGGCGGAGTTATTGCCGGAAGGGTTCGGGCCGCGTAGTTTATAGCATTGTATTATATACAGGAGGCTGAAATGGAAAAGTTGTATCATATAGATTTCGACGACTCGCACGGCGCCAAGTATGCGCTGCTGCCGGGGGATCCTGGTCGTGTTGAGCAAATTGCGTCAAACTTGGACAATCCGCGTTTTTTTCACCAAAACCGTGAATATACGGCGTGGGTAGGCTATCTTAGGGGCGAACGCGTACTGGTAATGTCCACCGGGATGGGAGGGCCCTCAACCGCAATCGCTGTCGAAGAGCTATACAAAACCGGCGTGAACACTTTTATCCGGGTGGGGACATGCGGCGGCATGGCTGACGAGGTAAAGGGCGGCGACATGGTTATTGCCAACGCGGCCATCAGGATGGAAGGAACAAGCCGTGAATATGTTCCCATTGAGTTCCCCGCCGTAGCAAATTTGGAGGTAACGAACGCGCTGATTAAAGCCGCGGAGCAAAATAACAGCAGACATCACACAGGCATAGTTCAATGCAAAGATTCCTTCTACGGCCAGCATGATCCGGAACGGCAGCCCGCTGGCTACGAACTGCTGAATAAATGGAGCGCTTGGATGAAAGCCGGCTGCTTGGCTTCTGAAATGGAAAGCGCGGCTTTATACATAGTGGCCCAAATACTGAGGGCCAGGGCGGGCTGTGCCCTGCACGTGGTCTGGAATAAGGATCGGGAAAAGAAAGGGCTGTCTAACCCACAGTCGCATGACACCAGTAAAGTATCCAAGGTCGCGGCGGATGCCGTTAGCATTTTGATAGAACAGGATTTGAAAAAACAATATAAGCGGTAAGAGCATGCGTAAATTATGGGTATGAGGTATTATGCTTGCGGGCATAAAGCATGGTGAAATCGGAGGTTCAAAATGGTTAAGCCAACCGAAGTAAAAAACAAGGCGCAACAGATCGCAGAACAGAACTACAAATTCAGGGCGTTCCTGAAAAGCTGTACTCATGATGACAAACTCGACGCGCAGTTTTTGGAGCTCCACGAGGGACTGTTCGCGGATTACGATTGCTGCAAGTGTAACAACTGCTGTAAGTCGTACAATATAATTCTCGACAGCGGCGAAGTTAAGAGACTATCGGAGTTCATTGGATTAGCGGAGGGCGTTTTTGCCGCCGAGTATTTGATTGACGCTGACCCAGAGGACGAGAAGCCATTTAAGTTTAAGGCAAATCCATGCGCGTTCCTCAATGATGACGGCCGGTGCTTGATTCAGAACTGTAAACCCGAAGTCTGCACAGGTTTCCCATACACCGACCAACCTCATAGGCTGTCGAGGATGTACAGTGTTATCGAACACGCCGAAGTGTGTCCTGTGGTCTATGAGATACTTGAGCGGCTTAAGGTGATGTACAGGTTTCGGAAATGAGCAAGTCACGCGGCTAGCATTGAAGATTTTTTATGCAAACAATACGACACTGCTGCACAGGCGAGGAAATGCGGGATTTGAGCAGATATTCAGTGTCTGAATATGAGCGCCCTGAATACGAGCACACCGCTTGATAAACTCATGATTCTGTTTAAACTCATGATTCTGTTGTACTATACCAATTGTCTAGCCGGGTTAATCCTACATCGCGCCGAGCAAATTTTATTTATCATGTGGATGGTTACGATATCCCCGGCGGCTGGGAAAAACTGATGACGCGGTACTATGATGTCATGTACCGGGAAGAATATGGCTGGTGGTCGCTTGCTATGGCCTTTAACGCATCTCGCCAACAGTTTGATGATTTGGCAAAATATGAATTTGACGGGGAAGAGGAAGGAACCGGCGTCGAAATCTCTTTCATTGAGCAGAATCGGATAATAATAACGATTCATTGTTCCATCGAAGACTATTATGACAACGACGGCGGAGAGGATGACGATGATAGCGAGAATGGCCTGTTTAAAACAAATAATGGGTTGTTGAACGCCTTAACTCACATCAGGCGGCAAATCGCCGCCGGCGATTATAGAGCGCTATA
>JAITDJ010000143.1 GCA_031282635.1 Clostridiales bacterium
TAGAACCTGTTGAGTATCTTTCCAAAGCCTCTCAGATAGTGTATAATAATGTAAATAATATAATACATATATGGCTCTTTCACCTTGAAGGGGGAATAATAAAAAAAAGCAATATTTGATGAAAAATTGAAATAGACATACCAAAAACCTTCAATTATATTAATAGCACGACACCAAATACAAAGGAGGCAATGGTATGTCCACTAATGAGTATAAGACTTTTTTTAGCGAAGGGCAATGTAAATTTCGCTGTAATAGCACTATGTTTACACCTAAGGGGTACCCCAATGCCGGGATGCGATAAATTTTGCGAGTGCGGGAGATGGAGGAAGCGCAGCGGTATTTCTTTTCGTCGGCGTCCCATGATCTGAAAACGCCGATTGCGGCGACCAGTGTTTTACTGGAGGGGATGATTGAAAATTTGAAGCACTCCCTATACACTGCAAATCAGCAACTCACTAATCTTGCCGCGAGACGAGCCGACAGAGTTTAACGCTCGACTTGCGCTTACCCTCATAATATTGTGTCTGGCATACAGACGATCAAAGAAATCATCCGTTTCATCTGCGTTTTTTGGGTCACTATTGCTCGCAACAATATGCGCCCCCCGTCCGCTCAATTCGTCAATGAACCTTGCCAATTCCGCCTGTTCCTTGTCACCAAAACCGCCCTCGGCGTAGGAGGTAAAACTTGCGGTTGCCGTAAGCGGACGATAGGGAGGATCAAAATAAGCAAAGGTATTCTCATCAATAAAACCAGCTGAATCTTTATAGTCAGCGCAGACGATTGTCACACCCTGCAAAGTTCTTGATACAGCTTGCAAATTTGCTTCATCACATATAGTCGGATTCTTATAACTGCCTTGCGGAACATTATATGCTCCGTGAGAGTTCACTCTATAAAGCCCGTTAAAACAAGTCCGATTCAGGAAGATAAACAGGGCGGCAAGTTCTACAGACTCACTGCAAGCCGCCTTGAGCGCATTGAACCGCTCTCGGCTATTATAATAAATCTCTTTACGTTGTTCATCGCATGCTGGAAGGTATTCTGATTCAAGGCTTTTAAGGGTACTGATAAGTTCATTAACGTTATCCCGAATGGCGATATAAGTCGCCGCCAACTCCTTGTTAATGTCGCTGATATAAACATCTTGCAAGGAATATCTGCTTAATACATCGAACAGCACCGCCCCGCCGCCGATAAAAGGTTCTGCGTACTTCGTAATACTCTCACCGAGTCCGGAAGGATACTTCCGGCGAATATCCTCCAGAATCTGCGACTTGCCGCCAGCCCATTTGATAAAAGGCTTGACTGCCATATCCGCCGGCGGTTCAAACCTTGTTACACGCCCATCTTCGGGCTTTACAGCCGATTTCGGCATCAGCCCAATATTGCCGATAAACTCTGCGCCCTCAATGCGATTCTCGGTACAGAGCGCCACAACGCGCCTCTGAGAAATATCCCACTTCGCAACCGCTTCCTTTACGGTCATTACATCCATCAGAAAACCTCCCTCGAAATTATTGTATTATTATATTCCGAAAGAGGCACTCTATCAAAAAGAGGCACTCTATCAAGATGGTATTTTTTATTCATCATTTATGTGGCATCCGCAAAACAAATCCGAATCCCTCGCCCACCGGGAAAATCGGTGATCTCTGGGGTTCGGATTTGACGAAGTCTGACGGAGGGTGAGAGATTCGAACTCTCGTGCGATTGCTCGCAACCTGATTTCGAGTCAGGCTCGTTATGACCACTTCGATAACCCTCCGAATATATATTATCCCTTGAGTGCGACCCCTTCACCACTTGGGCGCTCCTCCGGGCATTCGAAAAACAAACGAATATACTAATTAAGTATAATTATACCAGATTAAATAAATAAAGCAAGGATAATTATTCCTAATTATTGGATTTTGTTGTCGGCCATAAGCCATCTCTTGTTCGCCAGATTATCGACTCCACATACTCCCATGCGGCGTTCTCTATTCGCTTTGGCTGTGGATTGAAAAACTCGACAATCGGCGCGTTCTTCTTGATGTTCCAAACGCCTGCGACTTGTCCGTTGACGGCGATTGCCGGCAAACATATCCCCGATTTCAGAATCACCTTGCTCTTGTACTCCTGCGGCAAGCTGAAACGGTTCTCCGACGTGTACGACACGATGACCGGGTCGAAACCTGACAATAACGTCAGTTCGGGAATGTCGCCCATATCGGCGGCATCGCCGTAATAGTATGTCTTGCCGCCAAAGTCCAACCGCTCTAAATCATCAAGCGGCAGTTTTGGCAACTTCGCCGTGTCCTCTTTGCTGATTCCAAAGAAGTACGCCGCATCCGTGAACGTCGCCGGGCCGTAAGCGGTGAAATATCTGCGGAGCAGTTTCGGCAGGACTTCATCGAAGCTCTCGTTCGGCTCGGCGCCGATAAGGTCGAAGTCGCGGCTCGCCAAATTCTTAAACGCCACCTTGCCGAGCCGCGCCAAGTAAACGAACACGCCGCCCCAAGACGAGAAAACGTCGTCAATAACTTGCGACTCATATTGGTCGGCAAAAACTCTGCGAAACTCGGCGCGGGAGTACACGCCATCTTCTATAAGCCGTATTACCTCGTTAGAGATGTCGCGGATAGTGTCCGCACCGTAAGCCTTCGACAGCCACGAGAAGCAGCCGAATTTTTGTTCGCCCGCAGAGAGAGCGAGAAGTTCAGGCAGATCCTCATACACCACTCCGTGGAGCGTTCCGCGATATAGCCACGTTTTGGTCAGCCGCGTTTTCCAGCCATTGATACCCGCGCCGCGAATCAGCGCGGAGAACGGCACGTTGCGGCTAAACCAACTATGCAGACCGAGAATATCGTGCGCGAGCGTTTCCAAGCCGTCACAAGCGCGCGACAAGTACAGCCCTCGCATACGGCGGCGTATGATGTTTTCGATTGTCGCTTGTTCGGTCATCGCGCCAGCTCCTATTTTACGTATTGGTACGCTATTCTCGGACTATGGCTGCTTACGCCGTCGCAGACGTATATTATACCGCACTTTGCAAAGCCGTTTTTCAGTAATACGGTCTGCATTTTGGCGTTGTCGGCGTGAGTATCTATCCGAATGCGGTCAATCTGTTCAAGGCAGAAGCCGAGGCAAGTTCTGAATATGACGCGATGCTTGCCGTCGCTTGCAATTCGGTGTATAGCGCCGTATGACTCGTCGTCAAGCCACATGCCGTCTTCAATTTCAACGTAGGTAGGGTCAATGCCGATAATGAATGCGAACACACCGCAGATGTTCTTGTTTGCCGATATAACGAACAACTGCCGTTTTTCAATGTCGCTGTCGAGTAAACCAGCCTGCGGATAACCGCCGCTCCATTGTGACGGATTACCGCTGCGAGCCATATACTCGCGGGCAATATCGTAAACGCGGTTTATTTCGGGTAAGTCCTCTCGGGTTGCGGCGCGGATTTCAAAGCCGTTAACGGCTGCAATTTTAGGTTCACTTTGCATTGACACTTTTAATCGCACTTAATTGCGCGGCAATTGCGCCTTGCATTTCCGCTGGCATATTAGCTGAGGACATTGCGTCACACAGCTTCATGTTTGCAATGAAGCTCAGCAATTCCTCTTGATTGCCGGCGCCCCGTTGTTCAATCGCGCCTTTTATGAGAGGCGCCATGATGGATTTGGCGGCTTCTTGTTTTATCAGATAACCCACCGTACAATCCACGGATAAAAATTCATCACCGTCTTTATTAACCCTGCGCGGACAACTTGGTTCAGTCATTCTCCCCATACCGAAACCGCCCAGCATATCCTTCAACCATGACAGGCTATCCCCGACCCACTGATCGGCGCGGCTGCATATATTCGTATCCGGCGCGAGGACGGACATATCGCCGGTGGAATAACCGTGAGGGCCATAGGCGTAAATATGGGTCTCGAAGGAGATGCCATGCCGATCCAGCGCGTCAATCATAGCGAGGACATTCTTCACCGGTACTACGTTATCGTCCCGTGTGGCAAAAACAAAGCAAGGGCATGTATTCATGTCAACGGCGCCGGGAATGTCGGGGGCGCTTGGCAGACACATATGTATCGTTTCGCCTGTAACTGCCGGATACCCGAGAATAGCCGCCGCAGGGCGATTTTTTGAAAGAGTCGCAGCCGCGCCCGCCAAATGGCCGCCCGCGGAAAATCCAATGACAGCGATTTTATCGGTATAGACATGCCATTCGCCGGCCCTGCTTTTTATGGTGTCCATCGCTTGCTCGTAATCATCCAACGGGTTTGGCCATGCGGCGTGAGCGTCAACCGAATAACGCAGAATGAATACCTGATAACCGGCTTTTAAAAAAGGCATTGCGACGGGATCCGCTTCCCGATCCGAACAAAAATAATAACCTCCGCCCGGCAGAATCAAAATAGCCGGTCGGTTTGGAATATTCCGGAATTCGCCTTCCACCGATTGAGTGTACGATGTAAGGGTAACATTCCGCGTTTCATTTAGAACGATGGTTTCAGTTTTCATGACTGCATTTTCCTCCTATAGTGCTTTTCACACAAAAGCAGCTTGTAAGAAAACAGGCGGGAAGAACAAAAAAACATCCCCCCTTGCCTATTTTATCGTTATCTGTAAATCATCGGTGCATAGCGGTTCACAAATTCAAACCCATTCGCGGCGTCTTGGTTAACAGACCAAGTCATTAACCCGCGAATCGCGTCGCCTTCCGAAGCCAGGCGATCCAGCGCCCATAATACATCCGCCGGGTTAACCACATATCCGTTAAGGGCGGCGGCAGGGGAAGCCGGAAGCCCAATCGCGAATTTATCCGCCGGTATGCGCATATAATCGCTTGTGCCCGTAACTATGGCGTGTGTCAGAGTATATATAAACTCCGCTTTATGTTCGTTGTCATTCTGCGATAAGTACATATTGTATTCGTCAGACCAAATGCCATCGGCGCCTTGGTTATAGTACTGCGGGAATACCAGGTCATAATAGCCTTCCAGATCTATAAGGATTGGTTTGTACCGGGCGTCATATCCCCTCAATTCCGTGAATTCCGGCGCGAGCGTAATAAAGAACGGCCTTCCCTGGGCGGTAAAACTGTCTTTTATTTCACGCAGCGCGGCGGGTATGACAGTGCGATTTTGGGCAGCCGTAACGGACGTTCCTTCCAAGTCTATATCTATACCCATAAACCCATATAAATTCACGATTCGGAGGATCTCGTCCTTAAACCTTTGTTTGTCCGCTTCCGTTAACGAAACGCCCTGATGAGCGCCGCCCAGCGATATTAACACTACCCGGCCCTGCGATTTCAGCATTTCGACTCCGGCCCTGAACTCGGAATCACTCATGTTTATCGGAGAAAATGTCGGCATGCCGCTTATATCCGGCTCTAAGAACGCCACGCAGATCATATTGTATTCCCTCGGTATGTCATTAAAAGGCAGCGTCGGCTGCCAGCCAAACCAGAACCCGCATAAAACCTGCTCCGGTATTGGGTCGTCAATTTGCGCGGCATTGACAGGCGTCGGCTCTTCATTCGATGATCTGTCCGAAGGCGGCAAAACCGCCGGTATCCCGGAAATCTCACGTGTTATATTGTTTTTTCGCTGAATCTGCTTTGCCAAAAGAAGCAATGTTGAAGCGTAAAGCAATGGATTCATATTAGCTCCTTTCGTTAAAACCGCGACGGGAATATACGCTATAGATATTCCAGTATATGATTATCGCGGTCAATACGTCAGTTCAATATTCCTCCAAAAATATATGCTTTTCACCATGTCTCTTATAACCAACAACAGCGTCTATATTTACGTTTTCCACGCTCTTGAATATATTCTTTTCTATAATCGGGTTATGCTTTCGGAACTCCTTCAGCAGACGCTTTATCTCCTGCCGCTTGGAGCCGCCGCTGTCATTCGGCGCGCAGTATTCGGTAAAACGGCAGGCGCACCGTATAAACTCCAGCTTATGAAAGTCGCGCCAGGCAATAACCGCTTCCTCGCGTGTTAAGTATAAAGGCCGGATAAGTTCCATACCCTCAAAATTTTTGCTGCGCAGCTTGGGCATCATGGTTTTTATTTCCCCGCCATAGAACATGCTCAACAGCGTCGTTTCAATTACATCGTCATAATGGTGCGCCAGCGCAATCTTATTGCAGCCCAGTTCCCGGGCCTTCTTATATAAATACCCGCGGCGCATTCTGGCACACAAGTAGCACGCGCCCTCGCCTAACCTCGCGACCGTGTCGAATATATCCGTTTCAAAAAAAACAATCGGGATACGCAGCAATTCGGCGCTGCGCTCTACCGCGGAACGATTTTCAGCATTATACCCGGGATCCATTGTCAAATAAACCACGTCAAAATCGGTTAGGCTGTAACGTTTTAATTCCTGCATACATTTGGCCAGAAGCATGGAATCTTTTCCGCCGGATATACAAACAGCAATCCTGTCGCCGTTTTGTACCAGCTGATAATCCTGCAGAGCGCTAATAAACGGCCGCCAGATACGACGCCGGTATTTTT
>JAITDJ010000245.1 GCA_031282635.1 Clostridiales bacterium
ACGCCCCTGATATAAAACGCGCTCTGGAGTCGGCGCCTGTTTCGCTTGACGGAATTACCTATGTGCCTATATCGTTTTTCGATCAAATTCTTGAGCTCGTCGCCTATTACGTTGACGAAAACGGCGGCGTAATCTTCACCACATATGTGGAAAGTTAGTGCTTAAACACCCGGAATGATTGATACGCCGGGTGTTTTTTTGTATAATAGCGCTGGTAAAACAGAAATAAAAATGTTGTTTTGGAGGTGACCGCCGTTATGCATTTCTTAAAAAACGGTCTGGTTTTTATAGCGTTTCTGGCAGTATTCGTCTCTTCCCGCCCGGCTGCCGCCAGCGTTCCCTCTTCATGGGCCGCGGCGGAGATCCAGGAAGCGATCTCGTTAAACATAGCGCCGGACGAACTCCGGGCAAATTATCAAAATGGAATAACACGCCAGGAATTCGCTAAAACAGCCGTTTATACGGCTGCCGCGATAAAAGGCGTATCAGCGGGCAGCCTGCTTAAATATACAACAGCCCATACCGTGTTTACGGATACGAATGATCCCTACGCGCTGTGCGCGGCGGCGATGGAGATTATTCACGGCAGGGGCGGCGGAGTGTTCGATCCCAAATCGCTTATTACGCGTGAGGAAGCTGCTGTAATGCTCAGCCAGACGGCGAAAATATTCGGCCGGACGCTGCTCTGCCGGCCCGCTTCCTACGCTGACAGAAAAAATATCTCCGACTGGGCCTCGAACGCTGTGTCTTACGCCGCTTCAGCGAGTCTGATGTCCGGAGTGGGCGGCGGGCGTTTCGACCCTAAAGGTAATTACACCCGCGAGCAGGCTTTCGCCGTGTTCCTGAGGTTTTATAAAATGTCCGACACAATTTTGGAGGCTGAAGTGACTCAAACGCTATTATCCATGAGCCTGGAAGAGAAAGTGGGCCAATTGTTCATCTGCGACCCGGGGATGCTGAGCGGCGTCTGGGAAACGTCGAACGCGAATCGGACGCTGCTGAACAATATTGCCCAATACCACCCTGCGGGGTTTGTATTTTTTAAGCCCAATATAAAAACGCCGGAACAGACAAAGCGCTTTATCGCTGACTTACAGTCGGCCTCAAAAGTCAAATTACTGATTTCCGTAGATGAGGAAGGCGGTTTAGTCAGCCGGATTGGGGCCAACCCGGATATGAATTTCAAGAGGCAGCCCGCTATGAGTGAGATCGGAAAGACCGGAGATTCTGAAAACGCATACCGGGTCGGCGCCGAATTGGGTGAGGGGCTGCGTAGTTTAGGATTTACAATGGATTTCGCGCCGGTAGCTGACGTGAATACAAATCCGGACAATCCAGTTATCGGAACACGCGCGTTCGGCTCGGATCCCCAGACAGTATCCAGTTTTGTCGTACAGGAAGTCAAAGGGCTTCAGGACAAACATATCACCGCTGTACTCAAGCATTTTCCGGGGCATGGCGATTCCTCCGCCGACTCGCATACCGGGGCGGTCAGCCTGCGGCATAACCTGACGCGGCTTAACGCCGTTGAATTCGCGCCGTTTAAGGCGGGTATCGCCGCCGGCGCAGGCGCCGTTATGGTCAGCCATATCGCTCTGCCTAATGTAACAGGCAATTCTATGCCCGCTTCGATTTCAGGCGGGATCGTCACCGGTATCCTGCGCGGTGATTTGGGTTATAACGGACTGGTTATAACCGATTCGCTTTCAATGGGAGCGGTGTCCATGTATTATGAATTGCCGGATTACTGTGTAAAAGCTATACAGGCCGGCTGCGACATTCTTCTGATGCAGACTGATTCGCGGGAGGGTAATGTTATAGCGCAGTTTGACGGGGCGTATAAAGCCGTGCTGAATGCGGTAAAAAATGGAAAAATATCGCTGGAAAGGCTGAATCGTTCGGTGGAGAGGGTTTTGCGGGTGAAGTTTTAGCGGTATGGTTCTTTCTACTAACCGTTGACAGGATTATTAAAAAGATATAGAATTATTAGTGTGGTTATGTAACACTATTAAGGAGGCGTTCCCCCATTCCTACAGCAATATATATTGCTGTAACTGTTTTAAGCTGTTTTGTTGGATTTTTCGCAGGTGTATTTTATAGAAAAAAAATAGCGGAAGCAAAAATAGGAACCGCTGAAATCCAAGCGGAAACACTTTTAGACGAGGCCAGAAAAACCGCTGAGGCTCAAAAAAAGGAATTACTGCTGGAAGCGAAAGAAGAGAGTATTAAGACAAAAAACGAAGCGGAGAAAGAGGCAAAAGAGCGTAGAAATGAGTTACAGCGTACTGAAAAGCGGCTGATTCAAAAAGAGGAAGTTTTAGACAGAAAAAGCGATGCGATTGAAAAAAAAGATGAACAATTGCAAAAGAAACTGGCCGCCGTGGAAGTTCAGAAAACTGAAATCGGTAAATTAGTGGAAAAGCAGCAGCTGGAACTCGAACGCATTTCCGGGCTGACCTCCGAGCAGGCTAAGTCGTATCTTCTTGCTAATATAGAAAATGAGGTTAAGCTGGAATCGGCTATGCTCATTAAAGATATTGAGGCAAAAGCAAAGCTGGAAGCCGACAAGCGCGCCCGTGAGATTGTAGCCGGCGCCATACAGCGCTGCGCGGTCGATCATGTAACCGAAACCACTGTTTCTGTTGTCGCATTGCCTAACGATGAAATGAAAGGGCGCATCATAGGCCGTGAAGGCCGCAACATCCGTACTTTGGAATCGCTTACCGGCATCGATCTGATTATTGATGATACGCCGGAAGCCGTAATATTGTCAGGATTTGATCCAATGAGGCGTGAAATAGCGCGTATAGCCCTTGAGAAACTGATAATTGACGGGCGAGTTCACCCGGCGCGCATTGAGGAAATGGTTGAAAAAGCCAAGAAGGAAGTAGAAGTGATGATCCGCGAGGAAGGCGAAGCCGCAACGTTTGAAACGGGCGTACACGGCATACACCCCGAGTTGATCCGGCTTCTGGGCAAGATGAAATTCCGTACCAGCTACGGGCAGAACGCTTTGAGGCATTCTATTGAAGTGGCTCATCTGTGCGGGCTGATAGCCGGCGAATTGGGCGCTGACATATCAATGGCGAAACGCGCCGGTCTGTTGCATGATATCGGAAAATCGGTGGATCATGATCTGGAGGGTACCCATGTATCTATCGGCGTAGCGCTATGTAAGAAATACCGTGAGAATGAAATGGTTATTAACGCTGTGGAGTCGCACCACGGCGATGTTGAACCCACAAATATTATATCTGTAATTACTCAGGCCGCCGACGCCATATCAGCGTCAAGACCGGGCGCGCGGCGTGAAACATTAGAATCGTATATTAAACGTCTTCAAAAATTAGAAAGCATCGCCGACGAGTTTAAAGGCGTTGAAAAATCATTCGCCATACAGGCGGGCCGTGAACTGCGCATTATTATTATACCCGAAGAGGTAAACGACGCCGAGCTTACGCTGCTGGCGCGGGAAGTGGCTAAGAAGATTGAAACCGAACTGGAATACCCGGGTCAGATAAAGGTGAACCTGATTCGTGAAACCAGAGCCATAGAATACGCGAAATAGCGTCGATTTGCCGTTGTATCATAAAGGTTCGGGGCCGCGCGCGAAGTGGAATTTCCTTTTACGGCTGTACTAATAAAAGAAGTTTTTTCGCGCCGCGCCTGAACAGCGTTTTGCGCCGGACAATTTAACAAGAGATTGAAAACCCGCATAAATCTAGTATTTATGCGGGTTTTCCCACAGAAATTTACTCGTCAGGGGGAGTGTCGCGCAATCCGTGTAAATGGAATAATCTAACAAAAATTTGGGAATACTAAGTTTGCTTTTACTCGTCCGGAGGATAGGGCA
>JAITDJ010000002.1 GCA_031282635.1 Clostridiales bacterium
AAAGTGTTTGAAATTCTAAATTTTATTTGCGTTTTCCCCAACAAAGAGCCGCCTTAAAAAAAGGCGGCTTTTATTTTAATAATTTTTAGCCCGGCCCAGCCTGTTTTTTCAGATACCCCCAGAATCAATTCCACGGCCTTAGATTCGTGGGTAAACTTCTTGGGCGTATTCCGGGTGCACACAGTATGGTTCTCATAGCGGAGCGGCGCCAGCATAAAACACACCGGTGTTTTTGCATCCTAGCTGAAACCGATGGCGGCTGCCTCTGCCGACGCGCCCTGAAAATTTTGATCAGTGTAATCGCTGGAATCCGCATAAATAGGAGTTTCACTCTGGCGATCTTTTACACGGCTCCGCATTTTCGCCGGCCAGCACCAGGGATTGCCGCCAAGTTATGGCGCCTGGCGGCCCCTAACGGCTCTTTTGACGTTCTCCGGGGGCAGTGCCAAGTGAATATGAGAGTCAGCCATGGCGGAAGAATATTACAGAGTCTTACGGGAGGATGCCGAAACCCTTAAAGCAGAGATATGGCGTAAAGGCCAAGGAATAAAAAAAATAAAATAAAATAAAATGCCGCACAAACGCTGGATTTGTGGTAAAATTTGTTTACCAATCCCAATCAACCCAAAAGGAGCGTTTATATGCGGCAGTTTGAAGAAATAGCAAATATCATTGAAGACAAGGGCTATTCCCCTCCACAGCATTATAACCGAAACCATAAAACAATTCAACATGAAAACGCTGTGCCTGTTATTTTTGCAAAACCCGCGACAGAATAACCGCTAGCGGTCCCATGGCGTTAAACGCCTCTTCCTTTGTATTGGTTTGCGCCCCCACCTCGATCAGCATGCTCTTCGGCAGCATGTGCAGACTGTATCGATACGCGTTTAAATATATCTTCCGCGTGAAATCCGGATACAGGCTGTTGGCCGTAAGCTGCGCGTTGAAACTCAACGCCAGATTTGTCCGCAAATATGGATTTTGCAAACTGTACGGCGTTAATGTACCTGACTTATTTTGCAGGCACAGCCCGTTAAAAAACATGATTTGCGCGGTTGGAACCCCATTTACATCGGTCACAAGTTTTATATCGTCAGGTACGCCGTCGCGGTGCAGGTCTATAGCTAACTGAATAGAAGGATTATCTCGCAGAATCCCCTCAATGTCGGGCTCTATACGTTCATAAGCCCCATCCCTGTTGACTTTGCCATGCACAAAATCATATTCGCCTGTATGATGTAAGGTTTCTATACCATATGTGTTGGTAAGGATTTCCGCCAGTTTCTCACCCGCGCCCATCACACCGTCCATCAGGTTATCAGGATTGCTGTTGATATACATTTCGTGCGAATGAGTGTGGAAGATAAGCGCTTTGGGACCCTGAACAGATAAATCCAGGCTTAGATCCTCGTTCAACATATAGTCCACGTCGAAGTTCGCGCCGGTTAATTCGGTTTTTTTGTCTACTATGTAAAAATGCGACTTCAAAAATGACAGATCATGCAGCTTATCAGTATCCTCAATAACAACCGCTTCCTTTTTTATCGGCGGTACAGCTTCATACTCTGTTTCGGGCTGTATGCTGACATCGTCAACGCCGACAAGATCGGATACGAGGATAAGCGACGAGTCTTCTTCATATCGATTCACAATCTGGGTTTCCGGCATATCGTTCATACCGTCGGTATACTTATACATAGCTTTATTCGCCCCGAACAGCACCGAAAAGCCCTGCGGAGATTCATTTAAAAAAAATGACGAAGCGTCTATCCTCCCGCTGCATAAAAAAAACAGGAACACAAAGGCCAGACACACGGCAATGCCCTGAACCGCCGCTGTTTTTTTGACCTTCCCGTCCCTATGGTATCTCTTTCTCATACGCGCGCGCCCCCTGCATACAGTTAGAAAAATTATATGCGGGGGACGGGTTAGTTATGCTACCTTAGAATGATCCTCATAATATTCAACTTGGGATTAACGCTGTACTTAAGATCGGTGTTGGTTTTGAAATACTCGGCAAACGCCTCAAAACTCATCCTGCTCACATCGAAATTTACGCCGCGTAAAAATATAGTCCGCGATCCGCGCTGCAGGCCGGCCCTAATTATCTCGTTTACAGCGGCCTGATCAGACGCCAATAGTTTATTATATACAAAATAATTATACTTATCCGACACACTTTCATGCTCAACAGTGTACGGGGCGTGATCCGCGCTCATCATTTCGTCCGTAAGATTAAAATAGTCATATATAACAACGTCAGACATATCCGGAAAAGCGTCGTCCCATGTAACGTCCACCAGATAATAATCACCGTCAATCTTAACGCGATTCCAGGCGTGTTTCACTATCTCGCCGTCAGCGCCGGCGGCGTCGCCGTAGACGATATCGCAATCAATGCCTGCCGCGTCCATCAGCAATTTGAAACTGTCACTGTAGCCGTTGCAGACAGCCACACCTTTAATCAGCGCGCCGTACGGCGTATGAGAATCCCACGGAGTCTCGCCGGGAGACGACGTATCGTAAACGGTGCTGCGCGCCAAATAGTCGTGCAGAGCCAATTCTTTCTCATATTCAGACATACCCGGCTCTACATTTTCCGAAACAATCAAGCTGACTTTCTGATATACCTCCGTTTCTTCCGGCGTAAGCGCCCAAATTTCATTTGTTTTAATGGCTTTGCTTACATTGGCGTACATCGAGTATTTAACGTTATATTGAATATATGTATATTTCCGCCCTGCGGCTGAATAGTTCCACCACCTGGCGCGCGCCTCCAATACGTCAAGAAAATAGTCGCAGATATCCAAACTAATGGTTTCCTCAGTCAGATTTGTGGTATCCACACTGAATTTAATTCTCTGCTCAGTAATATTTTCCTCAATGACGGCTAACAATTCCTTTTTTGAATCGACTGTCCGCGCCGCGGATTGATTGGAAGTGATCAGGACCGTCCTTGAGGCCGCGTCCCATTGCACATCACATTTCAAACCTTCCGAAACGGCCCTGACAGGTACGAACGTCCGGCCGTCAATAATCCTCGGGGCCACATCCAGTACAACCGGTATTTCAGGTCCGCCCATTTGCCCGATACGAATGGTATTCTCTCCGATTATCAGCCCTATATACTGTCCGTCTAGGTACATCCAGACACTTTCCGTATCAGCGTCCCACTCAACCTTTGCGCCGACAGCCTCGCCAACGGCGCGAAATGGCACCATTACCCGTCCGTTAATATTCTGCGGAGGAACGTCAAATGTAACAGGATCGCCATTCATCAGCACATAAATTTCATCGGCGGCATAGCTGTTAACATAAAATAAACACATCAAAACCAGACAGACAAAAAAAATTGTGATCTTCCCGCGCGGCATACCTATCCCCCTTTTTTTGAGTATACTACCACCCGGATCCAAACTCAAGAGTTATACGGCAAGCTTGAGCCTTGCAAGCACAACCATCCTGGAATCAGCGAGATCATTTACACAGGTTGAAAGGGTTACTATCCTATCCTGATCGGTAAGCTGTATTTCCCTGTATTGTGACGCTCTTGATCTTACATATTCAATAAACTCATTCAATTCGATGTTTGAGGAACTGTAAATAATTCTGTCATCGTCCTTAACCTTTATGTACGCAAAGATCTCGAGATTATAGGTAATTCGGGGTAAATAGAGCAAAGCCGCGGGATTGTTGGAAAAATATCCAAAATCGCTAAAATTCCTCAAATCACTGAACATAGAGCCGTCTATCATATTGTGCCCGTAGATTAACGTGTTAAAATCAGTAAACCCCTTACTGTTTCGGCTGTCGACAAAGATGCTGCCCGCGGCTGCCTTCCGCTTTCGAATATCATGATCCAAATAATAGCTGTTGTCCGTTCCATGAACGATCGGATAGTCTATGCGTGAATTCGGTATGCGGATCCAAGCCGCCGTATCTTCGTTTAAGTCCTGTTTCACGTCTAAGATGAAATGGTTTACCCCGTTCATGGAAGTATCCGAATCGTTCTGTTCCGATTTGGCGGATTCCGGATCGTTTGACTTTTGTGGTTTAGGGACGCTGGCCGCGTCAAACGGCGCATAGGCCGCAAGCAGATTATCTATCTCCTCCGCTTGAACATAGTTACTTTGAATCACAAACAAATGATACACGCATACAGCTGCCGCCGCTAGAATTATAACTAAGAGCCCTCGGAAGATGAACACACGCATCTTATGTATATCTCCTTTTTTTCTTTCTCAGCGTTTTTTTCCACGTGGCGCTTTCTTCCTTAAAACTAGAAAACAGACCGCGCAGTGAGAATGAGAATACGATTAAGCTTATAAACACGAGAATTACCCAAAGCAGATTACTCGGATTCGTAATCAAGTCAGGAACAAACGTAAGCATATCCCCCAATCTTGGAATATGAAAAATAACGCGTCCTACCAGCTGTTCTCCATAAACGGCCGCGTGATCCGGGCTTTGGCTGTTGGTACCCTTTGTCTGGAAAGCTATTTGGCCCGTGTCATTGTAATCAGGAAATACTTGAATGATTCTATGTGTATTTACACTGTTCGCATTCATAAAGTAGGAGATATCGTCGCCTACTTTAAGTTCGTTTATCGGAACCTCCTTTGTAATAATCAGCGAACCTTTGGGTATTGTATCCTGCATACTTGTCGATAGTACATTCATCACCGAATAACCGAATATGTTAATCGGTTTGCCGCTGCCCTTTCCCCAGTAGAGCGCGCCGATAATTAAAGATATAAGTACGCTGTAAAACAGCACGTCGGCAATGGTGTTTTTTACGGGGTTTTCAGATTTATATTGTTTCTTGTTTTTTGCTTTTGTTTCGGCGGTTTTTATCTGCCACTTTTTTGGCGGTCTTACCGTTTCAACTGACGAGGGTGAAACAGTTAACCTCGACTTCTCATTTTCAGGCTCAGGAACTTCCTTCCGACGCGCCGCGGCTTTTCTTAATCTTTCACCAATATCAGTTTCAATTGACTTAGGTTCGAGATCCGCGGGCACTGTAACCGCTCTTTCGTGAGGCGCCGCCAATTCCATGTTATAATCACGCGGAGACGGCGGAAGTACATGATCATTACCTCGTGGGGCTGACCCCCGTTCAGCGGAATAATTTGAAATTGGAATCGGCGAAAATTTGGGCTTAACCGATTCAAATTTTGGCGACGCAAGTGGTTCATGCGCCTGCCGAAGAGATGAACCGGATGTACCTGTTGTTATGTAATCGGATTGAGGCGGCGTATATTTCGGTTTTAGCGAATCAGACTCTGGCGGCGTATATTTCGGCATTATCGGATCAGGTTCCGGCGGCGTATATTTCGGTATTATCGGATCAGGTTCCTGCGGCATATATTCCGGAGTGAGCGTATCGGGCCGCCGCGGCGTATATTTCGACGTTAACGGATCAGGTTCCGGCAATATATACGGAATAAACGTATCGGGCTTGGGCGGCGTATATTTCGACGCCATAGAATCCGGCTGCGGCGTATATTTCGGCATAGAATCAGGCTGTGGCGTATACGGTATAATAAAATCGGGCTGAGACGGCGTATATTTCGGCATAACAGGATCGGACTGAGGCAATGTATATTTCGGCATAACAGGATCGGACCGGGGCGGCGTATACTTCGGCATAACGGGATCGAGTTGAGGTAACGTAAACCTTGACGCTATTGCGGCAGGATCCGGATGTAAATATTCTGAAGCCGTCGAATCCGGCTGCGATAATGGAAGATCCCGGGCTGCCTGCTGATAAAATTCAGAATATTTTTCCTGAGGTATACGGATAGAAATACCATCTGGTCTATTCCGCGTGATTTCGAACTCCGTATTCAACTCGTTCAGCGGTTTTGCCATGCCCCATACCTCCGGATGTTTCTAATGTTATTCTGAAAAAATCGAATTAAATTTCTTACGCATCTCATGCATCTCTATCAGCATTTTATCTTTCATTAACTGCATTTGCTTCAGCTCTTCACGCGCCATGCGTATGGACTCTTCGATCTTAGCGGACTCAGTATTCGCGCGATCCACAATCTGTTTCGCCAGCATTTCGGCGTCAATAATAGCCTTCGCTATAGCGGATTCGTTATCTTTATTCTGTGAAGGCTGCTGATTCAGCGTCTCCGCAAGCCGGTTCTTTTCATCCGACAATCGCAAGCATGTTTCCGAAAGGCTGTTGCACTTGGTAACCAGATTCAAATATTCATTATGCATCGCATTATACTCATATATCAATTTGGTTATATAGTTATCGACCTGCTGTTTGTCATAACCCATCGGCTGTTCTGAGAACTTAACGCCTCCGTCTGCCATATTCTGCCTCCTATTTCGTTAGAATAAACGTTCTGATAGACTAAAATATCCTGAATTATGCAAAAATTAGAGGTGTAAGTAAACCTACCTAATCTTCGCCTCTATATATCGGCACATCTAATAATTACTTTAGCATATTTTCTCGCAAAATAAAACAAAAAAACTATGGCAAAAAATAAACAGAACCTAACGGAGACTTTTTTCATTCACACCTGTCGCGCGAGCCAAAATTACTTTCGTGGATTCACCGCAAAAATAAAAAACCCCGCCAGTAAGGCGAAGGTTTTTATATGTACAGCCTCATCGGTTAATTAGCTGCCGGAGAGTCTTATTCTGTTACAAAAATTTCTTCTATAATATCTTTAGCTTCATCCGGTTCTATGACGAAGGCGCCTTCATCAGCCGTTTTAATAAAGATCTTCTTAAGAAACTCTAAAGCGTCGTCAGATGGTTTTTCAACCCCGACGCCCTGAATCAAAGAAGTAATGTCATCAGGTTCGGCTGAGGTACCGACGGAAGGTGATGTAGATGTCAGTACATCAGGCGCGTCCCACATGTGCGCTTCGACATTAATCGCGTAGTAGTAATTGTCGGGAATAGGAGTATTGGTTCGTGTTACCTTGTGCAGCAGTAAACTGGTCGCTTGACCGGGCATAAGGAAACCGCCCCAATACGCCCAGCCCTCTTTATCTATAAACCATCCGGTTCCGGGCGTCGAATTGGAATCCAGTACATAAACCCCGCCGCTCAGTGTGTTTTTAAGGTCGCCGCTAAGCCTATCATAATCGTTATTGTCGCTTAAAACGGAGCTGTTGTTTAATCTCCCGGCCTCTTTTTCAGCCTCTGTCGCAGGTTTATAGATCTTCCCGCCGCCCATTTCCCAATCCCAATACACGTGGAATTCTTCGCCGCAGTCTGTGGGGTCTGTCCCATTGGGTATATGCGGCGTAAATTGGATAACGCCTCCCGATAACACAGTACCAGCCAGCAGGGGAGTAGACGTATTTGCAGCCAAACGCGTCAAGGGATTTGAATTACCTTGAATTTGACCGGCGCCGGGGCCTATCTCCATATATTCGGATAGCCTGACGCGGGCATAAATCATCTTATCGCCCCAGTTTTCGATATAAACGTCTTTTCTGGGATCATTCGTTTTACTGTTATCATGGTCATCATGCAAACTGCCGCCCGGTCCTTGGCTTGTGCTGCCGTTGCCTCGCCATTCGTTTACTTTTTGAGAATTCAATGATGTCCAAGCGAATGTTCCGCTGACCAAGAGAGCAGCAAGAGAAATACACGAAACTGCGGCCATAGCCTTTCGCGATGTAAAAAATGACTTCATTAGGACAATCCCTCCTTCATATAATTATAGACACAATATAACATAAGGTGCACAGATTGTCAACATATATGTTATTTTAGTGTAGAATTGGGGATCGTTTGTTTTTTGCCGACAATATTGTCATTTGTATGCGTCAAGCAAACGGAAAAAAAGGGATCCGTTAACCACCGAATCCCTTTTTTACCTATTTAAGTCTGATACTCACTGACTTTTGTCTAATAATCAGGTTTTATCCACAAGATTAGAATATCATTAAACCCAGTCAATATTATTTCAATATTATTTCAATTATTCAATTATTTCAATGTCGTGCTCTGGCCAGCCATTTGCTTCTCCTGAGCCTCGATCATCTTTTTGACCATATAACCGCCGACATAACCAGCCTGAGCGGACGTAAGGTCACCGTTATAACCCTGCTTCAGCGGCACGCCGATTTCGTTGGCAACTTCATACTTGAATTGACTTAAAGCCTCGCGAGCTTCCGGCACGGCCTTGGAGCCTGACGATGCGCTGTTAGGTGCAGCCATTATAATTTCCTCCTCAATATGACAAATAATATTTTTTTCCGTACGAGTCCCCTACCTTACGCGGAAGCGTATTAAACGCCTGTGATTTCAGTTTCATCACCATTGATGAAATTATCATAAGCGCGTATTTCGCCGCGTTCGCGTTAAAATACATTATAAGCGCTTCCGCGTAAACTCGCTGAGATATTACTCTCTGGATAGATAGGTTGATACATTGTAACATATATTTGTACTGATATATATTCTAATTCATAATCATTCATTTGATTATAATTATTATCTCACAGTACAGTACATAGATGTTACAAAATTATTATATCCGGGCATGGAGGAATTATAAGTGGTACATTTTGTTAATCCAATGACTCTTCAGCGGCGTTGAATGATTCGGAAACCCTGGTTTCCTCAAACTCCACTTTGCTTTGCTTTTTTTCACAGTCTTTCTTTTTACTAAACAGCGAGCCCAGATTCAGCTTCGAAACTATACCGGGCGCCAGATCGATTAACTTTTTCACACTGTCCTCGTTTTTAACGCTGATCATCTGAACGGCGCCGTCTATGACAACCAGAACCGCTGTCGGCGTAATCTTTCCGCCTAAACCGCCTCCTCCGCCTCCTCCGCCGTTTTCTTTATTTTTGTCGTCATTGCCGCTGGAAGCGCCGACGCCTACGCCAAATGACACGTCCACGAACGGTACTATAATAACCCCCGCGATGTGTATCGGTTCGCCCACAACGGTTTTAGTTGAAATAAAATTCTCCATCTTGTTGAACAGTACATCCAAGTTACCGCTTAAACCACCGCTCATATAATTCATCCTTTCGCCCTTTTCTTAAAAATAAGAGGCTTTATAATTATCCATACAGGCTTGCGGACCGCATAAGCCAAAAACGGCCATAATAACGACCATAGCCTGGTTTTACCTTCCATACGGCATTTTATATAGAAGTAATTCTTTTCAAAATCCGCGCTTACACGTACACGCTCATACAGCCCGGTTGTCTCACGAACAGCGTACGCCGCGCCCAATAGCATTCCGGTCAGACCGGGATCATCAAAACCAAAACGAAACTCACCGTCCGCGTCGTTGGGTAAAATTGCTTTGAACACACGTTTCAGCAGCAGCAGCGTTTGTTGTATTAGTCTCTTTTTGTATGGATATTCCAGAACCTTGTCCAGGTTTTCTTTAAACTCCCTTGCTTTATCCACGATTGAAAGTTTTTCATCGGCCTCATCCTCTTTCGTCTCGGCCCCGTCATTCTCTTCTTTTATTTGTTCTCTTTTTTTATTTTCTGATTCATTATCAGAATCCGGTTCTGCGTCCGGTCGCCTGCGTTTTCGTTTACCTGCCCGGCCGCATATCTTAAACTTAAAGGCGGGCGCCGCGTTTGTATCGTAAACAACGGTAAATATACGAAAGAGCCAGGCGGCTCTTAATAAAATGGCCTTTTTGCCATCGTAGCCCGCGTTAAGTCGATACCATATAGGGGAGAACAGCGCCAGTAACGCAAAAAACAACATTATAGCCAGCACGCCTACTAAAATCAGGATCAGTACCTTCAAGAGCCATAAAACAATCACGCGAGCGCCCCCTTAATCGCTGTCTATTCTATTATAAACAATTCTATTATAAACAATAGAAACGATTATCGCGGCCAAACACAGCCCGCCGAATATCACGCCGACCAGCGCGGAAATATCCGTAAAAAAACCCAAAGGCACAATATTCACCAGAAGATCGTTATCAGGGTTTAAAATCCAAAGATCGTTATTAAAAAACAATTGATGAAACACAGTAAACGCTCTGTCAAAGTCTGAAACGATAATCGCGGTCAATGCGGAAGCGGCTATAATAAAACCTGCAAACACAAACTTTACGGCCTGCATAAAGTATTTAACGAATCTCACACGCAAAAGGCTTAATATGATTAATGACGCCGCGATCACCGCCGCCGCCGCGTTCCGGATCATAAATCCGCCTAAAATTAGATTTTTAACATCGACCATATGGTCTTTTTCGCGCTGATTAAAAAATTCACGGCGCTCTCCGGCGACGCCTGCCTCAATAATCAGGTCGGGCGCCTCGCCCTTCATGTACGCTAAAAGCTTCCGCGTTACGATCATCAATTCTTCCCTGGAAACTTGTATATGAGCCGGTATATTGTACTTATCA
>JAITDJ010000024.1 GCA_031282635.1 Clostridiales bacterium
TATCGGTACGAAGCCCCGTTCGAGAGTTTTAAAATTTCTTCGCTTGTATCGGTGTCCTTTTTTATTCTGTCGAACTTGAAACTCCAGCCGTCGCCCATGTAATCCATCGGATTTCGAACAGTTGCGGCTTTTGTATAATTTTCTGTGTACGTTGTTTCAAATGTTGAAAAAGTGTACTCGGCATAAGTATCAAGGCTTAAATAATACAAGCCTCCCAATTCCTCAATATCGGGAAAATTAAAATAATCCAGATCAGAATCGACATATTGCAATTCCGCAGTGCTGATTGGATAAGGAAAATAATTATCTGCGGCATAGGCCTCTGTGCGAATCAACAGCGCCAGCGCAACTCCGGCCGCCGTGCCGCTTTCAATAGACGCTTTCTGCTGGCTTGTAACTCTTGTGTAATTAGCCCAGATGGTATAATAATGCCTAAAATAGCCGTCAAGCCTCCCAAGCGCCTCCTCCGACACGGCGGCGCCTGAGTCGTACATTACGGACAAATTCAGATCAAAACCGTTTCTGCCCGGTATACGCGCAATGCCGTCCTCATAGGCCAGCGCGCCGGTATTCAGATTGACGCCGTCGTGTACTGCCTGGTTGAATGTAAACGGGGTTTCGGGATATAGTTTGCCTTTATTGAACGTTTCCGTTCTATATGACGCTTGCGCGCGGCCCGCCGGCGAGCCGTTTTCAATTGATTCCGTCTGATTTTCCGCCGTTAACGCGCCGGCGTTCGGAGGAGTGTCCTCTGAGTCGTACACAAACGCGCCTATGGATAACTGGTACCGTTCTATTGTTGATCTAAAATCGGCCGCAGTCATATTGTTTTCAAGAATAAAGCTTAACGCGGCTTGAGGATCCAACGAGTAAGCCGTTATCGCTTCTTTAAGCGCATGGGCTTCATCGCCGCTGATCCCCGTATAGTCAAAGTCGGATGGATGCGGAGAGTTCGGAGAACGGATTATATTTTTTGTATTCGTGTCCAGCGCTATAGACGCGAGTTTGGAAAAAATAACGTCCCGCGCCGAATGGCCGGAAACCAGCAGGTCTATTAAAGCGGAATCGTTTTGGAGCCAGTAATATTCAGCCGCCTTTTTGCCGAATATAGAAGCTTGCGCGCAGGCCGATACCTCGCTGTCATAATGCCGCGCCATTATCAGCGCGTCGTTCAGGCTGACGCTTAATGCGTTCATAATCTTGATTTTAAATACAGATTTCGCGACGCTTAATCCGAATTCCTCACAGGCAAGCATAGATTCATTGCGGAGGTTTAATTTGTCTGTAAGCAGGCGCCGCTGATTTTCCGGCAAGGATGTGTAACTTCCCGCGTATGTAATCAAAACGGTGATTTCATCAAAATCCTGTGTGTCGGCGATTGAGTTCCTCGCTGCCAGTTCTTCCAAATTGTAATTTAATTTGTTTTGTTTCTTGTCGTTCATAACCATTTCCCTTCATGATTTTTACCCTGATTCTCCGGAATACGTGAACATATTCCGTCATGCGTAAAATATGGAACCGCAGGCTATAATATGTAATTTTAGCTTGGTATGTGCATGTGTCGAAATTTATTTTTAAATTTCTCGCATGTTTCCATGTAACATAACCACGGATATGCGCTGAAGTTAGTCGTAGAGAGGAAAATGCCAGAAAACCATTAATAATCAGGTTTATACAAAACATCCTCGCATAATTTTTATTAGACATAACATACTACCCAAACGACGGGGAGCAAAATCCCACAGCCCCGCCGACACATCAAAAGGCGCGATTCTGCGCCAACATCGCATGCTTCGTTAAGAATCGTGTATGAGCGCAGGAACAACCTCGAATATCATCCGCTTTCCCTACACAAAATAAGAATATCTCTGGGAAAACAGATGGGGTAGATCATATGACATTTCAAGAAACAGATTTGGGTCAAGAGGTTCAGCGTTCGACAGAACTGTTGAGGGAAAACCAAAATCAGAAGGAAAATCAGAGTCAAAAACTCGAGCCCGATAACAGCCGCGCGATTTGCGTAATACTTGTATTTGACATGCGTTTCAGGCTCCTGATCGGCGATCAGGCAGCCGCGCGGTTCCTGGGTTTCAACGACGAGTTTGAAATGGAGAACGTATCGCTTGAAAAGCTTTTTGAACGCAAATTTAATAAAGCTTGGATTGAAACAATTATGGAGTGCGGGCGGGCAGTGATGCTTTCAGGGGAATCGGCGCGTTTCAACGATCAGTTTGAAAATGGAATGCGCGCGCGCGTTACATTGACGCCCGCCGTTGACTGTGACAGTATCCGTAAAGGCTTTATACTCTCCATAGACGATGTGACCGAGTTGACGCTGGCTAAAGAGGCGGCTGAAAACGCAAATGTGGCGAAAAGTGGATTTCTGGCCAATATGAGCCACGAAATTCGAACGCACATGAACGCCATAAAAGGTTTGAGCGAGTTGCTGCTGCTGAACGAGCTCAGCCAGATTCAGAAGGATTACGCCGTTAATATTGTCCACGCTTCCGAATCTTTGTTGGAGATAATCAACGACATACTGGACTTTTCAAAAATAGATGCGGAGCGTCTGGAAATTATAGACACTGAGTACTCTCTGGTTTTGCTGCTGTCTGATGTATGTAATATTGTACGTCTGAAAGCCGCCGACAAAGGCATTGCGTTTATTACGGATATCGAACCCGGTCTGCCGTCGGCGCTGGCCGGGGATGATATAAGGATAAAGCAGGTGCTGTTAAACCTGCTGGGCAATTCGGTTAAATTTACCCATAAAGGCTATATCCGCATATCTGTGTCTGAAGTCGGACGAAACGACGACAATGTTACGCTGCGGTTCGGCGTAAAGGATACGGGAATCGGTATAAAGAACGATGAAATGCAAAAATTATTCCAGCCATTCTCACAGGCGGATCAAATAAAAAACAGGTATATCGCGGGCAGCGGTCTGGGGCTGGTAATCAGCGGGAAACTGGTCGAATTGATGGGGGGGACGCTGAATGTTCAAAGCGAGTACGGAAATGGATCCGAGTTCAGTTTCAGCTTGAGGCAAACGATCGTTAATAAAGAACCCATAGCGGTTGTGGAGCGTCCTGAAAAAATAAAGGTTTTGGTATTGGGCAAAGACTCCGTCAGTGCTGCGGGGCTTTGGAAAATATTGGACGGTTTATCCGTACCCTTCGATAAGTGCGTTAATGAGAAGCAGGCTGAAATAAAACTTGGAGATACCTCTTACACACACATTATCTATTTTGATAATGACTGGCGGCATCTGATTTCCCGGTATTCCCCCCGACTGGGAGCAGAGCGCGGGATTGTGGCCGTTAAGAACATCGGCCACGCCATGACGCAAGACACGCCGCCAGAAATAGAGATATTATATGAGCCGCTGCTTATTCACGCCGTTGCCGCCGCGTTAAATGAAAACAAATCCGCCTTGTCCGCGCACGCGGCATACAGCCCTGTGGGAGCGATCCAACTGTGGGGCGCCGACATTTTAGCCGTAGACGACGACCGCGTTAATTTGATGGTTATAAACGAAATGCTCAAGCACAGCGGCGCGATTCCTGATTTGGCCCATGGTGGGGAAGAAGCGGTTGATATGTGCCGACGGAAACAGTACGACCTTATCTTTATGGATCACATAATGCCGGACGTGGACGGAATAGAGGCTTCAAGGCGGATACGCGAGGATTCGTTGAATAAGGGCGCGCCTATTGTGGTTCTTACGGCAAATGTAATTTCAGGCATGAGGGAAATGTTTCTGGACGGCGGCATAAACGACTATATAAGCAAGCCCATTGACGTCTCCCGACTGAACCGCGTGCTGCGCGAATGGGCGCCGAACCGCGCGATCGCGAGTACGGGACGGCCTCGGATAAAAACCGAATTCACGGATAATTCCCAGCTGCTCGATAGTATCACGGCGCTGCCGTTGAAAACCGAAGAGGCGCTTTCGCTGCTGGGCGGGAATGCCAGCGCGTATGTTTCGATCCTGAATGTGTTTGTCTCAAGCGCCAGGGAGTCGCTTAAAAAAGTGTCGGAATACGCCCGGTCCGCGGAGGACGCAAAAAAATTCAGAATAGAGATTCACGGTCTGAAATCCGCGCTGGCTAATATAGGGGCGGAAGGTTTGTCGTCAGAGGCGTGTAAGCTGGAATACGCGATCCGGGACGGAAAATCCGAGTATATAGAACACAATCTGCCTGGTTTTATTCGCGAGACCGAAGATCTGATACAGAAAATAAACCGCGTGTTCCCACTTGAAATAAACTCCTGTAAGGCGGGGAATAAATATACATTGAAGAAAAAACTGACGCGGATTAAAGCGCTGACGGACGCGTTGGAGATTGATGAAGCCCGCCGTTTGACGGATGAACTGCGGGCGTTTACCTATGACGGAGAAATTGACAGGATTTTGGATGATATCCGTTCCTGTTTAGAACAGTATGACTTGGACGGCGCTGCGGCGCTTATAGAATTTTTCCCCGCTGGGAGGTGAGCGATGCAGAGTGTTTTGGTGGTGGACGACAACCCGGTAAACCTAAAAATGATACAGGAAATATTAAAAGACATGTACAAGGTTTATCCCGCGCCGAGCGGTGAACGGGCTATAAATTTTTTAGAGAGGACCATACCCGATCTGATTTTACTGGATATTGAAATGCCGGGTATGAACGGACTTGCGGTAATAAACCGTCTGAAGCAGGACGCCCGTTGGCTGGAGATACCTGTCATTTTCCTCACTGTGCTGGATGACAGGGTAAAGGAAGAACAGGCTTTTCAAATGGGCGCTGTGGACTACATTCATAAGCCTGTCTCCGCCGGCGTTATGTTGAAGCGCATACATCTGCATATAGAACTCCAGAAATATCGTAAAACGCTGGAAAAGCTTGTCGAGGTAAAGACTAATCAATTATTGAGAAGTCAGGACACGATATTGGAAATTCTCGTAAATGTCACTTCCTATCGAGATAACGCGACAGGCGGCCATATTCAGCGTACTTCTTTTTTTACCGAACGAATTGTTAATTGTTTATTTGAGATAGGGCTGCATCGATACAGGCTTAACCGGAATTACGCCGA
This sequence comes from Clostridiales bacterium, assembly GCA_031282635.1. GTDB lineage: Bacteria > Bacillota > Clostridia > Lachnospirales > WQUN01 > JAISZF01. The sequence goes on from JAITDJ010000024.1 coordinate 5,083, forward strand.
CAATATAATAAAAAGCGCCAAACTCCATGATATCGGTAAGGTTGGGATTTCCGACACTATTTTGCTGAAACCGGGGAGACTCTCGGAGTGGGAGTATAAGGAAATAAAAAAGCACACTACTCTGGGGGCTAAAATGATAGACGACGCCATGCGGGAATTAGGCGACGACTCTACTTTTCTTCTGGTCGCGAAAGAGATTGTGTATTCTCACCATGAATGGTGGAACGGCAGAGGCTACCCTTTGGGGATTTCGGGAGAGGATATTCCATTGTCCGGACGAATTATGGCCGTTTCAGACGTTTATGACGCGCTGGTATCCGACAGGCCATATAAAAAGGCGTATACCCACGATCAGGCTATGGAAATCATGCGGGAAGAATCGGGCACGCATTTTGATCCTTATCTTATGAAAATTATAAATAATATAATGCAGGAGTTTGCCGAAGTGGCGAGTCAGATACAAGAGAACACTTTCGAGCTTGTTTAGCCGGGCGCCTTATGGGAGCCAAACGATAAAAATATCCAGAGGAAAAACCGTACAGCCCTTCCGGGGCTTTTTTTGTTGCATATACAGCCGTCTTTCATTATACTGTATCTATGTGAAAAGGAGCTTACTATGATTCTATCTGATGACATGCTTCTTCGCGCGGAAAAGCCCGGGCGGTACATTGGCAATGAAATAAACATGGCGGAAAAAGACGTCTCAAGGATTAGCGTACGTTTCGCTTTTTGTTTCCCCGATGTTTATGAAGTGGGTATGAGCCACTTGGGCGCGCAGATACTCTATTTTTATATCAATGAACGTGAGGATACCTATTGCGAACGCGTATACGCCCCCTGGCCCGATATGGAGGCGGAAATGCGCGCGGCGGGGACGGCTTTATTCGCGTTGGAAACAGGCGATCCGGTTAAAGTTTTCGATTTTATGGGTTTTACGCTGCAGTATGAGTTGAGCTACACCAATGTGGTGAACATGCTCGATCTGGCCGGAATCCCGCTATTAGCTGCGGAACGCGGCGAGGGCTGCCCGATTGTGTGCGCGGGCGGTCCATGCGTTGTTAACCCTGAACCGTTGGCCGATTTTATTGATTTTTTTTATATCGGCGAAGGGGAGGCTGGGCTGAATGACATACTCGACTTTTACGCCGCCCACAAGGCGGACGGCGGAGGCCGGCGCGCGTTTTTGAGGCGGATCGCGCGCGAGCGGGGCGTATATGTGCCTTCGCTTTACACAGTGACATATGACGCCGATGGATTAATTGAATCGTTCGCGCCCATTGCGGACGATATACCCGCGCGGATAAAAAAATGTTATGTCAAAGACTTTAACGTCTCCTATTTCCCCGGCAAGGTATTGACCCCGCTGATAGAAATCGTACAGGACAGGGCGGTGGTGGAGATCTTTCGCGGCTGTATCCACGGCTGCCGTTTTTGCCAGGCCGGCTATATATACCGGCCCGTGCGTGAGCGCGGCATTGAAGCGATAAGGTCGCAGGCCGAACAGATCCTGTCGTCTTCCGGGCATGAAGAAATTTCCATGCTGTCCTTAAGCGCCAGCGATTACTCGAACTGCGGCGGTCTGATAAACACGCTGGCCGAGCGGCTTACGCCGCGCCATATTAACGTTTCGCTGCCGTCGCTGCGTATAGACAGGCTTTCGCTGGAACTGATGAGCAAAGCCGGCGAGATTCGGCGCAGCGGCCTTACGTTCGCGCCGGAAGCCGGCAGCCAGCGTATGCGTGATGTTATCAATAAGGGGATAACCGAAACGGATATTCTGAATGGCGCGAAGATGGCTTTTGAAAGCGGGTGGAGCAAAATCAAGCTGTATTTCATGCTCGGTTTGCCATCAGAAACGGACGACGATGTAATGGCAATACCCAGGTTAGCCGAACGCGTTGTCGGGCAATATTATTCCCTGCCCAAAAATCAACGCAGCCAGCCGCTAAACATTAATTTGAGCGCTTCGTGTTTTGTGCCTAAACCGTTTACGCCTTTTCAGTGGGCCTCTCAGGATGTGTACGGTTTTATGGAGAAACAGCGCCTGATTAAAAAAACGCTGACAAAAAAACAGATTAAATTTAATTATCATGACGCCGGGCAGTCCATAATTGAGGCCCTGCTGGCTCGAGGCGATCGAAGGCAGGGACGCGTGTTGTTGGACGTATGGCGGCGCGGCGCGAAATTTGAGGGATGGTCGGAATTTTTCAACTACGATCTATGGACGCGGGCGCTGGAGAACACGGGGCTTAGTTTGGATTTTTACACTGCCAGACAGCGGCGGTATGATGAAATCCTGCCGTGGGATCATATCGATATAAATATAACAAAAATGTTCCTTATCAGGGAAATGGAAAAGGCAAAACATGCGGAGGTTACGCCCAACTGCAGGGAGGGCTGCGCCGGATGCGGGTTTATTAAGACAGACAGAGGCTGCGCCGATGAGTAGGGTATTGCTATTATTCGCCAAGACAGATAAGGCCCGTTTTATCGGGCATTTAGATTTGATAAGGGTTTTTCAGCGCGCGATAAACAGGGCGAACCTGCCTGCGGCATATTCCGGAGGGTTTAATCCGCATCAGAAACTGGCCTTCGCGGTTCCTCTGGCCCTGGGTATGGATGGACGCAACGAAGCCGCCGAACTGGAACTTACCGGCGACTCCGTATCAGCCGCCGATATTATGGACAGGCTTAACGCGGCTATGCCAAAGGGCCTGCTGATACACGCGGCTCGTTTTATGGAGGGAAATGAAGAATCAGCAGCGGCTTTAGCGGTGGCTGCGTGTTATGAAATGCGCGCCCGCCCGCCGGACAATTTGGCGGAGAAGGTACGCGAATTAATCGCCCGCAAGTCTGTCGTTATCTCGAAAAAGACGAAGAACGGCGTTATGGATACAGATATACGTCCGGATATTGTTTCTCTGGAGGTATTCGACGATACCCTGCGGGCTGTTCTGTCCGCAGGCGGGCAGCGCGGTTTGAGGCCGGATTTGCTGGCGGGCGCGTTAGGCGTTTCCATCTGTCAGGTAACGCGCGTAAATGTTTATAAGACAGTAAACGGCGTTTTTAAGCCGCTATTTTATACATTCTAAGGGGGGAAAAGCAATGCCCGTAAAAGAATTGATTTTCGGGAAGTGGGACTATATCTTGTTATTAGGGGAGTCGGGCTCAGGCAAGGGTACACTGGTTAAAAATGTACGCCAGTACTGGCTCCCGGATTTGAACTCCGCCAGTATGGGGGACATTTTCCGTGAACGGTCGAGAACCGATCCTGAGGTCAAACGGCTTACAGAACAGGGCGTACTGGTCGATGATGAAACCGCGTGCCGTGTATTCATCGATTTTGCGCAGAAAAACAAACCCGGGCTTATGGATGGATTTCCCAGAAACCGTCAGCAGGTCATAAACTTAATCAAGTTTATCAAAGAAAAGCGCTGGCGCGTGCTGGTTATTGATATTATCTGCAATGTTGAGGTCATACTCGAACGGCTGCTGGCCCGGCGACGCGCGGATGACGAGCTGCATATCGTTTATAAGCGCAATCTGGATCATAAAACCCTGCATCCGGCGGTTATGGAGGAGATTAAACACCGCGCCGACCTTTTCGATGTGATTCAGCTGGATGGTAATTACGACTCAGAGATTGTATTAAGCTCTTTTCTATTAAGCATACTCAGACTGGTGGACATGCTCTACTTTTATGATATGCATGAGATTGAAACCAAATTCGACGTGTATGAAAACGAGAGTACGATAAACCCGGCTGTAAACCGGTGGATATCCGGTTTCCTGCGCTCGCTTCAAGAGCGTATTGATATTGAGTAAAAAATACCCCCGGGATTTCTGGGGGTACTTTAATATTATTCCCTTTCCCTTAAAGCCTCAAGTTCTTTCTTCCGGGCTTCCATAACTTTCTGCTGCACATCGTGCGGCGCTTCCTCATACCGGTCGAATACCATTGTGAATTCGCCCCTGCCTTGCGTCATAGATCGCAGATCGGTTGAATATTTGAATATTTCAGCCATGGGAACCTCGGCGGAAATCTTCTGTTTGGCGCCTTCCTTGCCCATGCCCAAAATGCGTCCGCGGCGCTTATTCATATCGCCCATGATGTCGCCGGTGTAATTATCGGGCACCCATACGTCCACCTTGGCTATGGGCTCCAGAATCGTGGGTTTCGCTTTCATAAATCCGTCTTTAAACGCCAAAGTGGCGGCCATTTTAAAGGCCATTTCGGAAGAATCAACCGGATGGTACGAACCGTCCACCAGCGTAGCTTTTATGCCCACTACCGGAAATGCGGCCAGCGGGCCGGCCTTAATGCAATCCTGAACGCCCTTTTCCACCGCCGGGAAATACTGGCGCGGCACGGAACCGCCGAATACCTTTTCCTCGAATACATATGGGGCGGTCAGATCGCCGGACGGCTCAAACTCCATATGCACGTCGCCGTATTGGCCGTGCCCTCCGGATTGCTTCTTATATTTGCCCTGCACGCGTATCTTCGATTTGATCATCTCGCGGTAAGGGATTACGGGCGTTATCAGTTCCACGTCAATCTTATATTTATTCTTCAGTTTATTGACAAGCACATCCAGCTGGCTGTCGCCCTGCGCGTAAACCACGGACTGCTTGGTTTCCTTGTTGATCTCAAACCGCAAGGTTTTGTCTTCTTCCAGCAGTTTTGAAACGGACTGCGATATTTTATCCTCGTCGCCTTTGCCCTTGGGGATTACAGCCATAGACAGCAGAGCTTCGGGGAATTTGATGGGTTTAAAAGCTACAGGGCGCGATCTGTCGCACAGGGTATTCTGCGTGGATGTGGCCGTAAGCTTCGCCAACGCCCCGATATCGCCGGCGCGCAGTTCATCCGTCTCTATTTGTTCCCGGCCTCGCATGACATATATATGCCCGACTTTTTCCGTTGTGTCGGACTGCGGGTTGTGCAGCAGGCTGTCGCGTTTTATAACGCCGGAGAATACGCGGAACAGACTCAAACGGCCCACATATGGATCGGCAATGGTCTTGAACACGAAAGCGGCGATGGGTTCCGATTCCGAGCAGCTTATATCCGTTTCCTTATCGGCCTTAAGATCCGTTACGGTAACGGACGGGCGCAAAATTGACGCCGGAGGCGCGTAGTCAATTATGGAATTCATCAGTACCCGCACGCCTATTTGATTTATGGCGGATCCGCAGAATACCGGCGTAACTGAACGCTGTTTTATACCGTCGCGTATGCCTTGCTGAATTTCGTCCACAGTAAAAGGTTCTTCCATGAAGAACTTTTCCATCAAGTCGTCGTTTGTTTCAGCCACGGCTTCCTCAATCATCGAATGCAGGACGTTTACTTCGTCCTCCATGCCGGCGGGGACATCACAAGGCTCTGTGCGGCCGTTTACATATTTGCGTCCCTCTTTTTTTACGGCGTTGACAAAACCGGCGAATTTCCCGTTTTCTTTGAACGGCGCCTGCAGTGGGGCGACGCTCTTGCCGAAAGCTTCTTTCAGGTTTTCTATTACCTTGTCAAAATCAGCGTTTTCGTCGTCCATATTATTGACAAATATAATCTTGGGGAGCCCCAGTTCTTCGGCGTATTCCCACGCCTTTTCGGCGCCCACTTCCACACCGGATTTCGCCGAGACCACGATAAGAGCCAAATCGGCCGCAGCCAGCGCCTCTTTAACTTCCCCCACAAAATCAAAATATCCGGGCGTATCAATAAAATTAATCTTATTATCCAGCCATTCAATCGGAATAAGTGACGCGCTTATCGAAACTTTCCTGCGTATTTCCTCGGCGTCATAGTCGCTGACGGTATTACCGTCCTCCACACGGCCCATGCGGCTGGTAATCTGAGCTATGTTAAGCGCCGCTTCCGTGATTGTCGTCTTACCTGAACCGCTGTGCCCGAGTATTGCTATATTTCTGATTGAATCGGACGAGTAACTCTTCATTGATATCCTCCTATACTGATTATCTTATACCATTTTATCACGATTATAGACAGGCCGCAAATAAAAAAAGCTCGTTAAAGTATATTGACAGGTCATGTAATATATTTTACAATTAATTCGTCATATGATATAAAAAGCACTTTATGTACGAAACATAACCTTCTTAAGCGTCCTGAGTGTAAATTAAACGGATTGGGGTTTTAATATGGATAATTTAAACTGCGGCGGTTTCACTGAACTCAATGAAAACGAAGCCGTGAGCGTGAACGGCGGGGGAGTTATTACTACTACGGTAATCGGGGTACTCGGCGGGGTATTTTTTGACATAACCGGCGGCATTAAAAAGGTCTTTCCGATTTTCAGAGGCATAGTAAATGGCGTCGACAGCATTATGAGTTCCTTACTTGGCAAGGTTTTATCAATAACAGCCCGTTTACCTATCTAAAGCAAAATACAAATAAGTAACCCCGGACGCAGCTTGGATTGCGTCTGGGGTTTTTCCGCTCAGTTTGAAACTGTCGCCTCGAAAGATTCCATTTTATAACTGCTGTCCTTCGCCGCCGCGGTAATGAAAGCGCTTCCAATTCCTACGCCGGTCACCAGGCCGTTTTCGTCGACATTCACTACAGAGGCGTCGGAAGTCGTCCATATATAAGCGTCAGATGTAACCGTTTCGGCGTCGGGGCCGATAATCTCCGGTGAGGCGGCTGCGTTTTGGACGAGAGTCATCTTATCGGAGGCGAAACGCCAATCAGTGTTGAATATTTCCGATGAGAGTTGCGTTATTTTTGTACCGTTATGAGCGGGTGAAACTACCCGGCCAACGCCTGCGGCTTCCGCGGCTAACATGGCGGCCGTCCCCGCCTGGGTTCTGTCCAGCGTAAAGATATGGCCTGTGGCTGTATCGGCGCCGGCTGCTTTGTAACTTGTGAGTGATGTGAGCGCGCCTGAGTCGTCCAGCGTTTCAACGCTGATCGTGACGTCACTGTCGGAGGGGTTATTTCTGCCGGTCAATACCTCCAGCTTGTACCCGCTCGCCGGAATGTAGCACAGAATATTCGTTTCGTTTTCATCGGTGCTCCAGGAATTATAAATGAAATTATTCTCTATGAATCCTTTTTGTATTTCGCCGTCCGACTCGGCAGCCAGATTGCCGGATTCGTCATATACCTTTATTTTGATACCGGCGTCCGCGGAGGTTTCGGCCGCCGCCAATGGATCCGGGCTTTTCAATTCCATGCGAAGCATGCTTGACATACTGTCAGAAGAATTGTTAACCGACATTGGCGCGACGTACGACAATTCGGCGGAACGCGCGTCCGGCTCGTGCAGGATGATATCATTGCAGAATTTTATCACTCTGCTATCGTATACAATGGGAATGTGATTCGCGCCGGGTACGTTTATATGAGCGAAACGACCGTTGCCGTTCATGCTGAAATCCATAATAAAACCGTCGCCGGCTTTACTGTAAATCGGCCCGTCATAAATGGATTTGCCGCCGCTTTGGTGATAAGCCGCGGTGAAAGGCGTCAGAAATCCATACTCGCAGCCTATAAAAGTGGCGTCTATGCCTTCCCATTGATCCAGCGGATCCCCCTTAAATACGTCCTGGTACAAATACTTCATGCTTTTATTACTGGAATCGACAAGCGCCGGATTTATGCGGGAGCTTTTTTTCAGCAGGCTGTAATAATCCTCGGGCGAGCTTATGAACCTTACCCCCGAAGCGGTTTTGTATCTAATGGGGATGCGTGACAGATACGACTCGTTGGCCAGCAGCTGATAGACATTGGGAGCGTTTTTCGCCCAGGAATATACCCAATGCTTGGTGATTGGTTTGATAAGGAGACTATATCCAATCTGTATCAGGCCCATGTCAAGCGCTCCGTCATAGATCGTTACCGAACCGGACTCCAGCGGTTCCAGGGCGGTATATGTACCCCAGAGCGGAGAAGCCAAAAATATGGCTTTTTCTACCTTTTGCTTATTCTCATCGCTTTGGGAAATGAATGCGGAAGCCAGCAAGCCTCCGTTGCTGTGGCTAATCAGAATGATGTCTTCATATCCTTTCGCCTTTATGTCAGCGGCTAACTGATTTGAGACGGCATTCAAGTCGCTCAGCCAGTTGTAAGGGAAAAATTCCACTTTGTAAGTATTCTCCAAGCCGTTGGACTTTAGGGCGCTGTTAATTCCGTTGATCATTGGCAGTAAAAATGAAGCTGTTCCATATTTGTCTCGAGAGCGATCGGAGTATGCTCTCATGCCTGTTGAGTTTGAATATTGGGCCATTTCCGACATAAATCCCAGCATGTCGGCGCCGATATCGGTTACATAACCCAAGCCGGTCCAGATTTCAAGCCCAAAGAATTTTGAGCTGAAAAGGCGTGATTCCATAAATCCGGGCAGGACGTAGATTGCCTTTTTATAGGCTGGTTTTTTATAGTAAGCGGCGGATACCGATGCCGCTCCGGCGCCTGTCTCGCCGTGAAGAACGCCGTCTTCCGCATCCATGGCGCCGCCCCGGTCGCCGCTGTCGTCGTCTGCAATAACGCCGCTGTCATCGTCTATAATAACGCCGCCGCCATTCGGGACTTCAGCTGTTTCAAGGCTTGTCAGCGCGTCCATGAGCGCGTGACCGTCGTCCGTCCATCCCCCGTTTTCCAACATACCGAAATCATTATAATTTAAATCGCCGTCTTTGGTGGCGGTTTGCGCCCAAATATCTATTCCATAATAGTATTCGTCCTCTATCCTTACGTCTGTTCGGCTCACGGCCGAAAGCAGCAGGCCAGTCGCCGTACGCGGCTGAAGCGGCGCCGCCCAGTATGCCCAGCCGTCCGTATCTATGACCCAGCATTCCCCGATGGGGCAGCCTATATCTTTCCACTGCCGCATCGTAAGCACAATAGCGTCCAGCGTCTGTAACACACCTGGATCATTCGCCGAATATACGGTTGGATCATCCGCTGTTTTATCCCTTTCAGATTCGGGCTCGGGCATGTAATGCTTCTGTCCGCCCATATCCCATGACCAATAAACGTAAAGCGCAGCGCCAGACGCTGCCTCCGCGGCGTCTGCCTCAGACGGTACATGCGGCGTCCAAGAATCTATATCATGAATTTTCGCGCCGTCTACCAGGGAAATCGCCTTGTTTTCCTCCGACGGGCCTCTCAGCCGGTCGTTGCCCCCATTTATTATGTATTTGCCGGCGCCTTTGCCCAACTCCATGTATTCCGTCAGCCGAACACGCGCATAAACAGGCTCATCCCCCCAATTTTCCACATAGACGTCTTTATTAGGATTGTCTGAATCATTGTGGAGCGTGACGCCCCCGCCGAGAAGAGTTTGCGGCGTATCGACATCATCGCCGCTCAAATCGGCCTGGCCGGAAAAATTGTCTGTCACACGGTTGAAACTGCGCCAGGCATATGTACCGTTAACCGTTAGTAATATAACGCTTACCGCAGAGACGGCTAAAGTCGCTATATGCATCTTAATCATAACTATTTCAGTCCTTTCTGCCTTCTTTAGCCCCTTTTACGCCATTGACCGCATACATAGTAATGCTAATGATTTCAAGCTGTTCCGCGCGAACGCTCAAACAGACGATGAATACCGCAAACCAGCCAAAGCTTATCTGTTGGTCAAGGGAACGGGATAGTATTTTTTGGGCTTTAACGTTGTATCTTTTCACTTATTGTCGAAAACTTTTTAGTCTCCAGTATTATATAATAAACGATAAAATTTGTAAACTAGAAATAATATAAGTAATTATAATGAAAAATGAACAATTATGTTCATATAGTATGTCGAATATTATTAAAATATAGATTGGCGTTTTGATAGATCAAAATGATTAACGATTTATTGACATGGGGTATTTGCAATGAGGTTATGGATTAATCTGCGGATACTTTATTTATTCCGCTGCCCATACGCTGCCCGCCGCGTGATGTAAAACCGCTCTTTTGTCATAAAACATGTCCGCGGCTCATAGATTTTAGAGATTACTTGTCCGGAAGGAAGTGGGGATTATGCGATGGAGCGAAAGCGCGGAAGAAGCGCTGAGGCGGTTGGATACAGACCCGGAGAGCGGCCTGAGCGAGAGAGAAGCCGAAAAGAGGCTGGCGGGTTATGGGCCTAATACTTTGCGTGAAAAGAATAAAACAGGTATAGCCGTCAAATTCTTCAGCCAGTTTAATGATTTTATGATAATGGTGCTATTGGCTGCGGCCGCGGTATCGCTATCTGTTTCCCTGGCGAACGGCGAACGCGATTTTGCCGATCCGATAATTATCCTGGCCATAGTTATATTAAACGCAGTATTGGGCGTAGTTCAGGAGAATAAAGCGGAAAAGTCGCTTGAAGCCCTGAAAAAGATGTCCGCCCCCGCCGCCAGGGTTGTACGCGGCGGCAAATTGCTTCAGGTTCACGCCGGCGGGATTGTACCCGGTGATATTATCCATCTGGAAACAGGTGATTATGTGCCCGCCGACGCGCGGCTGATCGCCTCGGCCGGCCTTAAGGCTGAGGAGTCCGCTTTAACGGGGGAATCCGTCCCTGTTTCCAAAGACGCCCGTCTGCTCTTTAGTGACGGCGCCCCGATCGGGGATCGAAAGAATATGGTATTTTCGGGAAGTTTTATTACGGTCGGCCGAGGCGCCGCCGTTGTTTCGGAAACCGGAATGGACACGGAGGTCGGGAAGATCGCGGGCATGATTATGGAACACGACGCTCCGGATACGCCGTTGCAGCGCAAGCTGGAGGCTACAGGCAAAACGCTGGGGCTGGCAGCGCTGGGCATCTGCGCCATGATTTTTTTAATGGGGCTGATTCGCCATATACCGCCTTTCCATATGTTCATGACGTCGGTCAGTTTGGCTGTGGCCGCCATTCCAGAGGGACTCCCGGCCATAGTTACCATTATGCTGGCTTTGGGCGTTCAGCGGATGGCTCGGGAAAACGCCATAATCCGCAAACTGCCCGCGGTGGAAAGCTTAGGCGGCGCCACTGTTATCTGCTCTGATAAAACAGGCACGCTCACCCAAAACAAAATGCGCGTCGCCGAGATAGCGGGGGACGCCGGCAAGAGCGATATACTTACATATGCCGCCCTCTGCGCCAATACCATATCGGGAGAGGACGGCCGGCTCAGCGGGGATCCCACGGAATCGGCGCTGGTTTCGGCGGCGCGTGAGGCCGGGCTGAATAAAAATGAACTGGATCGACTCTGGCGGCGCGTAGATGAGTTGCCGTTTGATTCCGATCGTAAGCTGATGAGTACTTTGCACATTAATGACAGCGGGGAGTATCTGTCGATAACAAAAGGCGCGCCCGACGTATTGATAGATCGGTGTTCGCATTTCTCGGATCAGGGAAAGCCGCTGCCGCTGGAGGACGCCAAACGCCGGGAACTCTCCTCTATTAATACCCGAATGGCTAATAAAGCTTTGAGGGTTATAGCGGTCGCGTATAAGGCGTCGCCCGGACGTATTACGGAAATAAGCGAGAACGATCTGGTGTTCGCGGGGCTTTTAGGCATGATTGATCCCCCGCGCGAGGAAGCGGCCGAGTCGGTGCGTATATGCAGGGAAGCGGGTGTCAAGCCTGTTATGATCACCGGAGATCATGAGAAAACAGCGAGGGCCATAGCTAAAAAGATTGGTATAATGGGGCCGGGTGATCGTTCCGTAACCGGGCGGGAACTGGATGAAATGGATGAGAAAACCCTGCGGGAGCGTATAGGGGACTTCTGTGTGTTCGCCAGGGTTTCGCCTGAACATAAGGTTCGCATAGTAAAGGCGTTTCAGCGGAATGGCGAGGTTGTGGCAATGACCGGCGACGGGGTCAATGACGCGCCCGCGCTGAAAACGGCGGATATCGGCTGCGCTATGGGTATAAATGGTACGGATGTGGCTAAAGGCGCCGCAGATATGATTTTGACGGACGATAATTTCGCGACCATCGTTATGGCTGTTCG
>JAITDJ010000070.1 GCA_031282635.1 Clostridiales bacterium
AGCAAATGGGGGTTCATAAACAGGCGCGGGCAGGAAACCGTATTTGAAACGCAAGCCGAGCGACTCCGGATTAAATCCGGATACCGGTATAACCCAATTATTACCGTACCCAGCGGCAGCCAACAAAAAGCCGTATTAGCCAGACTGCTTCTGTTTACACCCCAGGTACTCATAATGGATAGCCCAACTCAGGGCATGAGTACGGCGGACAGGGAAGATATATACCGTTTAATTTACAGTTTAGCGGACAAAGGCGCGTCAATAATTATTATTTCGGATGATAACAGTGAAATCGTTCGCGCTTGTGATCGCGCGCTGATAATGAGGCGCGATCGCGCAACGGTTGAATTGACAGACGGTAGGATCGATGAAGAGTTCATTGAGGAGATAAACAGCCGGGCTTGAAAAATTCCGTGAAGGAGGGCGATTATGTACAGCGAAAGGAACCTGCTTAACTGGTTTACACGCAATTGGTCGAACCGTCCTCTGTTCAGAACGGTTTTGACGCTGGCCCTCCTGATTATAATACACGCGCTTATTCTTAACCTCGAATATCCGGGATTCGCGTTTACAGACTGGCTGCGTATCTGGAGCGGCTTGCTGCGGGATTACGCGGGTATTGGCATTGTCGCGCTGGGGATGACGCTCGTTATCGCGTGCGGCGTCATCGACTTGTCTGCGGGCGCTGGGACGGCGGCTGTCAGCGCCGCGTCGGCGCTGCTTACAGAAACCGGCGGGCACGGTTTATTGCGAGCCGCGGGCATTTACGGCCCGCCGGCGTACGCGGCGTCTGTATGCGCCGGAATTATTTTCGGCGCCATGCTGGGGCAAATCTCGGGCATTCTGGTAACACGCGGCAAGGCGCCGCCGTTTATCGCCACTTTGGGTACAATGATAATATACCGCGGTATCGCCCAACAGTTAATGGCAGGCGTTACACCGGTTATTCCGGAGGGTTTCCGTCAGATTGCTCTGTTTGAAATATCGGGCGGGGCTTTTCTGCCTGTTGTATATTGGCTGGCGTTGTCAATACTGCTTCACATAGTATTAAATCATACGGTTTTCGGCAGATATGTTATTGCCACAGGCTCAAATGAAAAAGCGGCCCGCCTGGCCGGAATCAGCGTGGATCGGGTAAAGCGGCGCGTTTACAGGATTATGGGCGTAATGACCGCGATTACGGCATTACTGCAGGTCGCGGGCGCGGGCGCGCCGAATTTCGCGAACGCCGGCAGCGGATACGCCACAGACGCCATAACGGCGTGCGTTTTGGGCGGCTCGCGCCTTGGCGGCGGCCGCGGGCACATAGCCGGCGCGGTTATGGGCACGCTGATTATAGCCGTAGTCAACCATTTGCAGCGGCTGACGGGCGTTTCGCCGTATATGGGCGAGGCGTTCAAAGGGATTGTCATTATCGTGGCTGTGCTGCTTTACGGGGCTCAATCCACATCGGGAGATAAGATTGCTATGAAGTAATGCCTACTCGACAAAGACATCGGTAAACAATACAGCCTTCTGCATCTATATTAACCCCAACACCGACTATCCCAGCATCAGTACTGACGAGAGAACCCCCACTAAATAAAAATCCCCAAAACTCTGGATGTGTGATATAATATTTTTTTCCGAAAAATACTATATATCGCACGCGCATGAGAAAAGGGGATAGACTAATGGATAAGAATCCATCAATTTCGAATAATAAAGAGCAAGTAAAGCCCTCTGTCAATATACTGTAAACGGGCGTGGACTTCAGTTCGGTCTTTCTCAAATGATTGTTGTCTTCTGGGATTCCACTGAAATTTGTGACCGTTTACAGTAGTAGCACAACGAGTTAAGTTTATATTCTACACGTTTTTCTTATCAGCGGCTTTGTCACTTAAATCATAAACTGGTAAAATGCGTTCATCGCAGCCATTTGGGTAGAATCGTTATACATTATTCCATAAAACGGCGTCGAGAATGAAATTGCATTTACGTAATAGCCACTACCTGAAGCATATTGAGCATATAACGTGCCAAGATCAGTACCGCCGGTTGATACATAACGGATATGCCATGGTGTGCCTGCTTCACCGCCAAGAAAAGAATAAGCGGGCCCCCGATATGCAGTATAAGAATAATTGGTTGTACCACTCCAATTCCCATTATACTGAGATCCAGGGAAACCGTTTGCAGGCGGTGTGGTTGCTCTTTTTTCGGGTGCGTTTTCGCCACTTGAATATGAACCTGCTTCGCTCGGGCCAAATCCGACAGAAATTGTAACGAGATTTTTTGTTGCGAATCCAGACTGAGCGAAAGCTGCATCCAGAACCGTTAAGGCGTCCTTCAAATCTTGTTTCGTAATAATAATACCGTCGGCTTTACCGCTTATAATTTCCGGATACTCTATGTTCGTGACCGGAATAGTCCCGTCCTGTGCATTGACAATCGATTCTACTTCTTTAAGCGTTAATGCAAGCTTATACGGGCTTTTTGTTGTATCTTTCATGATGAACCTCCTTTATTTGCAGGTTTAAAACAAACCTTACTTAATAATATAATAAATTAATACTACAGCGTAAAAAAAAGTGCTAGACAAATCAAGAATCCTGTGATACAATGCAATTGAGGGTTCGGAGACTGGAATAAAACGGAAACGAGCCTCCGAACAAGGAGGTTAGCA
>JAITDJ010000080.1 GCA_031282635.1 Clostridiales bacterium
TAAAATAAACCTTCTCGCCCACTTGCGTCTTCGGCCAGCAGATCTCGAGGTTTTCATTTACGTATCCGTTCGCGTTCTTCCATTCAAGCACTTTATCATAAGTATTCGCTTCATTGGTATTAATGTCGGAAACGCCCATGCATTTAAAACTCATATTGATATTCGTGAGTTTGGATGTAATTACGGCGTTAACGGCAGGTATGAAACTCCAGCCAGGCGCTAAAATCTGGCCGGGTACAATACCTAATCGCGGGTAAATCTGGTCGATTAACTCCAAACCTTTATAAACTCCGGTACTTGCGCTGTATCCGCCGATAATATCAAGTTCCGTAACCAGGGCCGGGTCAAGATAACTATAGGAAACATTTAGAAAATCATAATCATCTTCGGTAAAAATAACCAGATTCCCGCCGTCGTCAAACGTTGTGCTGAAATCAATACCAGATTTTAATTCCGTACCGTCGCCTTTAACCTCTACGGTATCAAGCATAACACCGTCCTGAAAAACGGTAAGCCGTCTATTGCAGAGTGCGTAATCCTGATCTGCCGCGCTTGACATGTGTTTTTCCGGATCCAATACGTTTATAAGCACCATAGGCGCGACGTTAAAAAGTCTGAAAGACGCGTCGACAGACTGACAAATTGTATATTTGCTAAAATCATCAGAATATCCAACCCTTTTAACCGCCTCCGTAAAACTGTTAACCAGAACCGGCCTGTTAACGGCGGCGGGGATATCCAACGCCATATTGACGGGAGCGGCGCCGATTACAACCTGAATGGCGCTGTCACACTGCAGCGGCGCTATAATAGGCGTTTGGTCCTCGTTTATGTATACGCCATGTAAATAGGGCATTACGACCTCACCTCCGTGTTACCGCCGCCGCTTATTTCAGACGGCAATTCGCGGTATATCTTATTAAACCACAAGTTTTCAACCGTTCCCGGCGTCATCAACGCTATTTTTACCGCCGGGAGCCGCGAAACCGGTATAAACATTTTCTTTATGCACGGATGTTTTTTTATCACATCCAGCGCTATCTTTGGCAGCGGCCCGGAATAAACGGCGTACTGCTTAAGCACGCGGTCTATGCTTGGACCGCAGTAAATAAGCGCCTCATCCGATTCCCTGCGCCTCGACAGCTGTACGGCGTTTTCCAATTAAACCACCTCAATCAAAAAGCGCCCGCAAGGGACGCTAAAATTATTTATCCTTATAATGATTTCGACATTGCAAAATCTCTACATTCTCATTGACAATTTGATAAACAAGTCTGTTAGAATCATCAATCCTTCGGCTCCATTTACCGTTCTCGCCTATTAATGGCTCTGGTTTCCCAATGCCTGTAAAACTACTGCGCTGAATGTCTTTTATTAAATTGTTTATTCGTTTCAGCGTCTTCCTGTCTTCGTTTTGCCAATTAATGTAATCATCCAAAGCTTTTTCGTCAAATATTACCTTCATGTCGTTATCCCGATTCGAGCTTTTGCGGTCTCGCCAAAAGCTCGCGCTTCTTCCGGCGTCATCGTTTCCATTGCTTCCAGATCTTCCATGGTAACGGCAATGCCCTTGCCCTGCTGGAGCCGTTCGGCTGCTTCGGCTAATCTGTTCTGATTCTCTATGCTATAGAACGGATCAGCCGCAACTTCAAAAGGTATCTTGCCGAGCCTAACCACTGCCTTAGTAAAAATAGTCATGGCTGTAGCCATGTTTAAGCCCATGTCCTCAAATAAAATCTCTGCCTGCCGTTTCAATTCCTCATCCATAGGTATAGTTACACTTGTTGAGGCCATAAAAATCAGCTCCTTTACGTATAAAGTAAGCTAATTTTTATTATTTGTCAAGACAAAAGCGCCCGCAAGGGACGCTTGTTAAGCGGCTTACTTCGCCGCCGTCTTGCGGCGCGCCGAATCAATCAAAGGCTCTCAAGTCCTGCGGTATCACCGGAATTTTATATCTAACATCGACCGCCCCGAAAAAATAAGGATACGCCGAATCCGAAAAATCGTCGGACGGAAGTATGTTCAACGGCCAAACCATTTCATACCGTTCGTTTACCATGTGCTCGCGGCATAGGTTTTGCCGGATGTGCTCCTGTATGTTCATAACATCCTTGTAGCCCTGATAGTCCGTCGCGTCGTCAAACACGCCGGCTATAAACATGACGTCGGCGTATGCTTCTTCCCAGCTGATATCCGCCGCTTGCATAGCGCGAATAACTACATATGGGAATATGGACTCGTCCTTGTCCGGTTCAGACGCGGGCAGATTTTGCAGGTAGATATTCACCGGTACACGCTCGCCGGTTTCATTTTTAAGCCGGAAATCTTTTAATTCCTCCGCAATGCGCGTTTTCAAATCGTCCAGTAAAAACCATACCGTCATTGAGCGTTCACAACCTTTGGCGCCTTTGCCCGCGCCGCTCGCCTGGCTTGTCTGGCCTCCGCTTTTACGCTTTTATTGTAAACCTTGTCGCCGCGTTTTATCGCCGCCGCAATATGGCTTGACAGGATATCGTCGGACAGGCTGCTAAACGCTGTCGCGACTTTCCCGTGTCTGAACATGACGCCGACCGGTACGCTGTAAAGGCGATCTATGGGTTCCCTTAATAAGGGAGAGCCGTCTTTTTTCATTTTCCCCAAATACCGGCCTTTGCCAGGCTTTACGGGCGCCTTTCCCGTGCGCTTGAATATAAGACCGGCGTATCTTGAATTTGCGTAACCGCTTGGCGTAAACGCGCCTCTAACCGTATGCGCGCTGCCTTTATGAACCTCGGCATAGACTTCATTACTAAAATAATGTGTGTAGTGGTCAAGGCCTGTCTTGCCTGTTTTGTATCGAATACTTGAATAGGGCTGGCTGCCGGCAATGAATTTTTGGATTTTAACAATACTTGATGATTCAGGTTTTTCCGGCGCGTTTGAATCCAAACTATAAGCTTCTCCGGCCGTTGCGGGCAATTGTTTCCGCGCTTTTGTAATCACCGATTTCATCGCTGCGGGAATAAGCGAGTCCGTAAGGTTTCTATGAAGACCCAGCGCCTCGTCGACGTCTTCTTTGCGCCAAGTTATCGTAACCATTACCGCCGCCTCCCGTCGTTCTTAGCCAGCACAATCGTAAACATACCCATATCACTTTGGAAATCAGTAACGCGATGAATTACACCGTCATATTTCATATGCTCGCCGATATCCGGCCTTTTACCTCCGTATACCGCTTCGCGCACGTAGAAAAGCAAATCGCCCTCATAAACGCCGGCCGCGTAATCATTCACTTTGCCGATTCTGCGCTTTATCAGTTCGTCTTCGTCCAAAACGATTATCATATCTTTACCGTTGATATTATGCCTGCTGATGAATTCATCAAGCTCGGGGTTAAAAAACGCGGCGTTCAGGTCATTTTCAATTTGTTCCTTAAAAGCTGACACAGTTATGCGCCCAGGCGGACATTAACAGTCAATGCGCCGGCCGGGCTCTCCTCGATCGCCCATCCCATCCTTACGTCCCCGTCGGACGACGCTCCGCCGTCGGTAACGTATACGTCGCTCCCCAGCGCAATTTCCTCCGAAGCGTCCGCTTTGGCGACCTGAAAAACGCCGGCGATATGCAGGCTGCCGACGCCTTTTCGCCCTCCGATCGAAGGCGCGCCCGTCTGAACCGCCGATCGTATGTCGCACCCCGCGACGCCGACGCGGTTCTCACCGATTTGCACTATATCCCCGGCGTAAATCGTATCGCTCCCGGTGTTTATGTAGTCTATTGCTTCGCCTCTTTGCACGTAATTAGCTTTCATGAAAAACCGCCTTTCCGATCTATTCTTCCGGCGCAACTCCGGGGTTCTTCAGCATCCCTCTGTAATCCAGTACATTTACGCCCCAATCCAAATATATGTCCCAAATAAAACCCAGCTGCCCGGGACGCTCCATACGGCGTATTATAGGCATTTCCTGACCGTTCAGGTAGTCCACCTGAATTGTTCCGCGCACGTTGGAGTCGCCTACCATAAACCAGGGCATCGGCTGATCTTCCTCGGTCAGCGCGTCCAGCGCCGGATCCTCGACGACGCTGAAGGGATAGTTATACAGCGGATTGACCGCCTGGGTATTGTCCGGCGTGTTAATTGTCGGGCTGCCGAAAAGCACTCGCATTTTGAATTCCCATCCCACCGGTACAATCAGGTATCTTGGATGTACGATCATCGCCTGCCCGAACGGATCCCGCTGTTTTTTAAGCATGAGTATCATTTTTTGAATAACGGCCGGAGTCAGATCTGTACCGGCGTCGACCACGTTCTGATGCTCCGCCGAGAACAGAGGCTCGCCGTCGTAAATTTTCGGGTTCTCTACTAAAACCTTATAGACCTGGTTGTTGATCGTCCGTTTGGCGGACGCGGCGTAACGCGACGGCAGCGTCGTCAAAAAACCGATATCGTCGTTGATAAACGCCTCGCGGGTCATGGTAAACTGGCGGCCATAGGTTTCCAGCTTGCGCTGCGGCAGCATTTTATCCTCGAACATATCGGCTTTCAGTTCTCCGCCTTCAGGCACAAGCAGAAATTCGCCCGCAGGCCCCGCCAGGTAATAATGGCCCTTGGTTTCCTTAAAATCTTTCAGGGAACCTTTGCTCGTCCACTGCTCAAATGTCGTCTGTACCAGCTGATATCCCTGCGTATACGCTTTCTGAATAGTGTCGTCCATAATAGAGGGGAACGCGCTCGACGGGTTATAAAACTGCCGCAGAAGCATATCGTTGTCCATTCGGCGCGCGTTCGGCGCACCCTCAATGGTCAGGCATTCTATTGCCAGTTCCCTCATCGACAAGGCTCGCAATTCACCGGCGCCGGGCGCGGGGTTCTCCACGTTAAGCCCGCCGCGAAGCATAAGCCCGTCCGATGCCGCGGCGCGGAACTTATCGCGCTCGTCCTGTGTTACCGACACCGAAACGGGCTTCCTTGTCTTTTGCAGTTCCCTTAAAACCGCGGCCTGCGTATCCGCCAGGCTGGTTCCGCTTTTGATATATTCGTCCGGTTCCAGATCAAAGAAACGGCACAGCGCGCTTATTTCCGCCACACGGCTTCTTTCTGCCGCTAAAGCCCTCTCTATCGGCTGGTCCGCGCTTTCATCGGGCGGAACGCCCTGTCCCGCGCTCTCAGCGGCGTCTTCGGAACCGCCCGCGGCTCTTTCTTCAATCGCTCCGGCTGCCGCCGTTTGTTCGTCGGCCATGCTAAGTTCCTCCTCAAAATTTCTTCCTACGCCGACGTTAGCGTCCGCCGGCACGGATACGATGGATATTTCATAGGGCGCCCATTTCCGCGCTATGTCGACAGGTCCGGTGAACCGTCCGTCCGAGCTTGCTTTTCCCGGCATAACCTCTTCCCAGGAGTCAACCCGGTATCCGACGGACACGCCTTTTAAGGTACCGCTCCGGACTTTTTGACAGATAATATCCGAGGCTTCGTCGCCGTCGAACTCTATTTCCGCCATACCCCGGCTGTTTTCGGCCCACGCGCGGAGGATTCTACCCAATACATTATCGCGGTTATGATTGTATAACACGCATCCCAGTTCATTGAGCCTTGTTAAATCTATGGCGCCATCCGTATGGTCCAGCACTTCAGACCCAAACCATCGAGATACGGGCGTTTCCGAGGAAAAGCTTAATATAAATCGTCTGTCCGACCCCTCAGCCGCCCGTATTCCTGGCTGCTCCATCATTCGCCGGCTGCTGTGTTTTTTGGCTTCCGGCAATTCCGGCGCCCCCTAACTCTACGTCCTTTGATTTGGCGTATTCCTGTATTTCCGCTATTTCGTCTATTTGTTCTTTCCAGTCGCGCCCGTTCTCGGCGGCGATCTGCGCGTAGGTTTTCTGCCCTGTTTCCAGGGCGACCTTATTGGCGTTCGCCTCTTTTGCCGGGTCAATCCATTTGCGGGGAGGGAACACCCATACATGGCGCATATAATTTTTCTTGTCGCTCCAGAAATCGGGTATGTTCAACTTGCCCGCAAGCACTGCGGATATTAAAAAGGATTCGTACGCCTCGGCCATAAACTTTTCTTGAAGCGCCTGCTGTTCCTCGATATAGGTCATTTCATCCTCAATCAATCCCTGCCGGGCCGAGGAATAGTTTACCTGCGACATATCCCGCGACGCGGTTTCGTAGCTTAACCCCTGGCCGGCGCTGAGTATGCGCTGCTGCAGTCTCACGAAATCGGCCGCGCTCTGGCCCTGCCCCGCGGGGTTGACTACGCTTATGTCTTCTTCCGGGCGAAGTTCCTTAATCATGCCGGGCGTCATCTTCAATCCTTCGTAGATTTGTTCGTCTTCGGTCGCGGTGCTGAACCTCCCCACCGCCGGGGATTGCCTTCCAGCGCCGGGCGTCAGTTTCTTGATAAATACCGCAAGGCAGGCGGCAACACGTTCCTTAACGGAAACGGCCGTCATGAACTCCGATATATCCCTGATGCGGGGCATCGCAGCCGCCACGTCGGATATCTCGCGTATTTGAGACGGACGACTTTTCGACCAATAAAAAATCACGTCCTTGGCCTCCATGTACTCGATGCCTGTTGGCGTGAATCCGTCCGCATTGTATTTGCGAATATAATAACCGACCGGGCGGTTATATTGGTCGTACTCAATCCCGCCAACGACCCGGTTGCCGTCCTTATGCGGCTTTACCCCCATACTGGAGCTGTCAAGCTCATCGACCTCTATGGATTGCAGCGAGAACGGCAGCATACCTCTATTGGTGTAACATTTTAAAAACAATATGCCGCCGTCCACCTTTTTTCGAACGACGGCCATACGGCACATATCTACAAAAGACTGCTGCGCGGTCACGTCGCAGTTCCGCGGCTTGCACCATTCTTCCCAGAGCCGTTCTATCTCGGAATTTAAATCAACGTTATCCGTCTTCGCCTGCAGCTTGAACCCGGCGCCGATGACGTTGCGTTTCATAGCGAGAATAACCGCCTGCATGAAATCGCTGTTGCGTTCCAAATCCCGCGCGCGTGCGCGTATGGTATCGCGCTGGTAACGGTCGGTCGTTTCTGCAGAATTGTTGGTGACGCGCCAGCCGGCGTTCAGGCGGTCATCCCCGCCGGCGTCGTACGAGCGCTCAAGTTCCTGCCGCCACGCCGCGCGCCTGTACCCCCACGACGGGGATATAGCGCCTATTATATTATCAAGCCAGTTTACCTTCATCACCGCCTGTCAAATACGGCGACCATTGTATTGTCAAGCAGGCCTGAGTCGTCTCCGGTCTGTTCCTGCAGTTCGTTACGCAGTTGTCGGAGCGCGTTAAGGTCGGCGCGTTTTAAATACCTGCCGCCAATTCTGTATTCCTGCCCGCCGAGCATAATGACTCGTATGGCTTTATTCACTTCGTCCAGCAGCGCCGCCGGCGACATGTTCTCAATTTCCACTCTCTCGCCTCAAACCCATTTCTCATTATGGCTAATCCAGCTTTCTTCCGAAGTTTGCGCGGCATTATTAATCAAAGGCAGTTTTTTCGGAGCGGCTTCATTCCGCCGCATATATCGTATTCCAAGTTTATCCGCGGCGAACGCGGCGTAAACCTCGGCGTCCCAGTAATGGTTCGGCGTATGCTCCGTTTTTGTTCGCCATATTTCAAACGTCCGGCCGCCGCGCTTCTCCAGCACCTTTTCTTCAGACGTAACCTGGTCGCCGTAGTCGGCGTCGCAGCCTTCGTATACGTACCAGCAGCCGGCTTCCCCGGAATTTTTTGCCATGCGGTTCACAGTAAAAGTTTTATAATACCCGCCGTCCACCGTGTAAAGAATTATACCCGGCCGGCCGCGGTTGTCCCTGTCAATGGCCGTAAACGCATATTTCTGCTTTATATCCGTACTGCTGCCCTTGATCGGAATGGCCCATTCACTGTTCTGCGTGCAGAAATCGTATACCTCGTCGGTGTTAAACCCTGAATCCACAGCGCACAGGTTAACGAAATACTGCCCGCCGCCGTCTGAATAATAAACCTGATTCATGACGTTTTCAATCTCCGTCCATGTCTCCACACAGCCATGCCGCAGGTTCCAGGACGTAAGATCCTCGCCCCAGGCCCGGATCGTATAATAAAAACGATCCTGCTGAACATCCACGCCGCCGGTTATAAGAATCGTTTCGGCGGGCACGACTCCTTCCGCGTATTTCCCCGTCTTGTCCAAGACTTTATCTCTGTTAAGCTTCACCGTGGTAAAGTTCCAGGGTTCCGCAAGCCAAGAATTCACGAAGTTCTGCAATAGTTCCAGATCTCTGTGAGAATCCAGGAATTCCTTAGCTATGTCCGCCCACGTAACAAACGGAGAATACAACGTATTCATCCAGAACGCTACCTTTTTGGGGTGCTGGTTCCCGCCGATGCGGCGGGCGGCTTCTTTCCAGCGTCCCTTTTTCAGCATCATCGGCTTTGCTATATCCTCGATAGCGCCGTCGCATTCCTGACAATAATACAGAGCGGTTTCGGCGCGCTCGCCGTTTGTCAATTTCTTGTCCTGCGAGAATTTTATCTGCGGCCAGCGCAATTCTATTTCTTTCCCGCAATTAGGGCACGGCACAAAGAAATGACGTTCCACGTCTGCGGACTCTTTCTCCTGCCAAATATGCGCGTTCGTATATGTCGGCGTGCAGTTGTCGTATATTTTTTTTGTAAACGGGTATGTCTTTGTCCGTTCCTCGGCCAGTTTTATCGGCGACGCCTCTTTCTTTGACACCGAAGGAAATTTGTCGCTCTCGTCAAAAAACAACCGCTTTACCGCGACGCTTGCCAGCTTCGACGGAGAGTTCGCGCTTCGGATGTACAGAGTCATGCCCTTGAACCGCTTTTCAAGACGACGGGATTTGCGCGGGATATAAAGAGCCTTTAATTCCGGGCATTTATCTATCAAAACCTGCAGACGCGTTTCCGAGGCTGTATTACCCAAATCGTCCGTCGGGTAAACAATCATGGCGGCGGCGGAGTCGCTCATAATCGACCAGCCCAATATGTTTATCAGGGCTTCGGTCCCGCCAACCTGCGTGGGTTTTACGAAGATTAATTTTTGTGTGTATGGGTTGCACATCTCATCCATGATTCCCGTCAGATACGGGGTCACAGCGTTGTTCCAGCGCCCCGGAAACGCCGAGGAATTGTCCAGCACGCGGTATCTTTCCGCCCACTGACTGACTGTCAGTTCCGGCGGAGGTATAAGCGTCTGCCGGCAGATTTCAGCTATCAGCCGCTGCGTCTTCCTCATCATCATCTTCCGACTCATCATCAATCACATCCGCATAGTCGCCGGGGTTGTATGCCGACAATTCCTCAAGGGTTTCCACGACTTCCTGTTTGAGCGCGTTCATCATTTCGTTCGCCTCGGTTATTCCTATAAGCAGAGGCGCCAGCTTGGGGGGCATCGCCATCATTTTTGACCGGAACCGGACGAGCATATCTCCGAGCACCGCTTCGACGTCCAGCGCCTCATGCAGTTCGCGGCGCATCTTCCGGAGTTTAAGCCGGGTTATTTCCTTTTTGGCGCGTTCATGCTCGGCCCGTTCTCTGTCAAGTATGACCGCGCCGTCTCTGGATGTTTCGTTCTCAATCTTGTACCGTATATATTCCTGGACGCAAAGAGCGAGGTTATACTTCCGCGTCGCGCCATCCGTATTAAACATTCCCTGAGTGTTATGCAGCTCGCGGATCTGTCTGGCGGTGATTCCGATTATTGAAGAAAGGTCTTTTTGGGTAACCAGAGTCAAATTTATCACCTCGTATGAAAACAGACGCCGCAACCGGAAAAGCGGAAGGAAGTACAACAAAAAAATCGAACAAACGCAGGAAAGCGCCGCGCCTCTATGCCCCGCACACCCGTAACGGGCGCCAGAAGTACCTTTCAATATACACAATTTTCCATACTACAATTATACCACATCTAAAACGGACGTGGCGGACACTTTTCACCAGCAGACGCAGACGACCTGGCGAACCATCGCTCAAAATATTTACGCGGCGCGTCTTCACCTGAATAGCCGTATACCTTTCGCCCTACCGCCTTCCACGTCAGCCCGTCAAGATATCTAAGCGTTATAATCTGTCTCACTTTGCTGTCTTCAACACTGTCTATAAAAGATTCTATCTCCGTCTCCATAGCTCTAAGCCGCTTCCGGCGCCTGGCGAGTACTTGATAATTATTTTCAATTATCCTCAATTGACTCATATCTATGCCGGTGATTTTGATGACATGCTTGTCGCTGCGTTCCGGCGTACAGCCGGTAACCGTGTCCGACACAATTTGACCTTTCTGGCATTGTAATTTGTCGAGCCGCTGTTCAATCAGTTTTATTTCCCTTTTGATTTCTAAATATTTCTCAAGCGTTTCTTTTAGATCCAAAGGCTTTCTCCCCTTTTTTACCGCACTAATGTGTGATAAAATTGTTTTAATTGGGATCTTGGGCGAAAGCCCTTTTTTATGCCGCTTTACCACAAACTCAACTGATGCATATCGGGCGGTTTGTTTGCATTTGGCCGCCGGGTTGGCATCCACGGTTTCCCATGCCATTTGAAGACATATCCGAACGCCGTCATACCCGCCAGAATTTCCGGCGAATATCCGCCGCCTTCCTCTTCTGAAACCATTTTGCGTATGTCTTTCAACCGGACTTCGAACGGATAATCATTTATTCCCATGAGTTTCGATCTCATATGTCGTCGGCCAGGTCCATCTCCGCAATGTCCGTAACGATTTTCCCGTGAAGGGACGTCTGTATATCGTCAATCATGGCAGTGGTTACGCCTGGACGGCTGTCGTACTTCAGCTTGCGTTTTGTCAAAAAAACGCTGTAATCATGCTTGCCAAGCACTTCTCCAATTGTCGGCCAATACAGGCTTTTGCTCTCGGAGATTTTAAAGACGCCGTTTATCTGCGCGTGGCTGAAACGATTGAGATCGCGGCCATGCGCGCACGTACATCTGGCGACTGCGGTGTATGGTATCCCATCGCAGCTTTCGCCGGTTTCGTACTCGACGAAACCTGAACCGTCGCATAGTACGCAGTGCATTTGCGCCTCTCTCATAGCCTTTTGCGTAGCTTTTTCAATTTCCAGCCGCTGAGCCTTTACAGCCGCCAGCGTTTTGTCATACGCCCCCTGCATTTCGCCGACAGTAGGGAAATACTGTGCCCGTTCACTGTCCAGGATCAGCGAGCGTGCGGCTTTTTTGAAAACAGCATAATCATAGCCGGTGAAAAATTCAGCCCACAAAACATATACTTCACGAATGTTTCGGTTGAAATTTAAGGTCAATATCGTAACAACCGATGCCAGCTCTTTGTCAGTCATAGCCTCTCTCCAAAACGTCGCCCCAAATATCACTCTCGCCAGCTCCATCACCCTTCTCTTCCGCATCGGCGGCGTTCTTTGCGTCGATTTCCGCCATCAGTTGTGCCGCTGCGCGCATATTATGCTCACCCATAGACAGCTTGCGCCCCCATTCATCGTACCATAGCTGATCTCGATGCTGCGAAGCGGGCGGATTAAGTCTATGGTTATTGACATAAAGCGACGCCTTGTCCCAGATAATGCCCATGTATGTATTGGCCATTGACATGTCGATCGCGGCTGTTACGGCGTCTTCGGAGTACATCGCGACATTTTTTTCAGCGAGCGTCAGCAATGCTTTCAATCCTCTCGGCTTATAGGGCTGCTTGCGCTCTCTTTTGTATTCAAGCCATTCGTTAAGCTTTTCCCTCATTGCCGGCGAAAAGGAATAGCCGTCAAAGACCGCCTGGATGACAGGTTCCCCCGTAGTCGGTTCAAATCCTGTCGGTTTGGCGGAGTCCTCCCGTCGGAGGCGGGGGGGTATGGGGGGGAGATCTTTTATCTTTATAGTATTGGTTTTTATAGTATTTATTTTTATAATATTGGTATGGATAACGGATACAGTCTCGCTTTCTTCGCTTTCTTCGCTTTCTTCGCTTTTTTCGCTTTCTTCGCTTTCTTCGCTTTCTTCGCTTTCTTCGCTTTCTTCGCTTTTTTCGCTTTTTTCGCTTTTTTCGCTTTTTTCGCTTTCTTCGCTTTTTTCGCTTTTTTCGCTTTCTTCGCTTTTTTTACCCTTGCCGATTCTTGGCCTCCCGCCTTGCGAACCATTATTTGAGTTCACTTGCGATACACGTTCAACTTGAGCGCGCATTAACCGAAACAAAATAGCGCAATCAGGCTCGAGCGAGGGGATCTCCAAGCCCGACGCCCAGTTGATAAGCGCAAGCAGTACATCCCCGCGTTTTGACGCGGGCAGGTTGGTCAGTTCCTCATAAAAATCAGAATGGATTGAAAATGCCTTGCTGATACGCATATAGCTATTTCCTTCTATCTACGCCTCTGGCGGCGGGCTTTTTGATTTTTTGACGCTTATTATTTTGCTCGCTTCCGCACGGGTCAAATCTTCAAAGGACTTAACTTCGCGGCCGCATATGCCGGAGACATCGGCCATCGCGCCGCCGCCGGCAACGCCGTTGTACATGTGTTTGATAAAATCCTTCTGTTTAGCGCTGGCCTTTTCGTACTGGCCAGCGGACGCGCTTAAATCGTCCATATTTTGGGCAAACATCCGGCTCGCTCCGGTGGCCTTGAGAACAGCATCAATGAACGCCCGCTTATTAGCCATCTTAATCAGCGTGTTCTGCAGATCTGCCTTATCGGGGTTATCGTATTGCTTACCGGCGGCGTCTCTGCGGTAGCGGTGACGCTTCTCAAGACTGTTAGCCGCGCCGATGCCATAGGCGACCTGCACTCCGGTGTCCATATGTATAAGCGGCATTCCGATTGTATATGAGAAAACGCCCTTGTCCCAATCCTCGTTCTTATCCAGCATATCCGATTTACCCTGCGACAGGTGGAATACCTTGCACAGCATTTCAGCCCCAGATCGCAGAAGCGTGGGTTTGTCCGTTCCGGGTATCCTATCGTAGTCCTTACCCATCTCCAGCAGGTTTTCAAACAGCTTGGTAAGAGCGTCCCGCATTTTTATGGCGTCGTTAATTTGCGCTTCAATATCATGGGGCATTATGCTGTAGTCGCGTTTCGTTACTGTTACAGAGTTCTCCGGATTAATTGACATATCCGTCACTCCTCAGACAATGCGTCCATCCAGTTACATACATTGTGTCAATAGCATCCTTCGCCTCTTTCAGCTTGTCGTAAAAATTAAAAGTCCCATTGCCTTTGAATACGGTATGCCAAGAGTATACGCCGTTGATCTGGAATTTCTGTCGCATGATCTCATACACCGGGCTATTTGAGCGTGACCGCTCATCCCAATAAGTCAGGTTACTTTCGTAATGTCCGTTTTGTACCCTCTTCCATTTTATCATTGATTGACCTCCATATCAGCGCACATGCAGGCATAGCCATGTCAGCAAGCGCTTTAACACAGTCGATTGGGATATAATAAGCCATTGGTCATCTTTAAGCATTAATTCTTCCCAGTTACCGTTTCGAACGGCCCAGAATGTATTTTCGGCCAACTGTTTGTCTGTCGCGAACAATAATTCATGTCCGCCGGATTCATGTATAATCAGCCGCCCGTTTTTTTTGCCGCCTCGTGTTTCAGGCAAATGCACAATTACAAGCCGTCCCATATTTCTATCCCAATGTATTTCATCCCTGCTTGGTCTATCGGGTTTCTCAATATCTTCATAAGCGCCAATGTTATAGAAATCCTGTATGTATGTGTCCATAACATTTTCGGAGCCTTCGAGATGTAAGGTTTCCGTCATGAATTCACCTCCCCTACTCGTACGCCGAGTATAAAAATGACTTTTTTTATGGCCGGAGTAGGAGAGGGATATATGTATTCGAGCTCATTGCCGCTCTCCCCCGCTCATCTGCAATCTTCCCCGCTCATTGCCGCTCATCATCATTATATCGCCAGCCTCACAGCCTAATGCTCGGGCCAGCGGCTCAATGGATTTCGAGTCGACCGGGCATCCCCGCATTGCTCTGCGAATCGTTGAGAGCGCCAAGCCGGAATCGTAAAATAGTTCAATATTGGACTTACCTGATTTCGCCTGAAGTATGGCAAGCTTATATTCATTAAGCCTTATTCTGATTTCACATTCCCTCCTCAGTTGATCCGCCTTCCGGTAAATCGGCAGTGTTCTTCGCCGTCGTCTGCCTCGGCGCTTCCGCAAATCTTTTTATTCACACAGCCTATTGCCTATATGTTTCCGGCGCGGATATTCACCGCGCCTGCTTTATTCAGCTTCTACAAACTCACCGTTTACGAGTTTGTAATATGTATCTGCTTTAATTATTTTTCCGTCTACAATAGCGGCCTTAATCGCTAACAATCTATACTCATCATCACGTTCAACCGCGCATATACCACATCTCAGGGCACCTTTGACTTTGCTATCATAGCCTGTTGCTATTGCGACGGAATCCTTACCTTCTACGCTTGCGCTGCTCTGGTCACCCGTATTAGTTGCAGCGCTCCAGTCGCCCGTATTAGTTGCAGCGCTCTGGCTGCCCGTATTAGTTGCAGCGCTCCAGTCGCCCGTATTAGTTGCAGCGCTACAGTCGCCCGTATTCATCTCTTGCTTATTACCCCAATCCACTTTATCAAGAATGGATTTAACAAAAGCGTCCACTATGCCTTGAATACTTATTTCACTACCAATTTTCATTTTCTTCGCAACACGCGTGCTGTCATCGGCTGTCTCAGCTGCGACCTCGTCAGCTTCAACTATGCAGTAGCGAGAATTCGTTGGTGCGTAATAGTTGAATACATCCATTGAATTTTCACAGAAATGAAACCCATGCCTACACAATTTCACTTCTTCCGTTTCATATTCCTTGCCAATTTCATATTGGAAATTTTGGCATTTCAAGTTTCTGTCAAATCCTTTATAACCAATCATTTTTTTATTCTCCTCGTATAATATGTTTTGTAAGGCAAAGCAGAGTTGGACAAGTAGCGCCCGGCGACAGTTACCATGTCAGGAGGAGGAACGGGATCTGCCGCCGGGTTTATCAAATTGCCGGTATATCGTCAAATATAACCGGCTGAGGCAAGCTAAATAACTTTTTGTCGATTTCACTTCTCATTGACGCCGAACCTCCACTCCATTTTCTCTGCCCCCAGCGCCCGCATTCGTTTATCAAAACCGCGCGGGTCGGAATTAAACCATAAATGTAACGCAACAGCTATAGCTATCATGATAAGCAGGGCTTTATACGGGCTTTTCTTCGCCGGCGCTTTTTTCTTTTTCAATTTTTTGCGCTGCCTTTCCAGCCCGCCGTTTTCGGCAGAAGGGCGTTTGGTGCTGGGTCGGAACCCTGTAATATAGCGCCGCCGGCAACCATCACAAAAACCAATAAGAAAAAAGCAATTGTCGCCAATAATTCCTTCATCGGATAGTCCTTTCATTTGTTTTCAGCACAGCCGCCGGCTATTAAGCTGCGGCGGCCGCGCGATTATCTTTTGTTTGCATTATGGCCCGGGTTAGGCTATAATGTGATAATTGATTTATTTCGTCGGCCGTTCAGCATTTGCTTGCGGCCTTTTTTTATAATCCAAGCACATCCTCATAGTGACAAATTACTCTTTCGTGCTTTTCATCCGGGTTTTCCGTCAAAGTGAAAGCCTTCATGTTGTCGTACAGCGTCACCGTTAATTGCATATGACAAAACAGCGACACCGACGACGCGGCTTCGTGGAATCCCTCCAAGTGCCTTTCGGCTTCCGTTTGACTGCCTAACTGCGCGGCTTTTGCCATGCACTCAAGCTGATATACGGCGCCGATGACGGCTGCGTCATACATAGAATAGGTTATCTTCCGGTTACGCAAGAATTTATCCGGTTTTTTACCGCTTTTGCTTTTTTTCATACCTCTTCCCCCGTTACGCCACACAACCGGTAAATACATTGCCTTTGCGCCTGAACCCCTCCTCCGTAAGCTCTAAATCGCGTTCTTCTAAAAAATCGTACGCGATATTGAGCGCTTCGCTGGCAGCGTCGTCTTTACTGCCTATATCATCGCGGCATCGGCGGGACGCCGTGAAAATTGTCTCGCCGTGATCTTCGACGGTAACCACTACCGCCCTGTCTAACTCCGCCAGCAACTTCGCCATAGCTTTTTTATCATACTTATCAGCGGCTAGCGCCGCCTTTATCTTCCGCGCATACTCTTGGGCTTCCGCCGCGTTGCTTCCGACGGCTGCAAGAATGTCGTCGAAATAACCTGAATCCAGTAATGCGCTCATTTTCCATCTTCCTTTTTTTATATTATCTCAGCGATCGCCGCCATTTCCCGAATAGCGGCAACGGATACCTTCTGACCGCAGTATTCAATCAGCGGCCCTTTAGTATCACCGGTGAAGATACATCCCGGCCGGTATTTGACAACAGTAATCCTGTTGCCCTCAATGATAATTTCTAACGGATCGCCGGGTTTTGCTCCCATTTGATTTCTGAAATCTGACGGGATAGCTATACGGCCTAATTTGTCCAGTTTCCTGTGTGTGCCCATATCAAGCCCTTTCACAAAACTCTTTACGAAAACCCTTTACAAAAACTGTGAAAAGTTGTATAATTATTGACATAAACTGTAAATCAGCTGAACCTTGCGGACCGCTTCCGGAGTTCCGTATTCTCTGCCTCAAGGACGGCTATTTTCGCCCTTACAGCAGCAGTTTGATTTCATAGATCTTTAGATTCTACGCTGGTTGTCCTGGCTTGACTTTAAGCTATCCGTATGTATCAATGCTCCGGGACTCCTCCAGCCGTTTAGTTATGTCAAGCACATGGAACAGCTTCTCCTTGCCCGACTGGTAGTACTCGACACCGGCAAAGGTTTTGCGGACAGTATCCCGGCCCCAACCGAGGTACTTGCCAATTTGAGTCAGGTTTAAAAACGACTGACCGTTGTTTTGCCGCCGCATGTCCGCGGCGAGTTCTTTGGAGGTTATGCTTATCGCCTCCTGACGTTATTATTAGCAAAGTAGGCATGCAGCTTTTTTGTGGAAACTAAGCTGATTCTTTTTGGAGTAGAAAAATCCACACGCACTACGGCAAGGAGAACCTAATGACTAATTGCCCTAAATGCGGAACACCTTACAAATCATATTCCGGCTACTGCGGCAAGTGTGGTACGAAAGCAGTGGATTTTCGTTTTTGTACCAACCCCGATTGCAATGTCTATGGGTATCCGTGCGGTGACGACGAGATCTATTGTTTGGTATGCGGCGAGCCAACCGGCACGGAATACATGAAGTTTAAACGCGATATACCTAAGTGGGTCTGGGGGGCAGCCGCAATCGTGGTTTTCGTTTTAGCCAGCGCCGACAAAACTCCAGAAGAGCGGCAGCCGGTTGAAGCGCAGCCGGATATCGAATTTGAAATTCATTTTGACATTCGGGATTTCATTAAGATAGGGCCGTATCGCCCTTGAACAAATTGCGTCGGAATCATCCTGCCTTAATAACTGAAGTTTTGTGCTACGCGGTTTCTTTAATCAAGTCATCAACAGTACAATTAAGCTCACGGGCAAGAGCTACGAGTAAATCGTAGGATGGTTTGCGGCGCCCCCGCTCTATATTGCTGATTGTCTTGTGGGAAGCGCCAACTTTATCACCGAGTTCTTTTTGTGTTAAGTTATGGGCTTCCCGGATAGGTTTTAGTTGTATTGGCATCACTTCCTTAAGTAAGTCTTCATAGTGAAGACTTATGTTGCTATTATATTCTTCACCGTGAAGATTTGTCAAGAGGTTTTTATGTTTGACGAAAAAAAACTTTCCGACAATATTAGACAATTGCGCATTGCGCAAAATTTAACA
Source organism: Clostridiales bacterium (assembly GCA_031282635.1). Classification (GTDB taxonomy): domain Bacteria; phylum Bacillota; class Clostridia; order Lachnospirales; family WQUN01; genus JAISZF01. The sequence continues at coordinate 17,830 of JAITDJ010000080.1, forward strand.
CAAGGCCAGTTAGCGAAACTCATTAACAGTAACAATAAAACAGTTAATGGCTGGGAACGTGGCATTCGCGTACCCTCTATTGGCGTTATATACCAACTCGCGGATCTCTTTGACGTCTCCCTGGACTACCTCTGCGGGAGAAGCGAGAGCCGGGAGCGGCTGCCATGACTACCAAATACATGACCTACGAATTTATATACATGCCCATATTCGAAAGAAAATGGGAAAGCTTAGGTTACACAGACGAGGATTTACGCCAAGTAGAATTGTATCTGCTGGCAAACCCGGTCGCAGGTGATATAATCCAAGGGACAGGCGGTCTGCGTAAAATCCGCTGGTTTGGCCATAATAAAGGCAAAAGAGGCGGGCTCCGCATACTATACATAAACTTTATTTATACAGAAAAAATCTGTATGTTAGACTTGTTTACCAAGGACGAAAAATCAAATCTTTCAAAAGCTGAAAGAAATATGATTAAGCATGTCGTAAAAATGATAGGGGATGAATTCGGCCATGAGTAAACAATTCGATTCCATCATGGAGAGCCTTTTAAACCTTTTAGAGTACGCAAAAGGCGATAAATCTAAAGCCAAATCAAAAATAGTTGAATATAATGAGCCGGATTTACAGCCGTTAAAACAGGATGATTCCGACGTGTTAATGGAATGACTGTCATGGAGACAGTCATCGCCCTGGCGGACTTCTTCGACGTCTCCCTGGACTACCTCTGCGGGCGAAGCGAGAGCCGGGAGCGGCTGCCGTGAAACCCTTTTCAAATAAAAAAAGGAGAATAGCTATGTTCACAGCTTAGAGTCTTCCGCTCCTATTATTAAATAATTCGTGAGCCAAAACAGCAATCGTTTCATCGTTTTTCCGTACCTGTTCAAGATCGTCTTTTTCAAGTTTATCGTTGATACGGTTCAAACGTTCAATTTCTGCTATTAATATTTCCATGCTGTTCATGGTCTTACACCTCCAGTAACTATGGAGCTTTCGCAGAAACTCCTACGCCAGTAAAATCAACACTTTCCTAGCCTTGATACTTACCTGACCGCGGCAGACAAATTAAAGTCATAAGTGATTTTATGGATTACGGCTGGGATGAAGCTATCGACGAAGAAATAATCAATGGCCTTATCCCACAACGGAAGATTAAAGGCTGCCAATTTACGTGGTATCACACCACCGAGCCTCCGTATCCGGTGGTACCTGCTGAATGCCGCATTGAAGATCTTTGACATACATTTTGCAAAGCACAACCGGATAATCCGGGTCATAGCAAACTATAGCGCAAAATGGTTTATCCAGTTCATGATTATAGAGCATAAACATATTTTTCAATTTGTCTCTTGTGTGGGGATTGTTGTTGTAAAGTTTTGCGCCGTCCATACTTAATCCCTTAACGTTAAGGCCGCTAAAGTGTTCAAATATTTCATCTTCGTGAAAGAGTTGGTCGCTTGCCATAAGAGCTCCTTTTAGGTAACGTAGCAGTAAAATTGAAATAAAGGATGTATTTGATTCAATTTACAAAACAGGCCCGTAAGGATGCTATAGGAGCCGAATTTGGGCTACGCGGTTTCTTTAATCAGGTCATCAACGGTACAATTAAGTTCACGGGCAAGAGCTACGAGTAAATCGTAGGATGGTTTGCGGTATCCGGTTTCTATACTGCTGATTGTGCTATTAGATATTCCGACGCGTTCAGCCAATTCTTGTTGCGTTAGATTTTTTAATTCACGAATTGGCTTTAATGCCAACTCAATCAACTCCTTTTACGCATTACGCTTTAAGTGGAATCATTTGATACTAATATATTACGCTTAAAGAGGATTGTCAACCAAAAATTATGTTTAATCGAAAAATTTTTAGCGACAATTTACGACATTATAGAACATTACATAAACTTAAGCAGTCGGAATTAGGCGAGGCTATAGGCATATCACTTCAACAGATAAGTAGTATGGAAAACGGTGTTCGTGCTCCATCTGTTGAGGTATTGGTAGCTCTAGCTGATTATTTCAGCGTCAGCCTTGATGTTCTCTGCGGGAGAAGCGAGAGCCGGGAGCGGCTGCCGTGACTATAAGTTATTCAGCCGTTCGATCTAGATCTAGGAAATAGCCAATATTTTTGTTAAAGTATTTTGCAAGCCTTATTAATGTTTAATTCTATTTTGAGTTGTACAAAGGAGCGCGAATAAATGGCATTAACACAGGTATATACTGATACAGAGGTGAGTAAGATGAAAACCCGTATCAGCCGTCCGCGTAACGCTAATACACTGAATAATTTAATTACAAAAGCCGTTTTAGCCAAAGAGGTTATTAGAGTTAAAAACCATACTGGCAATGCGGTTATTATGTCAGAATCGGAATATGATAATCTCATAGAGAATCTTTATATCCGAAGCGACGTTAATAATTACTCCCATTTAGTTCGCGCTATTAATCAGCTCGAAAGCGGCGAATGCTCTGTTCATGAATTACTCAACGATGAACAAAATATTCGTTGATACGGCGTGGAATGATTATATCGGTTGGGCGGAGCAGGATATAAAAATATTTAACCGCATCAACGAGCTTATACGCGATACTGAGCGCAACCCGTTCAGAGGTTTGGGTAAACCTGAACCTCTTAAATATGATTTGTCAGGATACTGGAGCCGACGTATCAACGACACACACAGGTTAATCTATAAAGTCGAAAAAGGTAATATTTGCATTGTACAATGTCGCTGGCATTATTAACCCCGCCGCGCTATCTAAAACGTTTTCTTTTCCAGCGACTAATTCACCTCCTTACGCTGTCTCCGCTTCTTCCCCGCCGGGGGTTGTTCTGGTCGGGTACTCGCGGGATATGAAGCTGTCAGGGTTCAGTGGTGCTTATGCGCTGTCAGGTTTGTCGTCTACCAGTGAGAACAACTCACGGTGTGACATGCCAAACAGATTTTCAAGTTTTATCATAACTTCATAGGAGGGCTTACGCTTGCCTGTTTCGATTTGATTGAAAGCTTGCCTCGTTAAACCGAGTTGTTCTGCAACATAGGCTTGTGTCCAGTCACCTTTTAAAAGTCGTTCTCGTTTTAATCGTAACAGCATATGCTCTCCTTTATTAATCGGCAACTAAAAGTTGCTGTAAGTATATAGTAGCAACTTTTAGTTGCCTAAGTCAAGGATATTTTTATGTCTTATAGAAAAAACTTTGCGACAAAAATCGCTGAATTACGCAGAGATAATAATATGTCCATGCAAGTCCTGGCCACTACTCTTGGCGTAACGCATCAGGCCATTAGCTTGATGGAACATAGTAAACGTTCACCTAGCTTTGAAATTTTATGTCAGCTCGCGGACTTCTTCGACGTCTCCCTGGACTACCTCTGCGGCAGAAGCGAGAGCCGGGAGCGGCTGCCGTGATAAATGAAAGAAGGTTAATTATGTCAAATATAAAGCCTTTATCAAAGCAGATAGCTCAATACGCCATTGATGGATACATAGCTAACGCTAAATCTGATGAGCCTGACATAATAGTTATCTCAGACGATGAATTGATGGCCGCTATTCCTGCCCTATCACATAATTTACTATCAGCCTGTTTTGACTATCTGGCTGAAAAAAAAATTATAAAAGCGGCTGATACGGAAAAATACGGCTCTGGCGCTATTAGATTATCTTTGGCTACTGCGGTTGATTTTGTGGAAACGGACTAATCAGGTTCAATATGGCAATTGACTTTTCGCGGGTCTATATGAATCGTGAATGACAGTTTGCTTTCAAGATCCTGCGTAAAAGAAAAACCTATAACACCAGAAAGCCGCTTTCCGTCATAAT